>CAZGKN010000024.1:0-32244 GCA_964525915.1 uncultured Saprospiraceae bacterium | reverse complement strand
AAACTAAAACGCAAGCCCAGAATCAAGCGGTCAAATATCGATCGCCCAAAGATATCCGTGCCAAACCAATAAGTCCGGTGGATGATGCTGTGTCGATTCACTTCTTTTACTACATCTGAGACTGGACGCACCCGCTGCATTGAATCATTGTATAGGAACGTAAAGTTATTACCTGATCTGGAAAGTCCGGTTACAGCATCTTCACCGTATAATATTTTGACAAGATGCATTCGCTGGAATGGCAACAATCTGGGATCTACATCCGGCTCAAATTCCTTAAACTCCAGTGTATCACCAATGATGTGGTATGCAGCCAGTGGGACAAACTTATACTCAGATGGACTTCCGTAAAACATCGATCGGATAAATGAACCTTTCTGGATCTGAATCGACCGCTTCACTTTCAGCAAATCCACGCTAAATCCCGGATTCCGGAGACTGATGCCCGGTATCTGTTCATTGATGTCCGGTGTCTTATCCGCTACGATCACAAAAGCAAACACTGCAATAAATGAACAAAGTATAATAAACAATAAAGCAACAGTCCTGACCGGTTCCTGACAATATTTTCTAATATACTCCCTCATACAGGCTGCCAAAGTACGTAATTCAATGATGAAAATAATATCCCGTTCAATTTGTAACTAAGAAAACCTGTAGGATCAATTTCTTTGAAGCTCATCGACAATTTCAAAAACCAACCCCTTAATGCTTCTTAATGCCTTAATGGTTCAAAAAATAAACCCTTAATGTCACTTAATGCCTTAATGGTTAAAAAATCAACCCCTTAATGCTTCCCTGTGCCTTAATGGTTCAAAAAATCAAAAACCATTAAGAAATTAAGCCCCTCTCCTTAATGTCTCTTAATGCCTTAATGGTTCAAAAAATAGCAATTAATGATTTAAATACTGGAGAAATATCAAGACATCCTCACGCCATATTCAGCTATAAACAACCGATAGTAGTGGGCTAATGATAATATCTCCTGATTCCCTACCATAATAAGCTGCTCGCGGGCTCTCGTGATCGCCACATTCATTTTTCTGTCGATCTCTCCTTTGCCGGTTTCACTGATCATACGGATCTGTCCGGGAATGGAAACCACCATTGATAGCAGAATGATGTCCCTTGCCCCACCCTGAAATCGCTCTACGGTATCTACCAATATATCGAGGTCACTATGTTCAACTGACAGGTGCTGATTGATATTAATGATTTGTGCTCTGAATGGCGTGATAATTCCTATCGTCGTATTTCTCAAATCAGCTCCGTGGGAAGCATAGAGTGCACGCAGATCAGTTAGTATTTTTTTAATCATGATCGCTTCCGGATCATTCATCTTCGAGAAGACTGTTTTGTCCGGATCTACATGAACAAACAGCGATCTTTTGGTCGCCAGCATAGGCAGAAAGCCTGATACACCTGTGCCCTGCGATGTAAAGTCTGGAAAGGAAACCTGTTGCCTGGATAACACTGTCTCGAGTCGGTCTTCATAAAAATACTTTGCCGGAAAATCCATTATTTCCTGATGCATGCGCCCCTGTCGTGCGAGCAGGCCATAAGCATGCGTCCATCCATTCTCCACTGCCAGTTTATAAAGCCGCTCAAATAGTGAGCTGCGAAGATTGTATAGACCGGCTGCATTCATCTCCTCATCCGTCACACGGGTGTATTCCGCCGGTTGGGCTACGACTGCAGGTAACTGATTGTGGTCACCTATCAGGATAAAGCGATCGACCAGGCACACCAGGTGTATCATCTGTGGATCCAATATCTGTGAGGCTTCATCGACCAGCGCACATTCAAAATGCAAGAGGTCAAATAACTCCTCTTTCCCCAATATAGAACTTAAGGTGCCACACACCACTTTCCGGCTAGTAATAAACTCCATAAGCCCCTTGCGGTCAGGAATTTCCCCCAGTGCCACATCCAGTAGTTTATCCTGATACTTTTCTGCAGTAGAATATCTTGACCCGATCCGCATATATTGCGTACTGAGGCCATCGATACTTTCGATTACTTCACAGAGCTCATCGACAGCACGATTAGTGTATGCAACTACCAGCAATGGATCTGATGATTCGGCCGTGTATTGTGCGATGATATGACGCGCTGCATGACTGGTCTTGCCTGTGCCGGGTGGTCCCCAGATCAGGTAATATTCTCCACAGTTAAGCGCTGGTTCAATGACCGATCTGAGATAAGGCTCTATATGATCTAACTGACAAGTTGCTCCAACATTATTCTGTGCAGGAGGCCTTAAGCCAAGTATTAATTGCCTTTTCCGTGAATCCGTTAGTGCAAAAGCTCCGATCGCTTTTGACTGATTATTGAAACTGGTATCGATGACATCTTTCTCTATATTCCACCAGTTTGTTGCTTTAAATATGGTCTGATTGGCCTGTGGATTGCGCAACCGGATTACTACTGTATCTGTTTCATTGGATACTATAGTGGCTTTAAAAACCTGACTACCGGCCCACACAAAGCTCCCGGCATCATCAGTGACATAGAGCAGGACTACATCTCCATTACGGAAGTCTGCCAATGGATTTGTCTTCTCTGATTTCAGAAAAGTAAGTATGCCCTGACCCTCAGTTACTGACGCATCAAACCGGAGAAAACCTAAAATGCTGTAATGCTCATCTTTCTCCTTATAGCCATTGATCCAGAGTGAAGATTGGCCTTGGGTAAACTGATCCCGAACAATCCCCGGCTTAGCCAGTGCATATTCTCGGGCGATGAATCCTGCCATTGCCCGCAGATACTTTTGTTCTAGTGTGTTTAATTGCTTGAATCCATTGCGCAATAATTCCAGATTGCTCCGGCTAAAACCAAACAGATTCGCTTCGTTCAACTCTTCCAGTATGCCAAAGACATTCGTGACGTCTTCACCATTGGCATTGATCAGACCCAACCTGTATTCTATAGCTACGAGATTATTTCGCACCAGTATAGCTTCATACTGCTGCGGCGCAGTAACAGGTACATATCTCAGACTCTGTCGTTCCACTATGGAGTAAAGTATAAATGCACGGAAATCGACCACTTTATCCTTCAGGGGATTCACCAGCAGGTTATACAGAAGTGTCTGGATATAATGCGAATGATTGATGCCATAACTGTTTGGCTTAAAAATCTGTCCACTTTTAAGCTCTACTATAGTCTTGTGGGCTTCACCAAGAGAAAAGAGATCCAACCGCCCCTGGATTCCATAATTAATCGCATAAAAAGAGGGCTCTATCATGCTGTTTTCAGGTTCAATCCCTTGCTGGGGAAATTGCACCTGTAGCGTCTCTACCAGGTTCTGGAAATGCCCGGACATATCTCTGATTAGATCTTTTATTTCCTGGTCCGATTTTTGCGCAAAAAACAAAGGATTAAGCTTAAATATACCCCCAATTGCCTGCTTGAAATCTAAATCCTGATGACTGATCAACTGATCCAAAAAATAATTGGCGATCTGACCTTTCAAGATCGAATCAGAATAGGATTTCGGTGTAAATTTTCCCAGAAAATGCAGACCTGATATCTGATAATTAAATCCATAACACATCGCTATAGCCGTCACATCGATCAGGAAATCCGGATATAATATGACTGCTTCGGGATGATAATCACCCGAGATGATTCGTACGCTGATTAAGCTGACCATCAGGGGCAACTGAAAAAAAGGTAGATTGTGCTTCAGATTATTGATCAGATTCTCTTGCGTGATTCTGTCCAGAATAATCTTGATCTCTTGTTGTGGTCGGCTTTCATCAATTCCATACATGGATTCGAAGTCATCATCGATTCGCTGAATCGCAAACCGCACACTGCTCAGGTATTCATCATGGAGTTTCCGGCTATGAATCTTATTGAGAGCATAGCTTAGCTCCGCTTTACCTACAGTAAGCAGGAATGGATTGATTGCCTCTGCCAGTATCCGGATCACACCTACACGAATTGCTACCGGATCGATATCGGAGCTCATTTCCGCTTGGCCGTGATGCATGATATTAATGCGGTAATAGTGCAATATATATGCTTCAGCAGACTTAAGCTTAAGCTGGCTGATAGCAAAAGAAAGTTGGGCAAAAACAGAATTGAAGGGTATCAGAAAGCTGTCGGTGTACTCACTCAGCAGATACAAAAAAAGTTTATCCAGTTGATCTGTCTTGACATCTGTATCCTGCTCACTGTGTAAAATAGCGTCCAGCGTAGTCGCCAGTGTGAATGTGGGGTTATCCTGTTCCATAATTAAATCTTACTCAAAATGCATTTATTCGGTCTTCATTCTATTCTCAAAGTAAATATACTTTAAAAATATAAATAATAGAACATTCTCATATTTTTTATACCTTCCATTTTAAATGAGAATATTAAATAATGCTATTTTTATCCATTATATCTAGCATCATAAAAGTTGCCAATAATGACCATAAATACAATTCTTTCCAGTGATATATTATAATCAATGATTTTTAATTTTCTGTAGAAACAATGGTTATTCATTATATTACTTTTGTAAAAACCGTGAGATGAGAGTACCCTGGCTTTTTTTGATAAATCTGTTTATTTGTTTAAATTCTTTTGCCCAGCGATTCACCACTTCCTTCAATGATGGTTGGCAGTTTCTCGATAATGCAGACCTGAAGTCGGCACAGCCGGGCGACTGGAAAGATGTAAAGATCCCACACACCTGGAATACGGATGCTTACCGGACTATGGATTACTTCCGGGGACAACGATGGTATAAGAAATCATTTTCCATTCCCCATTCATTGCAAGGAAAGGAGCTTTACATCCGATTTGATGCAGTTAATTCATACGCAGCGGTTTATCTGAACGGACATTTATTAAAAACTCACAGTGGTGGTTACACTGCCTTCAATGTTCATTTACCCTCAGGCCTACTACATGAAATCAATGAACTGACCGTATTAGCGGACAATCAAAGCAAAAATATCCCCCCACTTTCAGGTGACTTTACCATCTTTGGTGGTATCTATCGCAACGTGTGGCTCACCGCACTGGATCCCGCCCATTTCGATATGGACAATAATGGATCCGGCGGAGTATTTATTTCTACACCCATTGTAAACCGGACTAAAGCCAATGTGCATATACACGGCGCTATAACCAATCCTGCGAAGGAACGACTTACTATTATTGCCAATATTTATCAGGATAAGCGTTTAATATCGACCAAACGAATGATGACCTCAGAGGCTGGCTATTGGGAACTGAATGATGTGAATATCAATAATCCCCGGCTCTGGAGCCCTGATACTCCTAATCTCTATACGGTACAGGTACAACTGATGCAGCAGAATCTCGTCATCGACGAACTGGGGCTTCCTTTGGGCCTTCGGTGGTTCAGTGCGGATACGAAAAATGGGTTTATGCTTAATGGACTACCTCTGAAACTTATGGGTACAAATCGTCATCAGGATCAATATCCTTACGGAATCGCAGTACCAGGCAGGGTACATGTCAAAGACATCACACTGATCAAGAAGATGGGCGCCAATTTCATCCGGCTGGCTCATTACCCTCAGGATGAAGCTGTACTGCGGCTCTGTGACCGGCTTGGCCTTATTGTCTGGGAAGAAATCCCGGTCGTCGATGTCATCGCGGACAATGATACATTCAAGCAAAATGCCAAATCTCAATTAGTTGAGATGATACGCCAGCACTATAATCATCCGTCCGTCGTGTTTTGGGGCTACATGAATGAAGTAATCAATCAGGTATATTACAGAGTTGCAAAAGAAGACAGACCTGCATTTTTTAAAAAGACAGTAGATCTGGCAAAAGAGTTAGAGAAATTACTTAAGCAGGAAGATAAAAGCCGCCTCTCTGTCATGGCTTGTGGGGGAAGCACTTTCAATAACGATATTGGCTTGAGCTCTATCACTGATGTACTTGGCTGGAACCTGTATCAGGGTTGGTATGGGGATACGTTTTCTGATTTTGAAAAATATGTAGATACAGATCATGCAAAGTACCCGGACAGACCGATGATCATCAGCGAGTTCGGTGCAGGGTCAGATCGCAGACTCCATTCTTTGCATCCGGAAACCTTCGATTTCTCAATTGAATATCAGCAAATGTTTCTGGAACATTATCTTCCGGAGATCATGAAAAGGAAATATATCATCGGTGCAGCCGAATGGAACTTCATCGATTTCAATGTAGCTACCCGACAGGAATCTATGCCCCGTACTAACAATAAAGGTCTGGTGTATAATGACCGTACACCTAAAGATGTATATTTTTATTTCCAGGCATTTCTGCGTAAAGATTCTGCCATAGTACATATCGCTTCGCGTGACTGGGCACAGCGGGATATGGTCACAGATGAAGAAAATATGAACATACCATTAAAGGTATATTCAAATCAAAAACAAGTACGATTGAGCGTCAATGGTCGATTACTGGAGACAAAACAAACGGATAATTGCACTGCGTCCTGGCAGGTAAGACTTCCTGCCGGAAAATCTGTAATTCGTGCTTTTGCCTACATCAGAGACAGTCTGATCGCAACAGACAGCCTGATACTACAGACGAAATTTACACCATTTTCCACCATTAAAACAAGAAAAGAAAAATGGGATCTGGCTATCAATGTGGGGAGTAACTGTTCTTTCTACGATGCCCTGACTGACATCACCTGGCAGTCGGATCAGGCCTACGCACCAGGAAGCTGGGGTTATGTAGATGGTACAATATTTTACCGCTCACCCGGTAGGATAGGCACAACTGCTGAAATAGCCTCTACTTCCAATACACCACTGCTCCAAACCATGCGACAAGATTTGAGTGCATATCAGATAGATGCGCCGCCAGGCACCTATGAGATTGAAATGCACTTTGCAGATCTGCTTCCTGTACCGCCCGCAGACAGCAGCTCTAATTATACAGGATATAATGCCAACGCCAATGCTTTTGATGTTTGGATAAATGATAAACTGTTTTGGAGTGGTTTTTCACCTTATTTTCTATCAAATAATAAAGTAAATAACGCTATCCACAGGAAATTGATTTACACGAATACGATGAATCACATCCGCATTGAATTTAAAAAGAAGAACGGTCATACTTTCCTCAATGCTTTACGGGTAAAGCAATTGTAAACAACAAGAAATCAAACTAAATAAGCCTTTATTACTGATTCAATAAGTCCTGAAATCTACTTACAAAAAGACCCACATGATATCCATCCATCAAGGCATGGTGGCCGTGGATAGAAACGGGCATAGTTCTGCTGCCATCAGACTCTGTCATCTTACCAAATGCAATTTTCGGGCTACAATCGCCGGTAGTAAACTGTCTCGCATGTGAAAATGAAGTAAAATCCAGCCAGGGCAAGGTCGTAAAGTGTATAATGTGCCTGCCATTTGATGCATGTTCCAGTCCTGAAGTGTTTCTCACTCGCTCTATCTCTGCAGTCGCAGCTCGGTAAAATTCCTGCTCATCTTCAATAAATGGCATATATGCAAAACCAAATGTCTCGTCCGGTCTGTCCACTGTAGGTCCTGCGCCTGCACTATCATGAATAAACACCTGACCGGACTCAATTTCAAGCCTGAAATTCTCAATACTATTTGCGGCCTTCAGTGCCCGGTACAAATAATACAGATAAAATGAATTACCTCTTTCTTTAGCCTTGCGATAAGCCTCTGTACAATCTACGCTCACCGTAACTCCAAAAAACGGCTCACTAAACTGCGAATAAAATAAAAAATGATCTCGCCTGTTCCATTTTTCAATATCCAGTAATTCTTTCATTTTATCTACTGCTATTTTCTGCGATATTTATCATCATTTTGCAGAATAAACTTTCTTGCCACCGGAGTAAGTAGCGAGCACTTTTGAACTCAAAATTTTATTTTGCTCAGCCTGCATCAGGTCAGTATCCAATATGATAAAATCTGCTAATTTTCCTTTTTCCAGGCTGCCTTTCTCATGTGCTTCAAACTGTGCTTTTGCAGCCCAGATCGTCATCCCACGAAGTGCATCTGCTCTACTGAGTGCATTCTCTTTCTGAAAGCCGCCTGCCGGCCAATCCTTCACATCCTGGCGGAAAACAGCCGCATAGAATGTTTTGATCGGTGAAATATCTTCTACCGGAAAATCAGTGCCCAGTGGAATCCAGCCATTCTCTTCCATCAATTTATGATTCGCATAGGCATTTCGTACCCGCTTTGCGCCCAGCCTGTCCTGTGCCCAGTACATATCTGAAGTCGCATGTGTCGGTTGTACCGATGGAACGATACTAAAATCACCAAAATAATGAAAATCAGCTGAATCAACTACCTGTGCATGCTCTATCCGCCAGCGGAGATCATTCTTACCTTTCAGATATTTGGCATACACTTCCAATAAAATGCGGTTTGCAGAATCGCCAATGGCATGAGCGCACATCTGAAATCCATGTGCATAAATCTGACTTGCCATCGAATCAAAATGTGCTTCCGTACTGAGCAGAAAACCCGTCCAACCCGGTCTGTCCGCATAAGGATGCAACAGGCATGCGCCCCGTGAACCCAGCGCTCCGTCAGCATATAATTTAAAAGCACGGACATTGAGATGATCAGTCTTTATCTTACCATGTGAAAAGAGAAAATCATAATTGCTTTTCTTGTCTGACAACATCGCATAAATACGCATCTGTAATGTACCGGCTTTCTGCAATGTATCAATTAACTGTACTACCGGAAAATCCAATCCACAATCGGACACAGTAGTCAGACCTACGGCAAAGCAATTCTGCTGTGCGTCCTGCAATGCTTTTGCAATCTGAGCATTCGTCTGTGTAGGGATTTTGGAATAAATCAAATCCAGTGCATTATCGACCAGGACACCCGTCAACTGACCATTTTCCACCTTTATCTCACCACCGGAGATCTGATCACCAGCTTTGATTCGTGCCAATGCAAGTGCTTTAGCATTCGCAATAGCAGCGTGGCCATCCACCCGAGTGAGCACGACAGGTCTGTCGGGAAAGAGTGAATTTAATTGTTCGTTTGTCGGGAACTCTTTGTCTGTCCAGTCATTCTGATCCCATCCACGCCCGGTGATCCATCCATTCGGATGTTCAGTTGCAAAATCATTGACCCGTTGAAGCACCTCATTCCAACTCTTTGTAGCCATTAGATTAACGGTATGCAGGCTCAGACCATAGCCCAGGAAATGAGAATGTGCATCCATCAGACCCGGATAGACAAACTTGCCCTTGGCATTAATGGATTCCTTCGCTTCATACCTTGACTTCAATTCATCTGTCTTTCCCAGCGCTAATATCCTGTCACCATCAATTGCCATTGCTTGTGCCTGTGAAAAATTGCTATCCACAGTGTAGATAGTCGCATTATATATCAATAAATCAATCTTCTTCTTAGTGCTGCAGGCACTAAAAAAAACAAGCCCAAAGACAAGTACACTTAATTGTTTCATTCGAAATCTCATTTCATAACAAAGTTCAAAAGTACTAAATCACACCCTAATTTGACAATTACTTTTAAAGACCAGGAATTGTCTTCTCTAATTAAATCAAAAAATATTTGGAATGAAATTGTGTAACTATTCACATTAAATACATTGTAATCACGTTTGTCACAATTTTTGCATTATGATTATTCCGTATATTTCTATTTTAATTGAAATGGGCAAAAATAGCGCCAAACGAATCTTTATTCGTTAACCACCCCCGGGATTAAAACCCCGGGCTAATAAATATTTCACCCATACTGGGTTACACCACTACCAATATTTTGGTGCAATAATATCTATGATGATTTCAATTGATTTGAGGTGAATAGTTACGAAATTGCTAGTGCATCAACCGAAATGCATTCATCACCGCCTGATGCATGATCGTACCATGATCCTTATCGGGTAGATAATCGAAGAAGACCGTGACATCGTTGAATTTCTTACCATTAATCTTATCGGCCAGCAAATTCGCATCGACCTCCATCACATGCGGGCTCTCTGAGGGTGTCAGCCCTTCCTTTCCTACACCAATATAAATCTGCTTTTCTGAGAATTGCTTAACATCACTTTTCAGTAAAGAACCATTGTCCCACCAAAGGCTGGGGCTGACGATGATATATTTATCAAATAAATTGGGTTTTTTTAATAATATTTCGGTTGCCAGTAATCCACCTAATGACTCACCGATGATAGTCCTCTGTCGATTGCATTTATAATGCTCGGCGATAAATGGCTGCAATTCATCTGCGATAAAATCAATAAACCTCGCTGAATGTCCTGTGGTCGGATAGGCAGTCCGTTCACTCTGTACAGAACTAGGAAAGGTAAAATCTCTTTTCCTATCCACATTGGCAATTCCTACTACTATAGATTTTGGTAAATGATTAACCCATTCGAAACTCTCAAACTGAACCAACCCGACTATATGAATAAAATCCTCATCTGCCGATCCATCCAACAGATAAATCACCGGATATCTTACTGTATCCTTCTCATTATAGCCGGATGGCAGATAAATATTTAGTGTGCGCTCCTCACCAAGTGCCTTTGATTTGATTTTGTCTATTTGACCTAATATAAATGGTTCAGTTTGTTTTAGCAAGTTGGTACTACCCTCCTGAGCTGAAATGCGCCAGGATACTGTGAGTAACACTATGAAGAGAAAATATTTAATCATTTTAGCTTCTTTCAAGTCTAAAGTTAATACAATATACTTTTTTATTATTTGTATGTTTGAGACCATTGCATAATTATACTTCTCGGAATAAGATCTGACCATCTGATATCCTTGTCCCAGAAGGGGTGAAGGGGTCGAACAAGGGTATCAGATGGTCAAATTTAATTACGATTAATATAACTGTATTCAGGTTATTCAAAAGTTGGAATAGTAGTATTTCTCAGACTTCAAGTTGTTTTATCCTTACTTTTGTACCCTTCTATGAATAAAAAGAAACGCTTTATTACCATCGTGACCCTCGGCTTGCTTTCAGCAATGGGTGCACTTTCCACAGATATGTACTTGCCGGGCTTTCCGGATATCGCCAGAGAGCTGGGTACTACAGTAGAACATATTACACTTTCTATCACCAGTTTTTTTATAGGTATTTCAGCCGGTCAGATTATTTATGGCCCTTTACTGGATCGTTTTGGACGAAAAATACCTTTGTATATCGGTCTGATTGTTTATATACTAACTTCCATTGCCTGTGCACTCGCCCCTACAGCGGATATGCTGATCGGGATACGATTCCTACAGGCGCTTGGCTCATGTGCAGGTCTGGTTGCTTCCCGGGCATTGGTCAGGGATTTATTTCCGGTGAATGAAAATGCAAAGATTTTCTCATTGCTGGTACTGGTACTCGCTGTATCACCTATTATCGCACCTACAGCCGGTGGATATCTCACCGCAATCTATGGTTGGGAATCAGTCTTCTATGTACTTACCGGTATAGCTGTACTTACCTTGGGTTTAGTGTACTTTTATCTACCCTCCGGCAGAGCGCCAGAAAAAGACCTTTCGCTCAAGCCCTTACCCATTCTCAATAGTTTTCGTAGCGTAGCCGCTAACCCTCAGTTTTATACTTATGCTATTTCAGGGGCATTAGCTGCATCTGGTTTGTATGCTTATATTGCCGGATCACCTGCGGTATTTATGCAATTGTACCGGGTCAGTGAACAGCATTATGGATGGATATTTGGATTTAATGCTGTAGGCCTGATACTGGCGAGTCAGGTAAACAATTTGTTGTTGCGCCGCTACAGCAGTGAACAAATCATCAGAGTAACCCTGTTTTGTCAGTCGATCACCGGGATTATCTTTCTGGCCTGTGCTTTGCTTCACTTGCTAGACTTATATATGACGATCGGATTTATCTGGGTTTTCCTGGCCACACAGGGATTTGCTTTTCCTAATTCATCTGCATTATGCCTGGCACCATTCAGTCACAATGCAGGCACAGCCTCTGCGCTGATGGGTGCAATCCAACTCGGCATGGGTGCTATAGCAACAGCCCTGGTCAGTTATTTCAGCAATGGTACTGTGATACCGATGTCGGGAGTCATGTGTGCTTGTGCAATCAGTGGCTTTTTGATTCTATTGATTGGAAGCAGGAGAATTACTGAATTGCCCGAAGAAATGAGCCAAAATCATGCGGTAAGTGAGGACTGAAGCAATAGTGCTATCAAATTAAAATCAATAACTAATTGATGAAGTTTTAATCCTTCAAAGAGGAATATTCATCAGGCTACTTTCTCAGCGATGATGGCAATCGCATGAATATGTTTCTGATATTTCTGAAAAACCATGCGCATCTGCAATATGCGACGCTTAGCCTGTGGATTGGCAACAATGTTGAAAATTATTTTCAATGTCCTGAAGAATCCTTCATCACTAACGATACGTCCTAATTGCAATAGTCGCATAGTATTTGTTTCTACTTTACGGATTTTGAATCCTTCACGGATCAGTAAGTCTTTCCATTCTGTTTCAGTCAATGGTCGCGCATTGACTTTAATTGCCATAGCCAGATCTTTTTGAATAGCTGCTTTCAAATCCGGATCCAGGTTATCAGGTAAGAGGCTTAGTTCATGGATGGCATAAAGCCCGCCTTTCTTTAATATCCGGTGTGCTTCTCTGATTATCTCGGTCTTTCGGTGATCCGCATGCATAGTTAGCATTGCTTCTCCCCACACTTTATCCATACTATTGTCTGCAAGTGTTGTCTCTGCCGCATTCGCCTGAATGAATGTTACATTTCTACCATTCAACTTTTGCTCCAGTAGTCTGATAGCATCCGCATTCAAGTCAATACCTGTATAAGATTTGGGATGATGTTTTAGTGATAACTCTGCCGTAAAACCTAATCCAGGCGCTAATTCTACAATGTCGTCAACTGTATTTATATCGAGTGATTCTATTAATTTCTCTGTCAACTCTCTGCCACCCGGACGTAGGACACGCTTACCCATACGTGCGAGAATCCAGTGACCTTGAGCTTTTGAAAAATCTTCACTATCAATAGGATTCTTTGTCATTTTTTATTTAATACTTTTTTGTCCTTAATTATTGCACAGCAAAATTCCAAAAGTCTGCACTTACTTTTGTCATTGTATTATAAAAATTTAAAAAACTGATTCAGGAATCTGTTTATCCCGGATTAAAATAAGAAACCATATAGTACCCGGCCCAACCCAGAAATGCGATCATCAGTATCCATAGCCAGCTTGGTACACTTTTTGGTGTTTCGCTGCCTTCGATCATAAAATCCAACTGATTACCTTTATCATAAGCATTAATCATCAATGGAATAGTGCCATCCACAGTATCATTTTCAGACAACCCTTCTATAGCGATTGCAGGGCCATTTCGCACATAAAACTTAACCCGCCGTATCCCTTCTCTGCCGGTAGGAGATTTGCTGACGACCTTTAGTGTGTGGGGGCCATCCGTGAGTTTGCGGGTGTCCAGTTCAAACTGAACAGGGGCAGCCATCTCAGCGATAGGATGCTCATCATCATCTATAAAAAGAATCACTTTACTCTTAGTCGCTTCCATTTGATTAATTGATTAAGATTGATTTTTTAATATGGTCAATGTTTTCTTCTCCAGGCTTTACCAGAAACTTCACTGAAAATATCAGTGTCAGTAACGTAATCCCAGTGATGACTCCGATAATAATCCAATCCCAGTTACTTTGGGGTCCGGCACCATGCGTCAGTCCTGCAGTGATTTTGGGTTGGCTTTTCTCACACACAGGGCATGCCATTGTTAATATACGGGTTATAAATATCAGCATAAAGGTGGTAAACACCCGTTCTAATTTTTTCATTTTTTCCAGTAATTGTTTGCCGCAGCAATGGTTTGGAATTCTAATGCAACTACCTGTGCAGAACTTATTAACTGTGCAGTATCATTTGCATATTTGTCTCTGAGTGATTTTCGTATCTCGGGGTCAGTCTGAATAGCTGCGATCGATTTGCGCGCCATTTTAATTGCTAATTCTCTGCCTTCCTGTGGTGTTTCCGTGATCAGGCTGTGAAGCCAAATTTCTTTTTCTGCCATGATATTATTGTTTTGCTGTTTGAGTTAATCCTTCCATTATTTTCTTTACCTGATCCGTACTTACTTTCTTTCCTTTATTTCCCCAACTGGTTCTCTCATGGTTCATGATAGCAGTAACCTGTTCGGGCGTAAGGCCATTATCAGTTCCTACCGGCGTCATCACGGCAAACTCAGGGCTGGCATCATAGCCCAGCATGATAATGCTCACATATTTTTCCAGGTCATCGCCCTGTACGATGCTGTTACCTTTCAGTGGTGGAAAAGCGCCAGGAAGACCTTCACCATTTTCCTGATGGCACACTGCGCAATTTTGGGTAAAAAGTGCAGCCCCATCAAGCGCATCGGCGGGATCACCACCTGCAGGTGCAGCTCCAGCAGCAGCAGCAGCCGGCGCTGGTTTTTCAGCTTTCTTGTACAAAAATTCCTGCGGTTTAATATCACCCGGTAATGTTGCTTGTTTCAGACTCTGAAGGTAAGCTACCAGATTCAAAGCATCCTGAGTAGCCACCACCTTACCATTAATTCCTTTCATGAATTCTTCAGGTACTTTTACCTCTACATCTCCTTTCTCCAGATCGGGTTTTATAACAAACAACCAGGGATAGGCCGGCATAATAGATTGTTTGACGACAGCTCTTGGTTGGAACAGGTGCAGTAAGTTCCAGGCTTCACTACTCTGTCGTTTACCGATATTTGTCAGATCCGGCCCGGTACGTTCACTACCCATGAGTGTAGCTGTATTGCGCCAGAAATCAGTACGCGTGATTGCAGCATAATCTGCGGGAATACCCGGGCGGTCACCCCACATCTTATCCATATCCACATTTCGCACTTGCTGTGTATGACACGCGACACATCCGTTGGCTATATAAACTTGTTTTCCCAACATCGCTTGTTCACTGAGTTTGGGCGCACCCGGAAGTGGTGCATTGTTCTTCTGATTATTCAAAGCCGGTAGAATAGCAACTATAATTGTCAGGCCAAGAAATAGCCCCAACGCAGCCATAAATAATTTTCTGTGATCGTCAAAAAAGTTCATGATTTCGATTAATTAGTTACTATATTTTGATCCAATTCTTGTTTTGCTGTCAATATCTCAGTGGGTGTCTCCGGAATATTGATATCCTTACTCTTACTTACCATCTTATAAAAGTTATAGGCAAAAATGATATGCGACATCCACATCAGTGATCCACCTATCGCCCTCCAAAGCCAGTATGGTGCCATCATGACCACGCTGTCAATAAATGGCTTTCCATCCATCCACATCAGTCCACGCATGGTAGATCCATACATCAATGGAAATGTATAAAAGATCAATCCGATCAGCGCCAACCAAAAATGTGCTCCTATCGCCGAGTGTGGTGGCTCTTTACCCGTGAGTCGCGGCACAATTGTATAAATGAAGCCCCAGAGCATGAAGCTGATGATACCATACATAGTGAGGTGTGAGTGTGCCACTGTGAAATCAGTAAAGTGCCATACGAGATTCGTAAACCGGAATGCTTCAGCAGTCCCCTGCAATGAACCTGTAAAATAAAAGATCGTTCCGATCAAATAAAAAGGTAAGGTATAACTTCCGGCCAATTGACTCCAGGAGCCTTTAAAAGTCATCAGGAAGTTTGTGGTGCCGGCTACTACCGGTATGACCATGCCTGCACTGCCTACGATCGCTACTGTCTGAAGCCACCAGGGAATAGCACTGAAAATAAAGTGGTGTGTACCGATTAATGTGTAAAATAATATTTGCGTCCAGAAAGCCAGGATACCAAGGCTGTATGAATAAATCGGTTTGTTTAGTTGTTGTGGCAGGAAATAATACATCAGACCGAGACAGAATAGCATAAACCACATTCCCACTCCCTGGTGCATATAATAACCCTGCACGATTGTCTCGCCCAGGCCATTCTGCCATACCGGTATATAAGCAACGACAGCGATCACCAGTACAAACATCATCGCAGAGATAATATACCAGTTTGACACATAAATTTCCTTTGTAGTCCGGCGCGCAATAGTTTTCAGGAAATTTATCAGCGATATGATGATGCTGACACCAAACAACGCCATAACCGGCCAGATATACTCCCGATATTCACCGCCACCATTATTGATCCCAGCCATCAGGCATAGACTACCTAAAATAACAGATGCATTGATCAGTATAAGTGAAATATATCCGGTTCGAATGCTGTTTACAGGGACATTACTCACTCTCGGGATGACATAATAGCCCAATCCGACCATCGCCAGTGAAGCCCAGCCCCAGAAAACCATATTGGTATGTACCGGTCGTAATCGTCCGAAGCTCAACCAACTAAAGTGATCAACATCCGGTGATACAAATTTTATTCCAAGATATTCACCAACTGAAGTCCCAAGTAAGAGCCAGAAAGTAGCACATCCGAGATACCAAAGGATGAGTTTCGTCAGTTCCGGATCTATATTCGGTCGCGGCTTACCTTTTCGTTTAATTTCTACAAATCGCAGTGACTCTACACCTTTAATCCGATCGAGTAATCCCCGTGTATCTTCAGGAGCTTTATCACCAGCCAGTTCATTGTTCTCCAACTTGTAGCCCAATTCTTCCTGACGGTGCTCTAATTCTTGTAATTCTTCAGCACTCATCGATCGCAGATGCTGATTGAAATGCTCCAATTCTTTTCTCTTCTGATACGTGTGAAAAGCTGAATAAGCCTTATATATCACTATGAGCGCCGCCACAATCAGCGGAATGACGATGAGAATTAAAGTAATTATAATCCCCGACTGGCTAAATAAACTATTTTGTTCCATCTTTACTTAATTGGATATAAATGTCCACTAAAATATTAAAATATACATAAATAAAATTGAATTGATCTAATTGAATTATATTCACACATATTAAAAATAATTATATATTAAATTTGTATTTTTACTTTCAATTAATCAAATCCAATATTTAATTTTTCGGCTACTTCGCTAATATATAAATTGTAGCTAAACCTGATTTAAACTGGTTTGATAAAGTTAATAAAATTCCTTATCGTGGTAAATCAATTTACCATTTTCCAATAAAAAAATTAAATGAAGATTAAATGAATACTAAACGTAATTGAATTTGACTATCTGATATCCTTGTTTGACCCCTTCACCCCTCCAGGGCCAGGGATATCAGATGGTCATTTCTTAGTCCAATTAGTATATGTATCCATCAGTTTTGCGTCTGCTTCACTTTGCTTTCTATTTCAATACACTTAAACCGCATGTTATTGCAAAATACAATGCATCCACTCTCTCACATCTCAGTACCATTCTTAGCATCCGGGCTTGTGCCCAGACACTTTATACTATAATTGAAAAGCGAATAATCTACAATTTCCTGAGCTATTCCTCTTTAGGCAGCACGCCAAAGATAAAGCAAATAATAATAATGGACAAAAGAGTCCGATTTATTTTTTCAAAAAATTTCATTATCAGATCAGTATCAAATGCTACTCAGGTTAAGGAATAAAGGCATAACCCAATTGTGAAGGTTTACTACAACTTAACTTGGGTAAAATGCTGGATGCGCACTGCATTGAGGATGGCAAGCAAGGCTACACCTACATCTGCAAAGACTGCTTCCCACATAGTAGCCAGACCCCCCGCACCTAATATCAGTACGGCCAACTTGACAATGAATGCCAGACTAATATTTTGCCAGACAATCGCTTTGGTCTTTTTACCAATGGTAATTGCCAGCGGCACTTTATTGATATTATCATCCTGGATGACCACATCGGCTGTCTCTATCGTAGCATCACTACCAAGTCCGGCCATCGCTATACCGACATCACTGACAGCTACTACCGGTGCATCATTCAGCCCATCTCCGACGAACGCCACTCTTGCGCCCTCTGAAGCAATCTTTTTTACAATATTTACCTTGTCCTCCGGCAATAATCCACCAAAAGCCTCCTGTATTCCCAGAACTTCAGCTACTTTTTTGACCACGGTGATTTTATCGCCGCTCAACATTGTAGTTCTGATATTTTGTCTTTTCAGATCCTGTATCGCTGCTACAGCCTCTTGCTTGATGACGTCAGCAATAGTCAGGTAACCAGCGAATTGCCCGTCATACGCAATTGCAATGACAGTCTCAGTGATAGTGGCAGGATCAAGATTGTAGGCGATAGAAAATCGATCCATCAAGCGGAAATTTCCTGCCAGGATTACTTTATCCCCTACAGTAGCATACATGCCCTCACCCGGATATTCTCTGACGGCTTCCAGCAGGACAGTTGCATCCGGCTTACCTACATAATCATGTATTGCAGTAGCCACCGGATGTGTGCTATGACTCTCAAGTGCATTAACCATTGCCAAGATCATATCCGGATCAAAACCGGATTCAATTTTTACCTCACTAACTTTAAACACTCCCTCGGTTAAAGTACCGGTCTTATCCATCACGACATGATCGACGCCGGCCAGGACATCGAGAAAATTACTACCCTTGATTAAAATTCCCTGTTTACTTGCAGCACCGATACCACCAAAATAGCCCAAAGGAATACTAATCACCAGTGCACAAGGACATGAAATTACCAGAAATACCAATGCCCTGTAAAGCCAATCACTCAAGTGATAATCTGCCACAAAAAAATAAGGCACTATACATATTGCAGCGGCTAATGCCACGACTATAGGTGTATATATGCGCGCAAACTTCCGGATAAACAATTCAGTGGGCGCCTTATGCTTTGTCGCGCTTTGCACCATTTCAAGGATCTGACTTAGTTTAGTATCATCATATGCAGTAGTGACCCTGACCAGCGCTGTACTATCCAAATTGATCATTCCCGCTAATGCTTTTTCACCCTTTGTCAATCTGTCCGGTACACTTTCGCCTGTCAGTGCAGCGGTATTAAATGAGGCGCTCTCTGATTCCAGAATACCATCCAGGCTAAGTTTTTCACCAGGTCTGAGTTGTATTAATTCTCCAATCGCTACCTGTTCTGCTTTTATTAATACTACATTGCCATTCCGGACAACATGCGCTTCATCCGGTCGCTGACTAATCAGGGCGCTGATATTTGTCTTTGCCCGTCGGACAGCCATGGATTGAAAGTATTCACCAATTGAATAAAATAACATCACTGCCACACCCTCAGGATATTCACCGATAGCAAATGCACCTAAGGTGGCTATTACCATAAGGGTAAATTCAGAAAAAATGTCCCCTTTCTTTATTCCTTCTACTGCACCTATCATTACAGGAATCCCAACCAATGCATACGCAGCAATATACCATATTAACCGTGTATTAGCCTGAAACCAGGATGGATGCAGGTAATGATCAAAGAGAATCCCGGCTATCAGGATTACCAGTGAGATCAGTATGGGTAGATTCTGATAAACACCTTCTGTTTCGTGCGCATGATCATGTCCATCTTCATGTGAATGTGCATGGTCATGCCCATCACCTTCTGTGTGCACATGTCCTGACCCGAAAGTAGCAGGCCCGGCTAAACCATAATCCAGCCCTGCTTCTTCAAGACAACATAATTGCCTGCCCTGCTCATCATAACTATGTCTGTGTGCCATGCTCACGCAATATTAATAGACTTCATTCCGCATTAAAACGAAATGGATACAAACTTAGTTTGAATATTAATCAATATGAAGAAAATCTGATACTTATTGACCATAAAATGAAGATTGCCAACATTGCTATCGCTGTCTTCTACGCAATCTAAAGATCAAAACAAACGCAATCACGATTAATGCCAATAATAACCAACAATTGATGTGAAACCAGGCTGATATTTTTTCACAAAAACTCTGTTCAGAATCAGAAATCAGACTCTGCAAAGTGACTATACGTGGCTCGATGCTATTTAATCTCTTTGACTCTTTTTCCAGATTCAGATGATAGGTTTCATCACGTAAAGTCAGGGGGAATCGTTTAAACCTGTTATTATTGAACTCTGTATATGCACCTGAGATCAATGAATCCGTACGATTGACTATTGCGCTGTCAAAAGGACCAATATAAAAATCAAAATTTATAGTAGCCTCTTCCAGTGAAGTGTTCATGATGCGTACATCCAGTGGTAATGCAACTTCACAACTACCATCCGATTGAATATCAACAGTACTTCCCTGAATCATAGTATTTTTATGCTTGATTACCAGGTTGTGCAGATTCAAACCAGAATAAAATCCCCGTCGGATTTTAAAACCAAATTTGAGCTTATCGGCGGCTACACGATTACTACTATTGAAAAAATCTCCTTTATAATGGACGTAAAATTTCCCGTTTGCTTTAGCAAATTCAGTAGCAATAATCACATTCGGATCATCACTATCATGGATCGGCTCTATCCCGGTAGAAATAACATTATTACCATTTGAAAGTGTATATAGTAAAGAATCCGGCACCTCATTTCCTGAAAACAATAATGAAAGACTATCATTCATCGTCAGTGCCAAATAATAAAATGCATTAAAACTATGTGGTGTCAGGGAGATCTGATTATTTGAATAAACCGCATTTCCATGTGAAAAGGCACTACCAGCCTGCCCCATACCCGGGAAGACCGGTTGCAAATGGACATAATTTTTCGCACTGGATAATGGTGTGACTGTCGCTCCATGCTTTACACTAAAACTTAGACTAGCGGGCTTATTTTTCAACAATTCTCCATTTAAAATCAATACCTGATCTGTAACAGGAATGGCATTGTGATTTGCATATATACGGTTAAGTGATGGATAGGAAGTGGTTGGCAAGAAAATATTGGGATTTGATGCGGAATTATCATTGATAACCTTAATTTTTTTAGGTGGAGGATTGTCATCATAGATATTCGCCCAGTATAAATATCGTATGTTCTTATTATTCCCTGAGTTGATATAAAAATGAGGCGGATTATAAATAAATGGTTGAGCTGACTGATACCTGGAATTATAATGTGTCCAGTCAGACCATATCAGAAAGATATTATCCTTTGGTGTTACAGTTGTCGAAGTTGTTGGCAATTGAATGGTATCAATTGTGATCTTACTTGTCACAGGAATAGGGAAACTAATATTATCTCTTCCCATACCATTAAGGATATACCATTGGTTATCAACCTGGCTATAAAGGGATCCTGAGTAACAGACAAGCGCAAATACAAGTAAAAGTAATCTTTTCATTTTCGAAATTTTTTATAGGTAATGAATATTATAATTATCAAAAGGACTCCCGAAACCAGGTAAACCCAGAAATGTCCACCAGTATGCTCTTCGCTATTGGTCATGAGCACAAAACCAGCCCAGTAATAGGGATGTCTGGCTTCCGGTGGTGCTGTCCTGAGGTATTCCAACTTAGCTTCACGAAGTGCTCCTGCTGCATCGTTCGATACAGCATACTCCTGATAGAAAAGTTTCATTAATCGGGCAGTTGACTGATCATTGACTGCCCATAGTGAATATATCACATTTTGTGTGCCACTCTCGAGAAATGAACGGGCCAGACTCATCATTCCTTCACCTTCGTACAGTTTTCCCAAACCAGTTTCACAGGCACTCAGGACGGCAAGTCGCAATCCGGAATACCAGGAGGAGATTTCTTTTCCACTGATAAAATTATCTTCCTGTCGGCTGATCAATAGTCGCCCCATATTCGTTCCACTCTGCGCATGCCCTACATAATGCATGATATCAGACTGCTCGATAACTTGTCTAAGTGTATTCCTATTTACCACTTTTTCAACCTTCAATTCAGGAAATTCGGTTTTCACGCCTTCTACTTCAGCATTGGCATAAAGCAAAGGAAACAGATTACCCCGAATTGCATTTGTCGGACTTCCCGGTGAAGTGTAATCGGGAACAACTGCATAGATCCCACTATTCTGTTTGCTATTTTTTGGACAAAGGAGATTACTTCTGTAGGAAATGACATGATGCCGGATCAGATAATCACCCTGCTGATCAGTGAGTGCTCCGAAGGGTAATTGAGCCAACTGATCAGATGTTATTATCGAAAATTTATCCGGTAGCCGGCGAAAACTTCCAAACAACATCTTATAGATTTGTGTACCAGTCTGTTTGAAGTTACTACCTGGTATTCTGAGTGCTTGCAGAAAATGCGCATTCAATGAGTCCAATAAAACCGAACTACCTAAAAATTTAAAACTTAATTTTCCGCTAAAATTATCCATTGAATAGACACTTTTTCCGGTTGACACAAAATGAATATACCTACCCGAATATTCAGTAAAATAATCCTTATCCGATATCCTGTTCAGGATGGAATCCTGTGTTTCTTTCAGTCTGACCAATGCCCTGGATGATTCAGAAGACTCATCACGATTTAGTTGGCTAATATTCTTTTGAATCTGAATAATTTTTGATCGTTGGCTTGAAGTAAGTTGGTCAAATTTTTTTCTTTTGATTATTGATTCAGTAAGCATCCTGCCACCGCTGATTTCAAACAAATATTCAATTTGCTTCATATCCTGATTTTTGCCAGCCAATCGTTCTTTTCTGTACAGTAAATCCAGGATATTATTTGTGATACTACGGCTACGGGCCAGATTCTTTAGTTTACTCCCATCAAGGATATAAGTGTCATACAACAGCTTTCGGGCAGCTAATGCTCTTTCATAAGAAGTAATCGCCAAATCTATCCATTTTGAATCAGGGGAGTTTGTTGATTTTTGTGTGTAATAATCACCCAGACAAGTATATAATTGATCGAAAGTATTTTCTGCATACACTACACGGGTAGATAATAAGTTTTGTCGGGTAATTTTTGGGTTAAGTAACTTCAGTCCGGATACAATATCTTCAAATGCCTGATTACTGTTTCCTAAAGCCAGATTCTCCCGTGCAGTCTGATAGTAAAACTTAGCCGATTCGCGCTTATAGGCATCGGGATTACTCATCTGGCTTATCAATATTCTGCACTCTTTCAGTATCTTAAGAGCCTCACTATGATTGCCCGAGTCAGAATACAACTGTGCTAAAAGTTTGAGGTATTCAAGCTGATATTCCTGTTGTCGATTCTCAAGAAGATTGATACTTTGCCGGATCAGCGCTAATTCACCTTTTGCTTCCACAAATCGGAGAAGATTGATCAACAATTCGGCTTTATTTAATTTATTGAGCAATAAATCCGAAACAGAAGAAGCGCGCTTTGCCGCTGCTTCACCCAGGGTGTATGCTTCCGTACTTTTTTCAAAATCACCCAGGTCACTATATACTATTCCCAGATCACTATAAGCACCCGAAGCCATTTCCGGGTCATTCTGAACCATAGCTGCATGGATGACAAAATGCAATAAGGCAATCGACTTATCATACTCACCCTGGCGCGTATAAATATTTGCTAAGGGTTGCTCTATCGAAGCTATCCAGGTATCCCGATAATCATCTGATTTTAGCTGGTCGGCAGCTAATTGATAGTACTTTTCCGCACTTTTATAATCACCCAGTTTACGGGAATAAGCATAGGCATGATAACAATAGGCCTTTCGGATTAATGTAATGTCTGTAAACTTATACTTTGGCAACTGATCCATGTATTTATCCAGCGATCTGATTTGCTCATAGTCTTCTGCATCTATCATTTTATCTCGCAATGCATTGATTTTCACTGCGAATGAATCACCGGTGATGTTTGCGGGTGTCAGACTTTCCAGAGATTGAGCATAGAGATGAGCGATGTGCAAACCACAGGAGTTCAGAATAACCAGACATATAAATACTCTACAATTCAGCATTGTGCCAATATACTTATTTTATCCCGGGAAATCTGAAGATTTATATTCTAAGGAGTACATTATTTAATAAATCGTTCCTCATTTTTTTAAAAAAAACATCGAAAAGTGGTCACATTTTTTGCACTGTCAAACTCATTAGTGTAAAAGCATTGCTTTCGGACTTCATTATGTATAACCAAAACTTCAAACCTAATTATGGCTGCATTAGTAAAACCAAAAGCAGTAAAACTCAAATCACCCATCATTAAACAGGCAGTGAATGACTCTGCATTTGATGGTGGGCCGGTATTTTTTACCCATATTTATCAGGATCATCTGGTTGAAAATGCAGATTCAAACATTGCTAATAAACTGTTAAAATGTATTATTACTGCAATTGATGAAAATATGGACAACCCCAATTTCTCAGTGGATGATTTAAGCAGGCATTCCTGTATGTCCCGTAGTCAGTTTTACCGAAAAATGAGAGAGAATCTGCAGATAACTCCCCGAATGTTTATGAAGAAACTTAAAATGTTTCTCGCCGCCCATTTGCTCATCCGGTCTGATAAAAAAATCGCAGACATTGCTGAAATCTGCGGATACCGCGACCATAGCTATTTCATAAAAGTCTTCACCGGATATTATAGCATGACACCCCGGGAGTATAAAATGAATCTTAAGCGATAATCGGATAAAATAAATAATACGTTAAACAACTTATAGATTACTTTCAAATTTAAATATCGGATTAATAGTGAACAAAACAGGTAATTACTCAGTTTGGAATACTTACTGATTAATTACTATGGACGAAAAATATAATTTCGAAACTCTACTATCTCTGATACAAAGTCGACGGTCCCGTCAACCTGCCGTGTACGATTCCCGGAAAATTGACACGGAGACTTTACGTACTTTATTTGAATGTGCCCGATTTGCACCGACACATAAAAAGACCCAGCCCTGGAATTTCAAAGTCTTTACCGGTGCAGCAAAGGACAGTTTAGCTCAGGAAGTAATGCGTGCATTTCAGGAATATATGCCGGCAGAAAAATTCTCCGAGGCAAAACAGCAGGAATTTGGCAAAAAGGTGGAGAAATCAGCCGCTGTTGCGCTTATCATTCTGGATGCACATCCCGATTTGCTGCCTGAATGGGAGGAAATCGCCGCACTGGGAGCTGCAGTCCAAAACCTGTGGCTGGCTTGTACGACTAAAGGTATTGGTTCGTATTGGTCGAGCCCTGGATTCATCAAAAACCTTTCCGGTTTCTTAAAACTACAGGAAAATCAACGTTGTCTGGGTATATTTTATATGGGATACAGCGAAGTAGAATTGCCTGTCTGGGACAGAAAACCGGTTGAAGATTTCGTAGAGATTTATCAGTAGTAAATTCTTTATTTTTATACACCATGTACGTTCACTTTTCCATTATCTAGTAATGAAGGAATCTGGACTGATTTTTCATTAATAGATTTTTCCTACCTTTATTGGAAATAATTTTAAAACTGGTAAAAAAATGCTTCCTGAATCACAATGGATGAGGCAATTTATTCATTATAAACAGGCAAGACATTTTACTATAAACAAGGAGATATGGATATAAACAAGAAAAAACACCTGGATGATGAATTTTTAAAAGGTCCGAACTCCCGATTAGAAAATCTACGATTTGTGTATTACGTAGCCAGTGAGTTTTTAAAAGCATTCCGGATATTCCATTTTGCCGGACCTTGCATCACGATTTTTGGTTCTGCTCGTTTCCCACCGGATCATCAATATTATCAATTGACGCGTAAGATGGCTTATGAGTTGGGCCGACAAGGATTTACCATTATGACTGGCGGTGGACCGGGAGCGATGGAGGCAGCCAACAGAGGAGCACAGGAAGCAGATGCACTTTCACTGGGCTGTAATATCATCCTTGACCACGAACAGGAGCCCAATCCTTACATTGATAAATATGTAGTGCTCAACCACTTTTTCGTTCGCAAAAATATACTACGCAAATACAGCCTGGCTTTTGTAGTAATGCCTGGTGGATTCGGCACACTAGATGAATTTTTCGAATCCGTCACCTTGATTCAAACTGGCAAATTGAATAAATTCCCGATCGTAGTGATGGATACACACTACCATCGTTTTATCATGGAACACATCGAAGTCATGGTCCAAAACAAGACAATCAGTCCGCATGATCTGGATTTGATTTTATTTACGGATGACATCAATGAAGCTGTCGATCACATCCTCAATTTCGTACGCAATCGAAGAGACGAGACAATAAAGACCGCACCAAGACCATTAAAGATCCTGGGCGAGAAAAAAATTACGAAAGCTGCACATAGCCATGAATCTGTCAAAATAAATGAAACAAATTCTTAAAAAATGAATACTCAATTTTTAGACACGACACTGAGACTATTCAAATATTACAAAGGTCTCGCAGAAGATGCCATCGCACAAATCAGTGACGAAGACCTGCATTGGCGGTCTGATGAGGATCAGAACAGTATTGCCATCCTAATGAAGCACCTGGCAGGTAATATGCTCTCCCGCTGGACTGATTTTCTGACTACAGACGGTGAAAAACCCTGGCGTGACCGGGATAGTGAATTTGAAGATACAGTAAATGACCGGACTGAGTTGATGGAATATTGGGAACGCGGATGGGACAGTCTGTTTCAGGCAATTGATATCTCAAAGTCACACTCGCTGGACGAAATAGTTTACATCCGTAATGAAGGTCAATCGATCATGGAAGCCTTGCTACGGCAGTTGGCACATTACAGCAATCACGTCGGTCAGATAATATATATCGCCAAAATGCGCTCAAATAGCTGGAAATCACTGAGTATTCCGAAAAACAAATCAAGAGAGTTTAATTCACAACTCTTTGGTCAGGAAAAATCAAAAAAAGATTTCACAGAGGCTGCCCGCTCGTTTAACAAGAAAAAGGATTAAACTACGAATGATTTATTATTCATAGTTTATAGCTACACTCTGACAGAGTAGCGAAAATCATTACATTTTCTTCACTATCCCTTTGATACCGGCTGATTCTAATTTACCTATGATAGCCTGTGCATCACTTTCTGTATTGTATTTTCCTGAAATAACCTTGTATAATGTCTTTTGATTTACGACGACCATTTCAGAATAAGCATTATCGCATCCCAGCGCTTTCAACTTCTGCAATTGCTGTGTTGCATTCTCACTGGTACTGAACACACCCGTCTGGACTATAAATGTACCTGATAATGCGACGACTTTGGGATCAGCAGGTCTTGGTGCACTTACTTTTTCATCCGGCTTCGGACTATCAAAGCTGGATGATACCATGGGCTTTTCCTTTTCCTCTTTATTTACACTAGTTGGCGCCACTTTCGGCAAAGAAGGTTCATTCCCTGCAACTACCGCCACAGGTGTTGTCGCTTGTACCGGTACTGGAGCCACATAATCACCCCAGGCTGCTACCTGAGTTTCCCAGGTGCTACCGGACAATGCTAATGGTTTACCCGCATTCTCCGGTTTGCTGTAAAATGTAAGAAACGCAGTCATCTCGTCAGACGTCATCCCTCTGTTGACACTGGCGATGACCTTACCTGCCGCATCCAGAATCCCAATTGCCGGAGCTTTAGTCACTGTAAGTCGATTCATAAGAATAGATGCATCAAAGTTGTGAATGTTCATGCGTGCGCTCACATAATTCTGGTTCAGTAGGGTTGAAACCTCCGGTGTACTAAATACTTTCTGTTCCATCCAGACAGCGCCTTTATTTCCTTCTTCAGTAAAATAAATCAGACAGGCTTTACCTGATGAAATTGCTTTATCTCTGGCCACCAGATAATTATCTTCAAATGGTCCCTTCGCTAATATCAGATTTGGCAGAAACAACAGTAAACAAAATAATAAATTACATTTATTTGTAACTTTTATTATGTTGTTAGTCTTATTAGAATACATAATAATATTTTTATATATGTATAGCAAAAACCATGCCATTCTAATTATAATGTCCGCGCAATTTCAATAATCAGGATTTATCCGGGTAAATACCTCTGCAGATGACTTTCTATTTTCTCAGGCTTGTACCAGGGTGCATACCGCCGCACAGGCTTTCCTTCCGGATCAATCAGAAACTTTGTAAAATTCCACCAAATCCGCCCTCCCAATATTCCCGGACTGGTTATTTTTAAATATTGAAATAATGGATGAGCATTGGTGCCATTGACGTCTATCTTTGCCATGACTGGAAAGCTGATCTGATACACATCCTTGCAAAATTTACGAATCTCACTGTCAGAACCCGCTTCTTGTTGACCGAACTGGTTGCAGGGGAAAGCCAGCACTACAAATCCTTTGGGCTGGTATTTCTGATACAATTGCTCCAGACCGGCATACTGTGGCGTGAAGCCGCATTGGCTGGCGGTATTGACTATAAGCAGTACTTTTCCATGCCAATCAGACAATCTCATTTCCTGTCCATCACTGGTCAGTACAGAAAATGAGTAAATATCAGAATAAATCATGTCAGTGCCTTGCTTTTAAAATGATCACGAAAGTAAACCATCTCCGTTAATTTTAAGTTAAAATCATTGATATTCAAAATTTTAGCTTACTTTTGTAAAAATTTTTGAGTTGAAGTTACTCGTAGGTAAGATATTAGCTATACAGTTTGCCTTTTTGCTTTTTCTGAGCAATACGGGACTTGTATATTATATCAATACCTGTATTCACTCCGGGATGACTCAGCTTTCTTTTATTGCATCCGATAAAGATGATGATTGTATGATGGAGACTCAGGATGACGCTTGTTGTTCTGAAAAAACAATGTCTTGCTGCAAGACTACGGTAGAGAAAATTAAGCATGGCTGTGAGAAAAGCACGATCAACTATGTGAAAATTAATCTTGAGACTTTACAACCCGATAATAATGTCTTACCTGATCTGTCCTGGAGCATTTCACCAGTAATATTACCTGTAGTTGATCTTCATCTGGTCATAAATGGATGGACGGATAAGGATGACTTTTTGTATAAATTAGATGATCCACCCCCACAGCTTTCCCCTACCGGTTTATCACACCGGATTCTACTGGGGAGTTTTTTATGTTAGCCATAGGTTTTTAATTGATTTGTTACTGTAGCAATGTGCTATGGTATTTTTAATTATTTACCTAAAACATAAAAAATGAATTTTAAAAATATTTTAATCTTACTATTTACGATTGGCTCCTATTCATTATTTAGTCAATCCAATATGCATGACATGCTTCACTCACACCTCATGGATCAAAATAATGTACCCTTAGCCGGTGTATGGGTTTCGGTCAATGATAAGCTCAGATACCAAAGCGATGTCGATGGTATGCTCATGTGGGAATCAGATAAATGGCCGGCCAACCTTACACTCTTTCTGGACAATGGTGAAGAAATCAAGGTACAGGTTGCGGATGAGGCACATGCAGCCCATATATCCATCGACAGAGTACACAAGCTCGATGAAGTAACCATCGTCGATAAATCAAGTCGTGAGGTTAGTACTTTACAGACACGCAATGTCGAAAGTATCACATCCAAAGAATTTGAAAAAGCCGCTTGTTGCCGGCTGAGTGAGAGTTTTGAAAATTCAGGCTCAGTAAATGTCAGCGAGACTGATGCAGTCACCGGCGCAAAAGAAATGGAGATACTCGGACTTCGCGGTAAATATTCGCTACTCACACTCAATAATATCCCCGATTTTATCGGTATCAATTATCCCTTTAGTTTAGATATGATACCGGGTACCTGGCTGGACAATGTCGCTATCTCAAAAGGTATTTCGAATTCAATCAATGGTAGTAATGCCTTTGCCGGACAGGTAAATATCGGTACTAAAGATCCGACTAAAGATGAACGTCTGTTTGTCAACCTATACACTTCGAGTACAAGCCGTACAGAAGGTAATCTCCACTTCAATCAGCAACTTGGTAATTCAAGTACCGGTGTTGGTGTGTATCTGCATGCCAGCAAGAACTTTACAGAGATAGATAATAACAAGGATGGTTTCCTTGATATGCCATTATCTGAGCAACTGAATGGCATGGTTCGTCTGGTGATGCACAATCAAAAAAACCTGGAGGGCGGTCTGACAGTCCAAATGGTCAAAGATACCAGAAACGGTGGCCAACCTGGCAACAGTGTAAACCTGTTCAAGACCTATACGGATGCCCGGCGATTAGCTGTAAATGGCAATTTGGGTTATCTGGGCTTTAAAAAAGAAGGTCGTTCAGTCGGCTTAAAGTATCAATTTACCAGCAATGGATTGGCTGCTCAGTTTGGTCAATTAGATTACACCGGCGATCAAATACGCGGTTATCTTCAGGCGGTATATGGAGACCAGATAGTGAATGAGGAACATAAAATATTGATGGGCGCCAGTTATTTGTTGGAAGACCTGAATGAGCATCTCGATGACAGGAACCTGGCAAGACAGGAACGCGTACCGGGAGTATTTCTCGAGTATGCTTTCAGCCCTACCTATACACACGACGACATACATTTTATCGACCGCTTTGGTCTGGTAGCCGCTATCCGCGCTGATTTCCACAATCTCTATGGAACGCAGATTTCACCGGCATTGTCTATGAAGTTTAATTTTGATGAATCAAATATAATCCGTGCTAATATCGGTAAAGGCTACAGGACACCTTACTTCTTCGGTGATAATTTATCTTCATTTGCCAATGGGCGCAGAGTAAAGATTCTTGGTAATCTGGATGATGAGGAGGCAATTAATTATGGTGTGTCTTACACCGGCAAGACTCGACTGTTCAGTCAGGATTTATCAATCAATCTGGACTTTTACCGAACTGATTTTCGAAATATGATCATTGCAGATATGGACGGAGGCAAAGATGCTGTTCAGGTTTATAATCAGCCGGGAAAGGCTTATGTCAACTCATTCTTAGCATCAGTCAATTATAATCTGTTTGAAGGCTTTACGACGAAGTTGGCCTATAAATGGAATAGCAATGTCACCGATGAACTGAGTCATCGGGTAGAAAATGTATTGATGCCACGACACCGTGGACTACTTTCACTACATTACACCACACCGGATAAGGGTTGGGAGTTCAGTAGCATAAATACGCTGGTAGGCACACAAAACTATATGCTCAGACCAAACGGTCTGGACAGAACACATGTAACTTACCGGGAATCAAAGCCCTACTTCACTTCTAATCTTCAGATTACAAAGAAGTGGCATGCCATCGATTTGTATGGTGGTGTAGAGAACCTGACGAATTATACACAAGATTTACCTGTACAGGGATACAGCGATCCGAACTCTACAGAGTTTGATGTCACACAAGTATATGCACCGATATTAGGTATCAGAGGTTACATCGGTGTACGTTGGTCACCTTTCAGAAAATAAATGTAATTTAATGTGCAAGCATAAAACCTGCCTGAAGCAATTTAGGCAGGTTTTTTTATTATTTTAGAAAACAAAAAGGTTCACTATAGATACAGGATTACGAGGAATAAAAGAATATACTTATCAAAATTCTGGATAAACTCTTACAAAATTAATCCGGATACTACATCGTGGGTTAAAGTCCCCTTCAGGGGATTTAGGGGTAAAATGCAAGCAACCAACAAAACTGTTTGATAAAGTTATCATTGATTAGTTAATTAATACTAGGGAATTATAGGCGCATCAAATCGCCCATTGGTTATCCGGATGGTATCTTTATCGTCATACGAGTTCATCTCACAGTAAAACCGCCCGGAGATTACTTTATTCAATTTGTCATATTTGGTGATTTCCATCAGATATGGTTTGAGTGTATCAGTATAATATATATTCGGTGTTATATCAGAATATTGTTCTGAAAATAAGTATAGATCAAATGTAAATCTATTTTTTAAATCAGAAACTTGTGCATATTTTAATTCACCAATTTCTGGATAATATATTTCAATAATAAAGTCATCATTACCCTTTTTTAATTTTCGTGTTTTATAAATTTTAATTTTAGGTACTCCATTATTTAAATAAGAAGAGGCATACACTTTATTATCGCCATCGCCACAAGGGCTCCAGACCTTGCCATTGAGTTCAAAACTCAGTGTTCCTGCGCCTGTCTGCGTCTCAGGTGCTGTGCAGTTACAACAGTTTTTTGTCTTATCTTCCTTATCGCAGGAAGATGACGACAGGATACAAGATAGACCGATCAGGATAAAAAAAAGTGGATATTGTCTCATGGTATTGAATTTGAACCTCAACTCCTCTACCCCTAAATCCCCTGAAGGGGACTTTTGGCAGCTCTGTTGCATAATAGTATTTGATAATTTGTATGGTACTTTGTCCTTTTGTTTTTGTTCACTTTGCTGAATACTCTTTTTCTATGCTATTGTTCCAAGCGGTTCGTACAGATTATAAAATTAATCCGGATACTACATCGTGGGTTAAAGTCCCCTTCAGGGGATTTAGGG
>CAZGKN010000023.1:30718-33206 GCA_964525915.1 uncultured Saprospiraceae bacterium | reverse complement strand
TTTAAAATCGGTTTTTGGGACGACTCCCGCCTTTCCGGCGGGAGTTTTTTTATTTAAGAATGGTCAGTTATTTGCTAATAACAGTAGTATCTCTGAAATACGTAAGTCCGGTAAAGATGCCCATAGCCGGCACTGTACCAATTACATTGCTTTGAATGATTCCCGGCTGGGTAAATGGATTACTACCTGAATTTTTGAAGCTATTAATAAATAAGAAATGTTCTTTCGTGAGATGAAACTGAGTATTATAAACGGTATCTCCAATCTCAAAATCATAGCCTGTGCCATAGAGTTGCTTTGGGGTAGAAAATAATGCATCATCAGTGACATAGTCCTGCATAGGAATACTATCGAGGCTTAGATGATGAATTATTCTACGATAATAGTCCTTTGTGTCCGGATTATCTGTAGTAAATACTAATGTCCGGGCCTTATCCGGATGCTCTTTACTAAACTGTACTAATATACTATCGATAGGTATCCTGATCGGTATATACGTAGTAGCTGTGATCTGTCCTCCGCCTGGTGATTTGATGAGCAACCTGAACTCAGACTGGAAATCCTGTGGCACAATGCTATCCGAAAAATAATTGTACAACTTCCGGTTTGGTATGTCTATATCCAGTTGTTGGCGTAGATGTATAGTATCAGCACCATGCAGTATCATTACCTCGGCATCATTGACCAGAATACTTTGATAAAATGCAAGTGGATCATTCACTGGTAAAGGATCAAAATAACTTTTACTTTGTGTCAGCAATAAACGATAAGGCTCTCCCGGAACTAAATACGACTCTACAATCAACCCAGGATTGAATTCAGGCAAATCAATGTCCACATCTTTATTGAGTCCGCATGAACTGAATACCATTGCGGCTAGTACCGATAAAATCAGTGTATTCCTCATTTTCAAAATTTAAAATTATATGTGATAGATGGGAGTATTGGGAATAATGAGACCTGCCGGGCTGTAATTTTATCCGGGACTTTTACCTGTATCCCATTTTGATTTACATCTTTAAATTCAGTCACTAAAAAGATAAAATAAGGATTGCGCCGGCTATATACATTATAAATACTGAGTGTCAGATTTGACGAGCCCCAGCGGGGAAACATCGTCATTACAACACTCAGATCTCCGCGATGGTAAGCTGGCATACGGAAACTGTTCCTATCGCCATAGAGCGGTGTCACTGGTGAAATCGGTGCGCCTTCTACATCCTGAAAATAGGCTCTCCCAATCGGTAACCAGGCCAGATCGCCCGAACCATAGACCCAGGTAGCCGAGATGGTCCACCGCTTATTGATGCGATATGATGCGACAATCTTCAGGTCATGCCTGCGATCATATTTAGGTGAGTAATATCGACCATTCATGATGCCGGGGAAATCACCCTTCCTGACCCAGGCAAGTGTATATGCAATCCAACCAGTGAAATCACCCATAGGTTTTTCAATAGTAATCTCAGTTCCATAAGCCTTACCTTTCCCAAATTCAAACTCCATATCCAGTGAGTCATTGAGGAATAGATCAGCATTGTCTCTGAAGTCGGTCAGGTGATTCATCCATTTGTAATAATACTCATTTGTCACCAGAATCTGGTCATTTATTGAGCCGGCCCAACCTGCGGATACCTGATCAGAGCGCTGCGGATGTACAATCTGCGTCGAAGGATACCACACGTCTGTAGGTAGCGCCAGCGATGAACTGGATACTAGGTGCACATATTGGTTCATTCGGGCATAGCCTGCTTTTAATGACCAGTGAGATCCTAGCTCATAATTCATACCTAGTCGTGGTTCAATATTTGATGCGAATGATGATCGTTGCTGCCAGGCACTCCATCGTAACCCAGCATTGATTTTCAATTTATCAAATAATGAAAATTCATCACTGGCATAGGCCGCATATTCCATTGCAGTACGGTACACACCAGCATCATAACTGACGGTATGATCTGAACTGGCAGCCTTCAACCTACCTACTGTGAATTCATAGTACGTCATCTGAATGCCTGCCTTTACCTCATGACCGGCAGCAGGATAGTAATCGAAATCTGACTTCAGTGAATAGTTTCGAATCTTGCTACCCAGTGAAAAATCAAATCCACCTAGTGCATTTTTTATATTATAGTAGTAATCTGAAAAAATGAGTGAAGTATTCGCAAAACATTTAGGATTGAAAATGTGATTCCAGCGCATTGTGCCTATGGTATTTCCCCAGTCAAAACCGATGGAGAAATCCGGATTTGCTAATTTAAATGCATCTTTACCATAATAGCCACTTAGAAAAATCCGGTCATTTGCTGAAAGTTTGGTCGAGATCTTAGTGTTCAGATCATAAAAATTATAGGCAGGGATTTTTTGAAAGTCCGGATCATTTTTCTTTATGCCATTAATCAGATCAGTAATCAGATCTACATAAGTCCTGCGCCCGGAAAGGATAAATGTAGTATTCTCATTGAATAACGGACCTTCCAATGTCAAT
>CAZGKN010000023.1:0-30708 GCA_964525915.1 uncultured Saprospiraceae bacterium | reverse complement strand
CCCTATTCCACCGGTAGCACTGAATTTCTTGTCATTCCCTTCTTTCATGTGGACATCGATGACTGAAGAAAGACGTCCACCGTACTGTGCCGGAAAAGCACCTTTATACATGCGGACATCACGGATCGGATCCGCATTGAAAGTACTGAAAAATCCAAATAAATGATTGGCATTATAAACCGTAGCTTCATCTAAGAGGATGAGATTCTGTTCGCCTGCACCGCCTCTGACATATAATCCACTGGAACCCTCAGAACCCGAAGAAACACCGGCTTTCAACTGTAAGGTTTTTAAAATATCAACTTCACCAAAGAGTGCAGGAAGCACCTTAGCTTCTTTTGTAGTGATAGATTCCACTCCCATCAGTGTAGATGATAGTTTGGCCCGGACAGGATTAGTCGTGATCGTCACTTCGTCGAGCATTTCTGTGGCTGGCTCTAATGCGATATCCACTCTGACAGATTTTCTGCCGGACAGGTTCATTAGTTTTGTTACGTATCCTATTCCTGAAGCCTGCAAATGTATTGAATCCGCAGCCGGACAGGTTACCGAATAAAATCCATATTCATTGGAAACAGCCAGTATATGGGTATCCGTTACTTCGATACGCATACCTATTAATACCTCGCCATTGCTATGGTCAGTGATGTGGCCACTAATTGTTATCTGATTTTGTGCATCAGCATTTGGGTAAATAAGACTAAGGAACAAACAACCAATGAAGAAATTTCTCAATGAAAGCAATTTTATCAAATGAAAGAATGCATAAATATCATTCAAAATCAAAATAACTACCTAAGAGTGAGAATGAATATTTAGTAATCAAGCGTTAAATTTCTTGAAGCTCCTCCATTTGAACGTTGTAAATGCTGATGCCAGATATAAAAAAGCTCGCTACAGGGCAAGGTGATTTTTGCTTAGTAACGAGCTTGTTTTACTCTCAGTAGTATGAAAAATCCAGCTTTTTAGTCTTCCAGGTATCCGAATCTACCCATGTTGAAATCTTCAAAGGCCTGAATTATTTCCTGGCGGGTATTCATCACGAAAGGTCCATGAGCTGCGATTGATTCATTGAGTGGTTGACCACTCATGATGAGTACTACTGCATCTTCTGAAGCCTGAATGGTAATGTCTTCGCCTTCATTTTCAAACAATACATAGTTGTCCGTAGGTACATCCTCACTATCATTCACACGAATACTACCTTCGATTACCAATAAACCGGTGTTGTATGCTGCCGGGAAGGAGAATGTTGCCTTACTGCCCTTATTGAGCTTAGCATTGAGTAAATTCAATGGCGAAAATGTGCTTGCTGAACCCTTGGTTCCCTTGTATTCGCCAGCGATCACTTCGATAAATCCGCCATTGTCTGGCAAATTATATTTGGCGATTTCCGCATTTGTAATACTTTGATATTTTGGCTTGGACATCTTTTCCTTTGCGGGCAAATTGACCCACAGTTGGACCATGTGAAAATCACCACCGGCTTTACTAAACTCTTCCTCGTGATACTCTTTGTGCAGTACACCGGACGCTGCAGTCATCCATTGGACATCGCCCTCAGCGATCACACCTCCGCCGCCACCACTGTCATGGTGAGCTACTTTACCTTTATAGGCAATAGTTACAGTCTCAAATCCCCGATGTGGATGTACACCTACACCACGCGGTTTATCTGTAGGTGGGAAATAATATTTCGAGTTGTAATCCAGCATGATGAATGGATCCATTCGCTTCATATCCAACCGGTATGCGCTTGGAATAAAATTGTGTACCCTAAATCCGTCTCCCACATAATGTGGCTCTCTGGGTGGAATGACCACCTCAATTCTTTTTGTTGCCATAATAATTAAAATTTATAGTGCAAAGTTACGACCGGGTCTTTCCGTGGGCATTGATCTATGATAAGAAATCACTAAGGCTGGTAGTTTTGTCGGGCTAATTCTTTTCTGACCCGGCTCAGACTCTCCGGAGTAATACCGAGATAAGAAGCAATCATCCATTGAGGTACTCTCAGAGACAAGTCAGGATACAATCGGATGAAATCGAGATACCGATTACGGGCATCTGAGCCAATGAGTAGGTGAATCCTGTTTTGCAAATGCCGGATATGATTCTGTAGGATATATTCATTATACGTACGAAACTCCGGACTGAGTGCCGTAGCCATCTCAATAAAATCCCTGTCAAGTAATACCACTTTACTATCTTCGATGGCATCTATAAACAGCATGGATGCCTGATGAAAATACACACTTGACCGTTCACTGATAAACCAATTTTCAGGAGCAAATTGTAGGATGTGTTCCACTCCTTCCTCACTAATTGAATACAATCGCGTCAATCCTTGTTCTATGAAAAAAGTATGCTCACAGACCTGACCCAAACGGAGCAACATTTCGCTTTTTTTAAATTCACGTTCAGTGACTGCATCAACTAATGCAGATAAATGCTCAGGATGCACCATTGCTTTTTCACTCAGATATTGGTAAAATGCTTCTTTCATTGGTTATTTGCAGGCCTTCAGAACGAAATTTATTGAAGATATCATTTTGCTTCGCACAGGTTTTTCTGATAAATATCGATATTCTGAATGAAAATTATTTTAGTTTTGGGAGCTTTTATTCTTACCCGCATGGACAAATGTATTTGTCGGAATGGTTAATATTTTTATAAAAATGCATTACATTTAAAAAAAAATTGGATTCGTATTCATATTGAGATATTTTTGTCTTAAATAAATAGCATGATATCTGATAAAGGCAAGGCAGGTATTTTCATCCTTCTGGTCATTTTATATGCCGGATATACGGCATGGATATATGCGCATCTGCCTATGGGAGACCAACCATTGTCAGCAGAATCAGATAAAGGAAAAATGATCTGGCAAGCCAAAGACTGTGGTGCCTGTCATCAGATTTATGGCCTGGGTGGTTATCTCGGCCCCGATCTTACGAATGAATATTCACGACGAGGACCTGAATTTATTCGGGCATTTATAGTGAGCGGAACAGGTTCTATGCCCCGCTTTCATTTTTCCGATGCCGAACTGGATGCTTTGGTAAGTTATCTCAAAGCTATTGACCAGTCTGGCAAAAGTGATCCGCGTACTTTTAAAATAAATTATTACAATGGAACTATCCAGCAATAACAGGATCATACGAGTATTCTATCTGTTTACCATCTTATTATTTCTGAGTGGGATGCTATGGGGTTTGATTGGTGCAGCGCAATATCTCATGCCTGATTTTCTGAAAGAGACACTGTCCTTTGCTAAGATCAGACCCTTGCATGTGAGTTCTGAAGTGTTTTGGATAGTCATGACAGCGGTACTTTCTACTTTTGTATTCCTTCGGGAGCACACCGGCCAGGAAATAAAAGGGAAGCGATGGTTCAATGGTGCATTTATCATACTTTCGATCACTGTATGCTGCATCGTGGTTAGTTACATCATGGGTATTTTTGGAGGCCGGGAATACTGGGAATTTAATCCCTGGTTTGCTTTACCGATCCTTTGTTGCTGGATTGTATTTATGGTAGTATTTATCCGGTCAGTGGTGCGTTTCCGCAGACAACCGGTGTATATCTGGATGTGGCTCACCGGGTTCATATTTTTTCTGTTTACTTACCTGGAATCCAATCTTTGGTTGATCCCATATTTCAGGAGTAATATAGTCAATGATATGACGGTTCAATGGAAGTCATACGGTTCTCTCGTTGGCTCCTGGAATATGCTCATCTATGGCAGTAGCATATATCTGATGGATAAAATTAGCGGAACCCGGCGGTATAGTTTTTCAGCCATTGGGTTCGGGCTTTACTTTCTGGGTTTATTCAATCTGATGTTCAACTGGGGACACCACATCTACACACTGCCTACACATGCCTGGGTACGGCACATCAGTTATATAGTCAGTATGACCGAACTGATTCTACTTTTCCGCATCATCAATCAATGGAAAAAGTCGCTGGATACCAGTTTGAAGAATTTCCATTATTTGCCCTATCGCTTCCTGATGGCAGCAGATATCTGGATTTTACTTACATTGATACTGGCAATTGCTATGAGCATTCCGGCGATTAATATTTACACGCATGGCACACATATCACTGTGGCGCATACGATGGGGGCGACTATTGGTATCAATAGCTTTTTGCTGCTCGCTTTCTCATTCGAGATTTTGAAAGAATCAAGCATACCGCTGCGAATCTCCCGGAGATTTAATCCCATTTTCTGGATCACACAGTTAGCGCTCTTTACCTTCTGGATCGGTCTGATCGGAGCTGGTGTGATGCGCTCACTGTGGCAAATGTCACCACCGGGTGAACCATTCAGCACTATGACCATTTCACTCAGACCCTGGTTTATAGTCTTTTTTGTCGCAGGATGTGTTTTGTTTACCGGGCTGCTTTCATTGCTTTTTCCTTTGTTGCGCCATCAACTTCAATGCATCATTAAATCAACAAACAGTGATAAAATATAATAACTATCAAATATTTGTAATATTAACTATATTAATAAGTTACAAAAGATTAATCCATTTCGGTAAACACAATAACTACTGAATATTAAAAGAAAGATACCTATAGCGGTAAATTTTTTTCTTTGCAGCCTACCAGACAGATAGAATATTAATTCAAATTAGATTATAATTGCATCAGATATGTTTTCAAAGTCCACAGAATATGCGCTGCGAGCAGCGATTTATATTGCCAGGAATGGCAGTATTGACAACAAGGTAAATATCACTCAGATCTCTGATGCTATCGGATCACCGAAAAGTTTTACAGCCAAGATCCTGCAGATATTATGTCGGAAGAATGACCTGATTATCTCAATTACCGGGCCGGGCGGTGGATTTTACTTTACCGATAATTCACTCGACAAGCCGGTCATGAAGATCATTGAAGCCATGGGAGAGCGCGACAGGATTGAATCCTGCGTGTTAGGTTTGCATCGCTGTTCAGATAAGAATCCCTGTCCAATGCACGTACATTATAAGAACATAAAGCCTGAATTGGTTCGGCTGTTTGAGGAAAAATCAATACGCCAGTTAGCCTTCGAGCTGGATGAGGGCAAGGTGCTGGCTATGCGGTAAATTGCTCTGAATCATTTGAAATTGGTCGCATTTTTAGTTACAATTTCAATGTTATTACATAGTAAAATACAATAACAACAGACAAATTAAAGCCGGTAGCGCTTGAAATGTAATTATTTTCCGATTTGCCGTCAGGCCACCATAGATTCCGGCAATGACTATACAGATCAAAAAGAAATACTTGAACTCCAGCCCTTCTTCTCCCTGTATGAATCCATACAGTAATCCTGCAGCCAGAAAACCATTGTACAGCCCCTGATTAGCAGCCAGGACTTTCGAACTTTCTGCTTGAGCTTTGGATTGTCCGAATATCTTTAACCCGATAGGTTTTGTCCACAAAAACATTTCAAGTACCAGAAAATACACGTGTGAAACAATGACGATGAGCATAAGTGCATTGATTAGCCATTCCATAATAAATTTTGTTTAAGTTAGACACTGAATAATATCTGAAAGTACTGCTTTCCGCTATTAAACAGGCATTGTTGCTAAATAATTACAATAATTTTCCTGAAAGAAATAGTGCAGCTATGCTGAAATAAATAATCAGTCCGGTCACATCTACCAAGGTAGCCACAAAGGGTGCAGAGGCTGTCGCCGGGTCAAGTCCTATTTTTCTCAATATAAATGGAATCAGTGACCCTGAAAGTGTACCCCAGAGCACTATGAAGATCAATGACACAGATACAGCCAGGGCGACGGATACCCAATAATCACCATAATCGTATATACCGGTGAGTTGCCAGGTCATGATACGGATGAAGCCAATGGCTCCCAGGATAGAACCCAGCATCAGCCCGGACAATATTTCTTTTCGCATGACATACCACCAATCCCGCAATTTGAGCTCCTGTAGCGCCATCGCACGGATGATGAGTGATGCAGCCTGTGAACCGGAATTACCACCACTGGATATGATTAAAGGTACAAAGAGCGCTAATACGACAGCTTTTTCTATTTCTCCATCAAAATAGCCCATTGCAGAAGCAGTAAGCATTTCGCCCAGGAAGAGGATAATCAGCCAGCCTGCGCGCTTTCGTACCAGAGAAATAAGGGGTGTTTTCGTATATGAAAATTCCAAACCTTCCATACCACCAAACTTCTGAATATCTTCAGTGTCACGCTCTTTTATCTTATCCAGTATATCATCGAAGGTGACAATACCTACCAGAATGCCGCTCTCAGTAGTAATCGGCATCGCAGAGCGATCATATTTTTCAAAGATCTGGAAGCCTTCTTCCAGTGGTGTGGTGGATTTGATCGAAACAAAATTATAATCCATCAATTGCTCAAGGCGGGTAGTTGGTTCGGCAAGCAACAATTGGCCGATTTTCAAATCATCAATCAATTTGTTGTTCTTATCTACCACATACACATAAGTTAGTGTCTCAGCCTTCTTCCCATATTTCTTGATGTGTCTGAATACATCTTCCACAGTCCATCCCGGACTTACCTGGATATAGAGTGGTGTCATAAGTCGCGCGATGCTGTCCTTATGGTAGCCGATAAGATTCAGTGCTATTTCTCTTTCTTTTACGCCGAGCAGATTGATACAGTGCTTGATTATTTCATCCGGGAAATTCTCAAACAGATGTGTACGGTCATCCGGGTCCATTTTATTTAACACATCAGAGAGCTTATTGTCTCCCAGTGACATTACAATCTGTTGCTGTACCTCCGGTTCAAAATAAGGAAATACTTCAGCCATTTTATGGCCGGAAAGCATGAGAAATGAAATATCCCGCTCTCTCTCATCCAATGCAGCTAATTGCTCTGCGATATCTGCCGGGTGTTTATCCTGAATATTGGTCATTGGCATTGGTTTTGAAATGAAACAATATCTATTTTACTCAGGGTAATCAGAATGGTGAATCTGGCAAAATGCAAGCAGTTTCATCATTACGCTAATCAATCCTTGAATAATTGGCGCACGAAATTACACTTTTTAACAAAAGGAAAATACATATTCACTTTTTATTATGAATCATTGGATGATGCCTTAGAAGAAGGCACAGAAAGTATTAAAACCATTGTCAACCCAAAAGTAGCCAATTTAATTGAAGAGATTAAAACGGCAAATAGATACACACCTAAACAAAGAAAGCTTAGATTGGACTCTTATAGTAAAAGGAAAATTGTATCAAGAAAAGCTACGACATTAGCAGAAATAAAAGAAAGCACATTCATTAAATATCTTTAAGAAATCGTTACAAAGTATCCTGAAGGATCAAAAATTATAAACAAAAGAATAGGGGATGAACTCAAAGGGAGTTTTATATTAGAAATCCCTGACCTTAATAAAAATTTCCCAAAATTAGCAGAATATAAACAAATAGCATAAAAGTTTAATTATAAAGGGAAGGAATATAATATTGAAATTAAATTAAGAGCAGAATAAATTATGAATTATTTAGAAAATATATTAAAGGCGTATAGAAATATTGATTATATTAATCGGTTTGAAGGGCTTTATAATCGGCATGATGATTTCGACAATAGAATGAAAAAAATTGAAAATAATATTGCTAAACGTATATTTAATAATTTTGGATTTAAGGTTGAAATTTTGCAACCTGGAAGAGATTTTGAGTTTTATGAGCAATTGGATGAAATTGGGTTTGTCTTTTCACTAAATATTAAAGGCGGGGCAATTGTCCAATATACTTATGTGTATAATAAAAATGAGAAAGTGGAAAGCCCAGAGAATATTTATTTCATTTATAGGTATTTGATTGATAATTTAGATTTGGAACTGCACCCAATAGTTTATAAGAATGAACAAGATTTTAAAGAGATCTTAGGTGAACTATTATCTATTTATTCAGACTTTAAATTTGAATTTATGAGATTGGTCAATGAAGGAAATAATACTGATGTTGTGTAATCAAAATGAATTGGCACATTCTGGTTTTGTTATCCAGTATTTATAAGTATGCAAATAAATGATCACCTTGCAATCATGCATCATATCCATCATCCCACATTTTTAACAAAAATAAACCTGCATAAAAAATCCACCAGCCTTGCCATAGCCGGTGCCGGTGCGCTAACTCTCTCTAGTCTGAAAATAAGCATCAGTACGAACTAATATTTTTTGTAACTTTATTGAAAACTATCCTGATGAAAATACAGAAATACGCATTGGCGATCAACAGTGGATTGATAATGTTGGCAGCATCATTGCTCATCACTATACTGCATGAAAGTGCACATTATTTCACGGCGATATCAATGGGGCTGACTGCCACATTGCATCACAATTATGTAGATCATCAGGGAGGGACTCCGGAACAACAAATGATGATAGCGGCGGCAGGGCCCCTTTTTTCGCTGATCCTTGGGATTATTGGCCTTGTCATTGCACTGTTGTCTTCGCGGGCTTCTCTCGCCAATCTCTTTTTCTTATGGTTTGGCATCATGGGATGGATCAGTTTTTTCGGATATTTATTAATCGCACCTTTTATAAAGGAAGGAGATACGGGGAAGGTAATGGCGTATTTCGCAGTACCCATGATCTGGCAGATAGTCATTTTAGTGGTGAGCACCGTATTTATGATCTGGTTGTTGAGCTGGTTGGCACCCGAATTCTCAAGATATAAAGCGACGGCGGTTTTTAATCAGATTGAAAATTCACGCCAACTCTTCAATTTTCCAATATTTTTTCTCATTATCGCCGGCACACTGGCCAATCTACCTGCGCCGCACTGGCCCAGTCTATTGCCCGGAATATGTATGCCGATGTCCTATTTCACCACGATGGGCGCCTACCGGGGTCTGAAACTTAATGATGCTGAACTCTGGGTGGATCGGGTTTCTACACCTGTAGTTGTAATGACCATCATAGTCATTATCGTCTTCAGATTACTGGTGTAAAACCTGTGTGATAATTTGTAGAATAATTATGATTTCTCGACATTTTGTATAACTCTATTTCTGTATTATTTATACCAGTCGCATGAAGAAATGACCATTTGATATCCTTGTCCCAGGAGGGGTGAAGGGGTCAGGCAAGGATATCAGATGGTCATTCCCTAGTCCATTTAGTATGTCTTTTCATTATTCTGACAGCCATTAATACATTACAATGGGTCGGATTTTATACATTTGGCGGCTGATTACCATCATTTTAAAGCATGATGCATCAGTAGTAAAATATTAATCAAGTATTAAGATAAACCTTAAATGTTTTTATTTAGTCTGGCACGAACTGTTTTGGATACATCTGCGATGACCAGCATGCAGATCGGAGGTATTGTAATCCTGGAACCTGTCACAGTACTGACTAATTTTGTCATGGCAGCAGTGTCCTGGTGGGCCGCATGGAAACTTAAGTCCAGGGTAAAGGAAGACAGAATCTTTTATTTTGCCCGATTATTTTTCCTTTTTATAGCGATCGGAACATTGGCTGGTGGCGTCATCGGACATGCTTTATTGCATTATACCGGTATCTGGGGTAAGATACCGGGATGGTATATCTGTATGGCGGGAGTTGCTATGCTGGAGCGTGCCGCTATCTATCAGGGACAATTGTATATGCGTCCTTCCATCGGACGGTTTTTCAGCATATTCAATTATTTTGAGATCGCTACATTCATGATTTTATCTGTAATCACTTTTGATTTCCTGTTTGTGGAGATGCATGCCTTTTACGGTTTGTTCATTGTCGTTTTTTGTTTTGCATTATATATCTATGTACATAGTAAAGATAAGGCATTTACAAACCTGTTCATAGCTACCGGCTGGGGCCTGATCGCAGCGCTCTGTCATGCGATGAAATGGAGTCTGGACCGCAATTTCAACTACAATGATATCAGCCATATTTTTATGACACTAAGTGTGTATTGGTATTATAAGGCATATATTAATCTGGGACCTTCTATTAACGGTCATGGAAGCCGTAGGATGAAATGAGACAATCCCGCTTTCATTATTAGTACATGCAAAACCTAAAATTCGCTAACTTGCATTGCATTTTTTAACTGATTTGTGTCTATGGCTGTAATTATCCCGGGAGAGATTCCTACTAAAGATTTGCATCAATATCTGCTCGCTATCGTGGCGCCACGCCCGATTGCCTTTGTCAGCACCCTGGATGCTCAGGGAATCACCAACCTGGCACCATTCAGTTTTTTTAATTGCTTTAGTTCAAATCCACCCATCGTGGTTTTCAGTGCCAACCGTCGTGTCGCCAATAACACAACTAAAGATACCTTAGCCAATATCGAGGCAAGCAGGCAATGTGTCATCAATGCAGTTTCCCATGAGATCGTTCGTCAGGTTGCGATATGCAGTTGTGACTTCGCACGGGAGGTAGATGAGTTTGAGATGGCCGGCCTGACACCGGTACAGTCCACGCATGTAGCACCACCCAGAGTAGCGGAGAGCCCAGCAGCGCTGGAGTGTGAAGTGATACAGATTCTTCCACTTGGTGATCAGGGCGGAGCCGGGAATCTGATTATCTGCCAGGTGCTTTGTATTCATGTTCATGATGATATCGTCAATGAACGACATCGGATTGATCCGGATAAAATTGACCTGATGGGGCGTATGGGTCGGATGTATTATACCCGGGCGTCCGGTGAAAGCATTCATGAGATCATACAGGCTTATTCACCGATTCCTGTCGGATATGCCGCATTGCCGGATTTTATTCGTCATAGTGAACACTTGTCCGCTAATGACGTAGGTACACTGGCCGGTTTATTGGCCTTACCTACTGATGCTGAGGTGGATGAATTCAGCCACACCGATGAAATAGCTGCCTTGATTGCAAAAGAAGCTAAGGTGACTGAGTTAATAAATTATGCAAAACAAGCTTTAAAAGAAAATAGAAAAGAAGATGGTGCGAAGGCTGTGTACCTGGCCCATCGGTTTATAAATCAATAATGATGCGAAGTATTCTACTATTCAGCCTTTGTGTACTATTCTGCACCAATGGTTTTGGTCAACAATTGAGTAAGCAACTCATCGATGTAAAATCATATACTGAGGCAAACAAGACACCGATTTATACGGATGTTATCAAATATTATCAACAGATTGCAGCAGCCGATAACCGGGTGAAGATCAACGATGGCGGCCCTACTGATTGTTATTATCGATTGAATGAGGTTGTAGTGGATGGTAGCCGGAAGTTTACCCCAGAGGCAGCCAGAGCCGAAGGTAAAGTGGTCATTTTTATAAATAATGGTATTCATCCGGGTGAGCCGGATGGCATCGACGCCACGCTCTGGTGGCTACAGGACATTCTCATGAGTAAGGATCCGGAACTGCTGAAAAATGTAGTTTTTGTAATTATTCCGGTATATAATATCGATGGAGCATTGGTAAGAAACAGCACATTACGCTTCACGCAGAATGGTCCGGAAGAGTATGGTTTTCGTGGTAATGGGCAAAATCTCGACCTGAATCGTGATTTTATCAAATGTGATTCCCGTAATGCACAGTCCTTTGTTCGTTTGTTTACAAAATGGAACCCTGATATATTTATTGACAATCACGTCTCAGATGGCGCTGATTATCAACACGTCATGACGCTTCTCCCTACACAGCCGGACAAACTAGGATATAATCAGATTGATTTCCTGCGTCATACTTTCATGCCCTCATTGTTTCATAAGATGGAAATCAAGGGTTTTCCGATGGCACCATATATTAATGTGTGGGGTTCTACACCGGATAAGGGTTTGCCCGGATTTATGGATACACCCAGATATTCCAGTGGCTACGCAGCATTGTTCCAGACATACAGCTTCGTGCCGGAGAGCCACATGCTGAAGCCCTATGGCCAACGGGTCAAAGCTACCCGTGCCTTATTGCAGAGTTTCTGTGAATTTGCCCTGGAGAAAAAATCTTCTTTACTTCATAGTCGGGAACTGGCTGTTTCAGCAATGATGCGTGATCGGGTGATGCCTGTTCGATGGGAGCTGGATACACTCAAGGCAGACAGTGTGTTCTTCAGAGCCTATGACTATGAGTATGTGCCCTCCGTGGTGACTGGATTACCCAGGTTGAGATATCGAAGAGACAGACCGTTTCAGAAGATGGTGCCATACTACAATTATGCCTATGTCACTGACTCTGTTGATGTGCCTGAATATTACATTGTACCACAGGGTTGGTATCGGGTGTTGGAAAGGCTGAGTGCCAATGGTGTGGAAATGAACAGTATCACACGTGATTCGGTGATCGTGGCTACTGCTGAATATATCGATGATGTAAAAGCTTTTCCGCGACCTTATGAAGGTCATTTTATTCATTTTGGCACTAAGACACACGCAGAGAAATCAAACTATCCGGTACACAAAGGTGATTTTATCATTTCTACACATCAGGCATCCCGCCGGTTAATCGTAGAGGCGCTCGAACCGCGTGCAATGGACAGTTATTTTAGTTGGAATTTCTTCGATGCTATCCTGAATAGAAAGGAAGGTTTTTCCGACTATGTCTATGAAGATATGTTGGCTGATATGGTGCAAAAAGATTCAAGTATTAAAACAAAACTCGATAAATGGCTATCGGCCCATCCTGAGATGAAAAACAATGGTTTTGCCCAACTCAATTTCCTGTATGAGAATTCAATCTATGATGAACCCTGGGCGAATCGCTATCCGGTACTAAAAGTATTTTGATTCAATGACGAATGACGAATTGATGTTTCATCTGTGGTGAACTGCGGATTCTGAAGGAATAACTTTTGTGAGAAGATAGAAGGGAATTGTTGAAACTTGAAAGTGGAGGGTGGAGAGTGTGACGATAGTCGATGTCTGAATTACGTTCATGGTTGAACTTAATCAACCCGGAACATCTTTAAGGAGTTCTTTAAGTTCCTTGTCCGTAAGGTTATCTTTATCGGTTTTATCGTAGATGGAGAGCAGATAGACGGTAGTCTCGGCAACCACGATATTGGTTATGACCCTTGTACCACCTGATTTTCCATTTCCCTTCGATTTTATAGCGAGCCGTATTTTATAGCAGTTTCTGCCAAGGGATGTTCCTTGTTCGGGGGCAATTTCAAGGCTTTCGAGCAAACTCGCAAAATCACTTTTTAGTGAGGTTTATTTTTTAGACAGTTTTTTTAGTTCCTTTTTGAACTTGGGTAGGGCGATGATGCTATAACTCATCTAAAAGCTCTTTTGCGGGGATCCCTTTTAGTTTTCCTTGCCTGACCAGCTTCAATTCTTCCACAGCTTCACGGATATTACTTATCAACTCAGCTTTTTCATCCGATAACGGTTTAGCTTTTACAAAATTTAAACTACTAAGCAATTCCATAACAAACGAAACCTTGTTCTCTTTAATGTCCAATAAAACTTTCATAATACACTCTGTAATTTAGATTTTGTAAAAAATGCATCCCAAAAGACATAGACCAGGTTTTTATCCGCATCCTTTAGCTTGTTGATTTCTTGTACCCTTCCCGAGGATATTTTGTCAATCTTCCGTCCGACATTGCCCAAAAGGTAGTCTAACGATTCGTCCAAGGCATTTGCAATAAACTTAGCTATATCAATGGACGGTATACCATCATTGTGCTCATATCTTCCCACAATCTCCCGGGAGACCTCAATATTTTTTATCAACTGGCTTTGTGACCAGTCCTTAGCCTTTCTTAGTTCGGATATCCTGCCTCCTAAGTCCATAATAAAGCTCTTTTGAGTATTAAACTTTATTTAATAACACAAAGATAGTCAATAATAGTGCATAATAAGAAAGTATAGTTGTTTGCCTAATTGAGAACATTAGTTTACAATTGTGCGAAAAAGTGGACGTAAAATAAGTTTAAACTTCTCTTCAAATGAAAATATCGGAGATCAACAGCAAACTAAGATTTAGCATCGTAATAGAATACTATGGACTAAAGCCGGACAGGGACAATGACCATTAATACTTTTTCTAATATGAGTTGCCCTAAATCTGAAGACAATCTCCAAGCAATCTTCCTGGGTGATAATTGAAAGCAGAAACCGGATTCAATTACAAATGAGTCAATTACGAATTATGAATGCAACGCGATTCTGCGTTTATCTGCGGGAAATGTGTCTGTCAATAGGGAGAAGTGGATTCAATTACAAATTTGACAATTACGAATTACGAATGCTCAGAGCAATCTTTCAGCAATCTTCAATCAATCTTTCAGCAAACTTCCTGTGTGATAGTTGAAAGAGAGAGAGGATAATTCTTTTAATGACAAATTAAAATTGCCGAATTCACAATTCACAATTCACAATTCACAATTCACAATTCAATTATTGCCCCATCACCTGCGCCATTGTAGCTCCGATGTCAGCCGGTGACTTAACTACGTGTATGCCACATTCACTCATGATCTTCATCTTCGCTTCGGCTGTATCGTCTTTACCACCAATGATCGCACCGGCATGACCCATTTTACGCCCTTTGGGTGCAGTCTGACCGGCGATAAAGCCCACGACAGGTTTATTGGAATTCACTTTATACCAACGGGCTGCGTCAGCCTCGAGGTTTCCACCGATCTCACCAATCATCACTATCCCGTCTGTTTCAGGATCGTCCATGAAGAGTTGAAGCGCTTGCTTTGTGGTCGTGCCGATGATCGGATCACCACCGATACCTATGGCGGTACTGATGCCCAGACCGGCTTTTACTACCTGATCTGCCGCTTCATAAGTGAGTGTGCCTGACTTGGATATAATTCCTATTCTTCCCTTTTTGAACACAAAACCCGGCATGATACCGACCTTCGCTTCCTCCGGCGTGATGATGCCCGGACAGTTGGGCCCGATAAGATGCACTTTCTTATTGTCCACAAATGCTTTTACCTTAATCATGTCAGCTACAGGAATGCCTTCGGTAATACATACGATTACCTGTATGCCCGAATCAGCTGCCTCAAATATCGCATCCGCTGCGAAGGCTGGTGGAACGAAAATAATCGAGACATTAGCACCAGCTTTATTTACTGCATCAGCAACCGTATTGAAAACCGGCAGACCGAGATGTGTAGTTCCCCCTTTGCCCGGTGTCACTCCACCGATGACCGGAGTACCATATTCTATCATTTGTCCGGCATGAAAGGTACCTTCATTGCCTGTAAAACCCTGAACTACAATTTTTGAATTGCGGTTTACTAAAATTGACATGTATCTATGATTTGTTTAATCTTCCGCAATTATAAACAAATCTTCATCATTTTTGGTCATTAAATACTCTTCCCGCCCAAATTTCTCCATGTCGTGATCCAGATCGTTGCCTTCCTGATGCAATTGCTGCATATCCTGCCGGATTGCTTCTTTCTCCTGCTCATACTTATATATGGTACGTTGCAACTGCCATTGTGAAATCCATCTGTTTTTATCAAAAAAGGCAAGCCACAACCCGAATACCAGAAACACCAGTACGTACTTATTCCGCGTGCGTGCCGGATTTGAATTATGAAAATGTTTATGTAAGAAGGTAAGGATGCTATTCATATTATAAAAAATTATAATACAAATATAGCTAATAGTTAGATATTTACCCATTATGATTTAAAATAATATATATTTTTATTTTTAAATGTATAACCTCTTGTTAATCTTTACCTGTGAAAGCAAATGGTATGAGTGATTTTTATTCCGGTCATGACAAAAAAAGTGTGCTAATGTGTACATTTTGATACCTTTGGCTAACCGATGTCACGATTTATATTAGCATTATTCGATTTCTTTCAGACCCATAAATGGGCTATGTACAGTCTGCTGGCAATAATCATCATATACTGTATAAGTGGGATCGCATTACTGAAGCTGGATAATGATATTTTTTCGATTCTCCCGCAACACAAACGGGACAGATCCTATGAGAGTCAGATGCAAGGCCTGCGAAGTAACAGGGACATGGCTCTGATCCTGCATATTGAAGCGAAGAATGATACTTCACTGACTGTCTTGACTGATGCAGCTGCAGCATGGGAAAACAGTATTCTGCGATCTCGCTTTCTTTCTGCCCATTATGATACATCAGCGATCCGGCTGAGTGGTGCTGTGAGGAAGCAGATTTTTGATTCCTTGTTTTATACCTTGCCCTTATTGCTTGACTCTGCTGATTTTGAAGCTATTCACCGGAAATTGGAGGACAGTGTTCTCCAAAAAACACTCGCGAATAATGCCAAGCTGAGTTCGGGTCTGATGCAGATCGGAACTGCACATTTTATTTCTTTGGATCCATTGCACCTGACATCAAACATACTCGAAAAACTGAAAACCTTTCAGGTAATGCCATCCCTTCATCAGGTAAACGGGTTTCAGGTGTCAAAGAGTGAACAGTCACTGCTGTTAAAACTTGGAGCGCTCGGTGGTGACAGTTTGGAGATAGATCGTCGCTTACTGGATACATTAGAACAAAAGAGACAAGCGATTTCACGGATATTTCCCCAGGTAGAAGTGTACATGATGGGCGCTCCAAAGGCAAAGCTGGACAACCGGTCTGTGGCGATATCTGATTCATTGATTACCAGTCTGATTTCGCTGGTTTGCATCTTGTTTTTATTGTACTACTTCTTTCGGAGCCGTTCTGTACCCTTGATTTCACTGGTGCCATCGATCCTGGGTTTTGCTTTTGCAATAGCCAGTCTGGGATTTATGGGAGTAAAAGTGGTCTCGATGGCCTTTTCTGCAGCTACGATAATATTGGCAATGGGGATAAACTATGCCATACATCTCATCAATGCTTTTTATTTCAGTGGTTCCCGCCGGGATGCAATACAGGAGGTGGTAAACCCTATGCTTATGGGCAATCTGACGACTATAGCAGCCTTTTATATGCTCAATAGCAGTGATTCGATGCTCCTGCGCCAATACAGCCTGATCGCTGTGTTTAGTTTATTGATGGGCGTTTTCGTGACCTTGGTTTTCCTGCCGCATTGGTTGCCCCGTACTTCATCGGCATTGTATATACCCCGATGGATCCGACGCTTTAGTGAGATTGAGTTTCACAGGAGTAAATGGCTTATCGGAGTAGTGGTTATCGGTACTGTACTCCTCTGGGGACCATCCATGCGTGTAAAGTTTCAGGGTGATTTATCCAAACTCAATTATATGCCCCCGATGGAAAGTAAGGGCATGGAATTATTGAAAAATGATCTGGGTATAAACCTGGCCCCTACCATGCTTTTAGTCACCGGCGATAATCAGGATACAGTGCTGCATAGGTATGAGAGAGCCCGCCGGCAACTATTAGCCCGCTCTCCTGGATTAATCATACCGGATATCACTGCAGTATTGCCACCCACGGATGAACAACAACTGAATAGCAGGTGGTGGAAATCTTTTTGGACACAATCCCAAAAAGACAGGATTATAAAGAATGGAAACCATTCTCCCGATTTGAGACAACAAGCTAAGTTGCACTCTTTTATCGATACGCTGGACTATTTAGGCAATAATGCAAAGCCCGGACTGATAAGTACATTCCTTAAGCATAAGTTACTTGGTTCATTTATTTCTTCTGATACTGCAGGTAACATTACACTCAAAGTACCCATCGGCGGACAAGTGACCTCAGATGCAGGGAGCGGTGACTATTTGCTGTATAACCGAAAAGAATTCACCAATTCAGTTGCCGAATTTATTCAGACCGAATTCAGTTCACTCTTATGGGCTTCAGGTATAGTAGTGTTCTTTTTGTTGCTCTTGTTTTATGGTCGCCTGGAACTGGCTATCCTGAGTTTTCTACCGATGTTGATTAGCTGGATCTGGATTCTGGGTCTGGCCAATTTACTCCACATTGATATCCATATTATCAATCTGATTCTGTGTACTTTTATATTTGGTCTCTGTGATGATTATTCACTGTTCATGATCGATGGAATGACGCGTGAAACCCGCTATGGTGAACAATTATTGAAAAGAGACAGGCAGATTATCACGATCAGTATTCTCATCACGGTGATTAGTCTGATGGCACTACTATTCGGAAGGCACCCTGCTTTTCATTCGTTTGCTATTCTGGCGGTGATCGGCTTAATGGTGGTATTGTTTATTTCATTGACACTCCAGCCCTTATTGTATCGGTATTTTATTTCATCTAGAGTTAATCGGGGTAATCGTCCGGCAAGCATTATTACGACATTTTTTTCTACACTCACATTTACAATTTTTATTCTGTTGGGTTTGATAATGAGCGTGATCGGAATCATACTGCAATTAACCTTCCTGATTCGGGTACCATTAATCAAAAGGATTTATCTCTGGATAATAAAAGTGGGCGGACGCTTTGTCGTGTGGACAAGCCCTTACACACGGTTTAAAATAGAGAATAAACATTTCTATAATCCGGGTAAACCCGGAATAATTATTGCCAATCACCAGTCTCACATTGATTTACTGGCCATTCCCTGGATTGATGAGCGTATAGTGGTGCTCGGTAATAAATGGGTGTACAATAATCCTGTCTATGGCCTGATGCTCCGGACAGCCGGATATATCCCGGGTTTCAAAGACCTTGCACTGGTCGAGAAATTAACTGCCCGACGTATTCAGCAAAAATGTTCAGTGTTAATATTTCCGGAGGGTAGTCGCTCTTACGATGCGAACATCCGGCGTTTTCACAAGGGTGCTTTCTATCTGGCCGAAAAACTGCAACTGCCGATTTATCCGGTGTTGATGCATGGGTTCTCTGATATCCTGACTAAAGGCGAACAACACATTAAGCCGGGAACCGGTACGATGCGTTTGCTGCCACCCATCACTCCCGATGACCTGAGTTGGGGCACGGATTATACAAGCAGAAGAAAATCAATTGTTGCATATTTTAATGCCGAATATCAGAAAATGCGGGATGATCTGGAGACACCGACCTATAACTTTACTACACTTTGTGCTAATTACCTGTACAAAGGTCCTTCATTATATTGGTATGCGAAGATCAAGACATTGCACGAAGGGCTGTTTATAAAGATTAATGAACGGATTCCAAAAGAAGCCATGGTGACCGATATCGGGTGCGGATATGGGATGTTGCCCCTCATGTTAGCGCTCTGTGGCTATCGCCGCCAGATTATCGGGCTGGATTATGATATCGAAAAGATAGAAACAGCGGCACATGCTTATTCATTGGTGAAGTATCCGGGGCTGAGTTTCAGACCAATTGATTTGATGACTGAATACGAACCTTTTCCGTCATCAGATGTGTTTATCCTGTATGATGTACTCCATTATTTACCGGTAGAAGTCCAGATGAAGTTGGTAGGCGATTGTATCGAAAAACTGAATCCGGGTGGTCAGATATTTATCAGAGATGCGTTTGTGAAAAATGGAATAGTGAAAAGAACCGGGCTGATCGAAAAAATATCAACCAAAGTGATGAAGTTCAATAAAACTTCCGGCGCATTGTTTTTCAGTGAGATTAGCTGGCTGGAGCAGATCGCTCAAGCGAAGGGTCTGGGATTTGAGGTTCTGGAGTCCTCAGATCGCTCAGCAGATACTTTACTCTGTCTCACACTTCAAAACACTTTGAATGCCGGCTGATGTACTGGGACGATATGATTATGCCATCATTGGCGCTGGTATTGCCGGTATGATCACTGCCTGTTATCTGTCGGCTGTAGGTAAGAAAGTTATTTTATTGGAGAAAAATAACCAGTTGGGTGGAGCGCTGCAGGTATTTTCGCGGGAGAAGCACATTTTTGATACCGGCGTACACTACGTGGGTAGTTTAGGTCAGGGCGATACACTGAATCAATTATTTGATTTTTTGGGTATTTTGGACAAATTGGACTTTCGGCGAATGGATATCCATGGTTTTGACCGGATTTTATTTTCCGGAGATTCAAAAGAATATAGACTGAGCCAGGGTTGGGATCATTTTGTCGAAGACCTGATTGCAGATTTTCCGATGGAGCGAAATGGATTGCTTTTATTGGTTCAAAAGATAAAAGAAACTGTTACTCATTTTGGGCCATATTCACTAAAAAAAGGCTTTCCTGATAAATCACAAGTTGGTATATTCTCGGACAAACTTGCAACAGTATTGGATAGTTGTATAAATGATGAAAAATTAAAGAAAATACTCACCGGAAATGCGCTTTTATTTGCCTACGATAGATCGACCACCCCATTTTATATCTATGCACTCATACTTAACTCTTATGTGACGGGAGCATATCGTTTTTGTAAAGGTGGCTCACAAATAGCCAATCAGCTTTCGGTAAAGATTCATGCCAATGGCGGTAAAATCAGGAAGCGCGCTGAGGTCAGCTCTTTGGAAATAAATGATGACAAGATTTCAACTTGTACATTGAGTGATGGTTCCATCATTCGTGCAAGTAATTTTATAGCGAATATTCATCCGGCGGCGCTGACTCAATTATTTCCGGAAAAATATCATAAAAAAGCATTTTCCCTGCGGATAAATACACTGGAAAATTATCCATCTTTTCTGACAGTTTATTTAATTTTACAATCGGGAAAATTACCCTATTTCAATTATAATTATTACTATTTGTCTTCTGAATGCGATATCGGAGTACCTGCGACAAAGATGGATGAATGCTGGCCGGATTATTTTATGTTGAGTGCCGGTGTGGAATCTGACGACCAACAGTTTGTCTCTACACTTTCAGTATTAATGTATGCAGATATTGCTGATTTCGATCGATGGCAGGAGAGCAGAAACACAGTGACAAACCCGGATGAAAGGGGTACAAGTTATGAAGAATTTAAATCGGAAGTAATCAATCGTGTAATCCATAAAGTAGAATCAGTCTTCCCTGATATCCGCTCCATGATAAAGTATGCTTACTGTGCTACGCCGCTGACTATCAGAGATTATCTGGGTGTACCGGAAGGTTCTGTGTATGGCATCCGCAAGTCTGGGGATGATTTCCTGCGTACCCGCATTGCCACACGCACGCCTATCTCTAATCTCTGCCTTACCGGGCAGAATACGGATATTCATGGGATTTATGGTGCTGCTATATCTGCACTGGTGACATTGTCAGATTTGTCCGATATTCCCGATATTTACACGGCTATTAGCCGGTTTTTAGAAAAAGAAAAAGTATGCACTGATGCCTAAATGGCTTAAAATAATAGTAATAATCATAGGAGTATTTGTTCTGCTCTTTGCCGGATTATTTATTTATCTGAATTCGTTGATTTATTCACAGCCACAGACATTTACAGCTGTGGATAGTACAAAGTTAGTTCCGCAAAGAAAGGATGACAGCACCTGGACTGTGGGCAATAATTATCTGCAAAAGGTCGATTCAGGTATGTATATCCTCTACGTGGAGGGTGATGCTATCCAGCGGGGTGAGGCAATCGGTGCGCTTACTGCAGGACTGCATAAACTACAGGAAGAATATTTTATAAAACAAATAAAAAAGATAGTTCCAAGTGATTTTTATTTGAAATTTCTGCGCTATTTCATTGCTTATTTTAACCGGGATATAGAACAATATATTCCGAAGGAATACCTGCAGGAGATATATCATGAATCCCGCTATATGAGTAGCGAGTACGATGACCTGATAGGCCCGCCCTATATGCGCATACTCAACTATCATGCCGCTCATGACATAGGACATGCACTGCAGGACAAACATTTTGTGACCGGTTGTACTTCTTTTGGTGTGTGGGGGAAATATTCGGCAGATAATAAATTGATGATCGGGAGAAATTTTGATTTTTATGTCGGCGATGATTTTGCAAGGAATAAGTTGGTAATATTTATGAAACCGACGCAGGGTATTCCTTTTGCAATGGTTTCCTGGCCTGGAATGATTGGCGCAGTCAGTGGTATGAATGAAGCTGGAATCACCGTAACTATCAATGCGGCTAAGTCCTCTATCCCACTGGAAGCGAAGACACCGGTTTCTATCGTGTGTCGTGAGATACTCCAATACGCGCATTCACTGGACGAAGCAAAAAGAATTGCAGCCAGACGCCAGATGTTTGTTTCAGAGTCAGTATTAGTAGGATCAGGAAGTGAAAACAGGGCAATAATCATCGAAAAATCGCCGGATAAATTAGGTATTTATAGTCCGAAGGGCGATCGGATCATTTGCTCTAATCATTTTCAGTCATCGACATATTCATTGGATTCGAATAACACGAATTTCAGATATAACAGTAGCTCAAATTACCGGCATCTCCGCCTCGAGGAATTGCTGGATTCTGTACAGGTCGTAAATGCAGATGTGGCCGCTTCTATACTCAGAAATCCTTACGGACTGCATGGTGTGCACATCGGTTGGGGCAATGAAAAGGCACTGGATCAGTTGATCGCACATCATTCGGTGATCATGGAACCGGCATCTATGTCACTCTGGGTATCTACCAATCCTTTTCAATTAGGACAATATCTTTATTTTAATTTAAACCGGATATTTTTGCAGCATTTAGATCCCTATATCCCGGCAAAGAATATTGCTGCAGATAGCACATTGATCAAGGAGGCATGGTTGCCTTATCGACAGTTTAAAAACTTACTCAATGTCGTGAGATCTGAAGGTATTAGTCCTTCATCAATCAAACAGTATGTGCACGAGCTCGAATCACTTAATCCCGATTACTTCCTAACTTATGAGACGATCGGAGATATGTATCAGGCACATGATTCAATGGCGCTTGCCCGTTCCTATTACCGGCAGGCATTAGGTAAAGTTTTCCCTGTCAGGCAGGATAGCCTGCGTATTGTCGAAAAACTAAATAAAATGAATGACAGATAATAGTAACGAAATACAGTACCTGGATGCCAAAGCACTAAGGGTGTTTCAGGAACAACAATTGCGTATTACACTCCGATATGTGCAGAAGCATAGTGCTTATTACAAAAAGCTTTTAGAGGAAAATAAAGTAAATGTCGATGCGGCTGATTTAAAGGCAGAATGGCAAAAAATACCATTTACACGCAAGGAAGATTTAGCCCGGTACAATCCCGATTTTATCGCTGTACCAACGAATGCTATTGCGGAGTACGTCACTACTTCGGGCACCCTGGGCAGCCCTGTGCCGATAGTGCTTACTGACACCGATCTAAGGCGACTGGCCTACAATGAAGCATCCGGCCTGACGATTTCAGGAATCACAGCCCATGACATTGTTTTGATAACGACCACACTGGACAGACGATTTATGGCCGGATTGGCTTATTACCTTGGATTAAGGCGTATTGGAGCTGCCACCATCAGGGTAGGTATTGGTGTACCTGCCATGCAGTGGGAGTCAATTGTGAATTTTAAGGCCACAACCTTGATTGGTGTTCCGAGTTTTATTGTTAAACTCATTCTATATGCACAGGAACAGGGCATTGATATTCGAGGGACTGCAGTTCGTAAATTGATATGTATCGGTGAACCGATACGATATAATTCGTTTGAACTCAATAAGACCGGACAGTTTATCCGGGATCACTGGGGAATCGAAATGTATTCGACTTATGCTTCGACCGAGATGGCGACAGCCTTTACTGAATGTTCTTATGGGTGTGGTGGCCACGAACTGCCCGATTTGATTTACACAGAGATGATTAACCCGGAGGGCAATGTAGTCCCTGCAGGCACTCCCGGTGAGTTGGTATTTACTACGCTGGGAGTGGAAGGTATGCCCTTGTTACGCTATCGCTCCGGTGACGTTGTGGTGCGCTTTGATTCACCGTGTGCCTGTGGACGTACGACACACAGGGTAGGACCGGTCGTAGGTCGGTTGGGTCAGATGTTGAAGTACAAAGGGACCACAATCTTTCCGGCTGCATTCCAACCATTGCTGGATCACCTGCCCGAGTTAGAAACGTATGTAATCGAAGCCACGACAGGCCCATTAGGTGAAGATGAACTGACGATTTATTTTTATTCAAAGCAAGATACAGATTATATCAAAGACAAGATTAAAGCGGAGTGTAAAGCACAGCTCCGGGTCACACCAAACATCGAATACCGCCCGGCTGAATACATACAACACATCCGCAATGTCCCCGAACTACGCAAACCCAGAATCTTTGTCGATAACAGACAATGATATCAACTGCTAAGCGTAGGCTCAGCCTACGCTTTTGATAACAAATGATATTATAAATTCAATTAATTTTTAAAAATACCGCCAATTTTAACTATATCAGTCGCATGAAGAAATGACCATCTAATATCCTTGTCCCTTTAGCTCGTCAGATTTTTATCTATCGGGCAGTAGGGTGAAGGGGTCAGACAAGGATATCATATGATCAAAATGAACTATTTTCAGTATATATGAATTTTATCTATATCATTCGGAATCACTAAATTTGTACTCATAATTTTATAGCTAAGGCATTCAGTATGACATCGGACTACGTAGAAGACAATATCCGCTCACTCAATTGGAAAGAACATATCCGCATGCGTCCCGGCATGTACATCGGCAAACTCGGTGATGGTCAGGCCCCGGATGATGGAATCTATATCCTGATCAAGGAAGTGGTGGACAATTGCATGGATGAATATTTCATGGGGCATGGAAAAGAGATCCACATCAATGTAGAAGGCCGTACAGTCGAGGTAAGGGATTTCGGTCGGGGTATTCCGCTGGGTAAGGTAGTTGATTGTGTCGCTAAGATCAATACCGGAGGTAAATACGACTCCAAAGCATTTAAAAAGTCTGTCGGCCTCAATGGCGTTGGTACCAAGGCAGTTAATGCCCTGAGTAGCTATTTCCTGGTACGCTCAGTACGTGAAGGCAAATCAAAGGAAGCAGAGTTTACCCAGGGTGAAATCACTAAGGATGGTACTATCGGTTTGTCGTCTGATAAAGAGGGCACCTACATCCGATTTATACCGGATGAGCAGATCTTTACTAATTTTAAGTTCCGGGAGGATATCATCGAGGCAATGCTGTGGAACTATGCCTATCTCAACAGCGGTCTGAAAATCAAGTTCAATGGTAAGACACTGGTATCGAAAAATGGTTTGCTGGATTTGTTGATCAATAAGACAAACGATGAAGAATTTATCTACCCACCTATCCATCTGGCCGGTGAGGATATCGAGATAGCGCTGACCCACGCTACACATTATGGTGAGCAATATTATTCCTTTGTAAACGGACAGAATACTACACAAGGGGGCACGCACTTGTCTGCCTTCAGGGAAAGTGTAGTCAAAGTGTTACGTGATTTTTATAAGAAAGAATATGATGCCAAGGATATTCGCTCATCTATCATCGCAGCGGTAAGCATTCGTGTAGAAGAGCCGGTATTCGAGTCACAGACCAAGACGAAGCTGGGATCTACACTCATGGGCCCTGATGCGGCTTCTATCCGCTCATTTATCAATGATTTCTTGAGTAAGGAACTCGATAATTTCCTGCATCGCAATCCCGATACTGCATCTGCACTGCAAAAGAAGATCCTCCAGTCTGAAAGAGAACGGAAAGAAATTGCAGATATAAAGAAAGAGGTGAACAAAAAAGCGAAAAAAGCGAATGTTCACAATAAGAAACTGCGGGACTGCCGGGTTCATTTCAGTGACAAATCCGGTGATCTGGAGCAAAAAGGGCAGACCACACTTTTTATCACTGAGGGTGACTCAGCGAGTGGTTCTATTACTAAGTCCAGAGATCCGTTTACTCAGGCGGTCTTTAGTTTGCGTGGTAAACCACTGAATTGTTATGGTAGTTCGAAGAAAATTGTCTATCAGAATGAAGAGTTCAATCTGCTGCAACATGCACTGGATATAGAAGATGGCCTGGATGATCTGCGATACAATCGGGTAGTGATAGCCACTGATGCTGATGTGGATGGAATGCACATCCGTTTGCTTTTGTTGACATTCTTTCTGCAGTTCTTTCCCGAACTGGTGCGTAACGGACATTTGTACATTTTGGACACACCATTATTCCGGGTCAGAAATAAACAGGAAACGATTTATTGTTATTCTGAAAATGAGAAACAGGCAGCAATCACAAAACTGAAGGGCAAACCTGAGATAACCCGTTTCAAGGGACTGGGCGAGATCTCGCCGGAAGAATTTGCAGGTTTTATCGGTGCAAAGATGCGATTGGATCCTGTAGTGCTGCAGGATAAGACAGATATAGAAAAACTCCTCGAATACTACATGGGAAAGAACACACAGGAGCGACAGACATTCATTATCGATAATCTGCGTGTGGAAAAAGATGTTCCACAGATTGCAGAGTTAGCCTGATCTGTCAATTGTAAGAATTTGTGTCTCCCGCAAGGGCATTAGAATATTATTATTGCCATTGCAAATAAATTATATCTTTGCACTGTATTTCCTTTTCAAGAATAGAAATAGTGAAAGTTTTTATCTAAATTATTGATTATGCTCCAGCGAATAGCCATAATTTTCCTTTTCCTGATCTCAGCCTCCCTTACTTTTGCAGATATTCGTGTGTATGGTTCTGCGACACCCGGTAATGTAGGTGAAAATGTGAAAGTCACTTTCAAAGTGGATGGATTTCAGGATGTGACCGGATTTCAGTTTGTTATTAAATACGATCCGGCAAAATTATCTTTTGTAAAATTTGATGATCTGTCAGCACTTTCACTTTCTGAAAGTACCAATTTCTCGGTTATCGCTAATGAAGGTAAGATAAAAACACAGTGGGATGATCCACAAACCACCGGCGCAGATCTTGCAAATGGGACTATCCTGCTGTCAGTGGTGTTTAACGGAATCTGTGGTGATCAGTCAGTCGTAAATCTGATAAAGGATGGTTTTTTTGACCTATTGTTTATAGATCCTTTTGGTGATGTCATCCCATCAACTATCGAAGCGGCCAATGTCACTATCACCGGTGCACCATGTGGCGGCGAAAAACCTGTACTCACAGTGAATTCAAACATTCCGGTGAAATCCGGCGAACAGATTTGCATTCCGATTAAGGCGGGAACCGGCTTTGAATCAATATCAGGTATGAAGACGGATATTGTCTTCCCTGACGGCTGTGGTACGATCAATGAAATCCGTAATCTGACTACTATTTTACCCGGTTTTGATGTAAATGATATTGCGATAACCGGCAATAAAGTGTTGCTCAATTGGAGCTCTTCCGGAGCAGGTACCATTGCAGCAGGTACTACCATTTTTGAAATTTGTTATACGCCCGGGGATGGGTGCTGTGATCAGACTAAGCCTATAGCCTTCCAGAATAGCACTTTTACCAAATCAGGTGGCGGTACACTGGATGTTACTACTGATGGATCGATGAAAGTCAGTTGTGATATTGTCCAGCCATGTAACTTCACGGGTTTTGGTCTGATCGCTTCCGACCACACCGCACCTACCGGCTCAAATATAAAAATGACAGTCTCAGTGAAAGACTTCAAGGATATCGTTTCTATGGGATACAGCCTCGACTGGGATCCGAATTGTCTGGAACTCGATGCCACCACACCGGTAGAATTACCGGCGAATAATTTATTGACCGGACTGACTTTGGGTAGCTTCAATAGCCCTTCACAAGGTTGTCTGATTGTTTTCTGGTTTGACTCCGAGGCCAATGGTTTTACATTGCCGGATGACTATGTGTTATTTACAGTCAATTTCAAGGTCAAAGGAACATCTGGTATTTGTAAAGTAAACTTTGGTAGTAAATGTATGTCCTCTACCGCTGAGATACTCGATGTCAATGGTACCAGCCTGCCACTGAATTTCTGTTCGGGTGATGTCACGATAGGTACCGCAGTACTAGGTATTGTTGATGTCAGTAAGAAGGACGCTACCTGTGCGGATGCTTGTAATGGATCTGTTGAAGTTAGTGTTGTAGGTGCTACAAATCCTGTGATCAGTTGGTCAAATGGTGCCGGAAATGTCACTAAACTAACCAATTTGTGTCCGGGCAATTATACAGTTACGGTTACAGATGGCGCAAACTCAACTTCCAAGACTTATACTATTTCAGCTCCACCTGCGATTGTCGTAGCAGTGGCAAGTGTTACTCCGGCTACCGGAGGCGGAAATAATGGAGCTATCGATATCAACGTGAGCGGCGGTTCAGGTAATTTCTCTTATCAATGGTCCACAACACCTCCATCAACTACACAGGATATTTCTAATCTTGCAGCAGGCAACTATACTGTTACAGTCACTGATGTCAATAATTCATGTACATCGACACTGGCTGTTACTGTTACTGATGGCAATACAGCACTCAGTGTGAGTATTAATGCAAAGAAATACGGAGAACTGGATCTGAGTTGTTCTGGTACCTGTGATGGCGAATTGACGGCCGTTCCGGCTGGAGGTAAGCCACCGTATGCATATAAATGGAGCAGAGATGGTGTGACTACCTCAGTGCTTTCCAATGTTTGTGCCGGTAGTTATACAGTAACTATAACTGACGCTGATGGTAAGACCAGTACCGCCAATTATGCGATTCTGTCTCCATCACCAATTAAAGCTGATTTTGATATTACCTATCCTACTGATGCAGAAACAAAAGATGGATCGATCAGAGTAATTCCTTCAGGCGGTGCCGGTGGTTATACGTATCAATGGACTAATCCGGATGGCGTAGGCAATGTGGATGCGGTTTCAGGTATCGGCGTAGGCGTATATGCGGTGAAAGTGACCGATAAGAATGGCTGTTCCATTGTATTCTCTAAGACATTGACGCCAGGTGGTAAAGAGTGCTTTGAAGGTATAGGCGCAATCACACCGAATGGCGATGGTAAAAATGACAAACTGTTGATTACCTGCTTGGGTAATATCCAGACTAAATTGATCATTTTCAATCGATGGGGACAGAAAGTATATGAATCTTCCAATTATAGCAATAACTGGGAAGGCACGGATGGTACCGGAAATCCTCTACCAGACGGTGGTTATTATTGGGTGCTGGAAGTGAAAGAAACAACTGGTGCGATTCAGGTTTATAAAGGCGCAGTTTCCATCATCCGGTCATTTAAATAAAAATATCGTACGCTTTAATAAATAAAACGAAAGTGATATGTTAAAAAGACTAATTATACTTTTAGTAATCATCTGGACAGCTCAGGCTGCATCTGCGCAGGAACAGGCTATCTACAGACATTATTCGCTGTATCCTGTATTAATAAATCCCGGCGCTACAGGCTTTGAAACCGGCACACATCAGTTTTTGGGTAATGTAGTAAATAGCTGGTCAGGTGCACCCGGTACACCTATGAACTACACTTTTGCATATAGCGGTGCCTTTGGTGATAATATCGGTTTAGGTGCACAATTGATGAATGAGCGCAATGCCTCTATTAATAAGTTCAAGGCTGCTTTGGGTTATGCGTATAAATTGCAATTTGAAAAAGTGGTTGCCGGTATAGGCCTGACTACTGAGTTTCAACAGAGAACATTAATTAGCGGTGTCACCAATGATCCACTCATTGATCCAAACGATGAAATACTGTTGGCAGCCAATGATGGTGTGCGATACTTTGATCTTGGTCTGGGCTTATTCGCTAAGATAAATAAAACACTGACAGTCGGTGTAGCTCTGCCTAATCTGGTTCATACCTACCTGGATAAACCCGCAGGTGCATCTAATGATATTGCTTATAAGACAAATTTTACATTTTATCTGGCCAATGCATTCGATGTGGCAGATTATGACTTTAAGGTTGAGCCTGGATTGGCTTTACGCAAAGTAGGGGACGACGCACCACTCTTAGGCGATGTAAATGTAAATGGCTATTTCCTAAACAATAAACTGATCGGCGGCGTAGCTTATCATTTCGGTGCAGAGCAAAATGGTTTCGGTGTTTTATTGGGTATCAATATTAATATGGTGACACTTTGTTATAGCTTTGATGTATATAAAGGCGACTATCAACCATATAATAATGGTAAACATGAATTCACTATCGGTGTAAATCTCACGCCTAAGAAGGAAATGAAATAACTTCAGGTAACACACTTCTGTTACTTTTCTTTTTAAATTGGTATTCTGTGTCCTGTGGACAAGATGTACTGAAAATATTTTCCTTTGACCAATTGTATGGCTTCGTCCAACTTTAGCCCGTTTGATAAATATCCAACGGGCTGAAGGGTGCAGGGGTAGAAGGCAGGCAAGTGGCCATTACTTAGTACATTAAGTTTATACTATTGCTGTGCTTTGAATGAGCTCTACTTGTCCTGGTTTCTATTTTAGTCCTTCGATTTAAAATGTTTAGTTTTTGTAATGGAAGCATTCCATTTTGTCAAAATGAATGAATTCTAATTATTCAATCAGATTATTGAAATTATTTTATACTTTCCGGCCGGCATTATATCTTTTAGGGTAAATTAACAAAATATACTATATATAATTTGATTTATAACTCTGTATATATTATGATTAATAATATATATTAAATTTATGTAAATTTAATAAATTGCGGTTACCTTTGGTGGTGAAATTGCCCTCTGTATGAGGGTCTTTGAAGAAATCTACACTAAATTTCATTGATTGCAAGGGGTCATAACTTGCACTTTGAAAACTTCATTTTACAATTCAATAATTGTTGTACTAAGGTCTTGATTATGTGTGTAACTGCACAATGGTATTTTATTTTGCCAAATGGTGAAAATGGAAAACCTGACTGAATGTCTATTATTGATAGAGCTATAAATTTATTTTTTTACTTAAATTTTAAACCAAAACTTAAGCACATGAAAAGAACATTTTTAAGATGCCAGGAGTAT
>CAZGKN010000022.1:16297-33461 GCA_964525915.1 uncultured Saprospiraceae bacterium | reverse complement strand
GGTAATGGAGAACCCAGTATGGGTGAAATGTTTATTAGCCCGGGGTTTCAACCCCCGGGTAAGATCACAGGTTTACCCATATTTGGCGTGATTTTTGCCAATATTGAAAAAATGTTTCTCTCCCAAATGAGCTTCATGCAAAAATCATGACAAATATTCTTTTAAATTATTGTTGAGGTGAATTGCTACAAAGATTACAGGGCTACGCCCCTGAAACAGGACAAAAACTGAATGTAGCTAAAGCCCTTAATTGATGTTAATCATTTATTTGCGCTGAATAGTTACGGATATATTAATTGTTGGATTTTTAGAAATCACCCTTGATCTCCACTTTTCCGATATAATGTAATACGATCAAATGTCATTTTAATCGGACTGCATTAAAAATGTCCGATATATACAATTTTCCGATTCCTGAAGTTTTCACTTTTGCATTAGAAATGTGACCAGCCTGATCGGTACAGGCCAGTATTTATTAACCTGATTGTATTTATACTAAAATGACTAAGATTTGACCATTTAATATGCTTGTCCCATTTAGGGGTGCAGGGGTGAAACAAGGATATTAAATAGTCAAATCATTTTCCGATTGGTATAAATAGTTTGGAAATCAAACACTGATACCTATTACGGAATACCGAAACATTATTAAAAAATTTATTAAGCATAAAAATATAAGTCATGAAAATGAAATGCTACATTTTGTTCTTCTTTATTTTATCGGGCAGTTCTGTTTATGCACAAACCTGGAATGGCAGTGTGAATTCCTCATGGAATGAACCGGGTAACTGGTCCACGAATACTGTACCTATTTCAAGTAGTGATGTAACTATTCCCAACACTACAAATAGTCCGGTACTTGACAATGATGTAACCATTCACAAGTTTAATATGTCCAGTGGAAGCGTATTGGATTTTAATGGATTCACATTGTCTAATACATCCGATATTGACATCAATGGGGCTACCTTAAATAATAGTAATGCTTCGACAGATATCGTAATCAGTTCTAACAGTTCCAGTGATCTAAGATATTTTCGAACTAATATAGTTAATGATAATATCACTTTTAATATAACGGGTAGCGGCGATTTTTATGAATCCATCAACGGAGCCAATACCTTCAATGGAAACACTACCTTTAATTTTAATGCTACTGGAAGTGGAAAATTCCAGATGGGCGACAATACTTCAAATGCTGCCCATGCCTCTGCTTATAATGGCAATGTAACCATAACCCGGAACCAGGGAGGAGATAGTTATATATTTAAAAATGGCTTTACCGCACTTATCGGCGACTTTAGTTATACAAATCATTATGGTGGTAAAACACAAATTAATTTTGATAACGAACCGACGACGACGATCAGCGGCAAGGTAAATATTGTTTCAGATGGAGGTGGTTATCCCTATACCGTAATAAAAGGACTTAAAAATACTACACCCGGAGGTTCGGTATATGTAGAAGACTGTGGTGCATTTAATGCTTCTTATAATGATCTGATTGTAACATCGTTCACAGTAAATAAATTTTGGAGTGTATCTACTGACTATATATTCTATAGTACCATCAACGGAGATTTGAATGTGACAGACGGCTCTACAAATGGGGATATTTTTTACCTCAAGGGAAATACAATCAATGGAAATACAACGCTTACCAAAAATTCGAATGCCGAATGGCGTGATTCCGATGTAGATCCGGATATCTATAACGGTGATCTGACGCTCATACGGAATTCGGGCGGTTCATTTCACATGGCTTATGGTAAGCCAATTACTATCAATGGTAATTTAACAATCAAGTCATCAGCAAGTGTAACTTTTACTGACACCGTGAAGTTTTCCGGAAGCGCAAATGCTACTTTTGAGCAACAGAGCACACAAAGTATCACCATACCGAAAATGCAGATGAAAAAGACCGGAGGTGCCAGTCTGACACTGAATGACCCAATGACCGTTTCGACTAAACTGAACTTCAATGGTGGAAATATCATCAGCTCTGCTACAAACTATCTTTTGTTTTCTGATGGAGCAGGACATACAGACGCCTCCACTTCCAGCCATGTAGTAGGTGTTGTTCAAAAAAAGGGGGACGATGCCTTTACTTTTCCAATCGGCACCGATAATTCGCTCAACACAGTGGAGATGTCGGCACCATCTGATGTAAATGATGTTTTCAGTACAGAGTTCATCCATGCAAATCCTAATTCTGCCGGATATAATACCAGTCTGTTTAGCGCACCGATTCAGAAAGTCAGCCCCTGTGAGTATTGGGATGTAAAACGACTTGTCGGTAGCAGTAATGTCACACTGACCTTCGCTTATGAAGCGCCCTGTGCAGGAAATGCAACCTATATTAATAATTATGCCGATATCCATATCGTACACTGGAATGGCGTTGCCTGGGATGACCTGGGTAATGGTGGTGGCTCGGGTGGTATGACAGGCACAGTGCAGACAAATGGTGTGGTAAGTAGTTTCAGCCCATTTACCTTTGGAACCACCAATCTCTCAAATAGTCCACTCCCGGTGACTATCCTCAGTTTTGCTGCACTCAGACAAAAAGAAAAGGTCCATCTATACTGGCAGACTATAGATGAGCGGAATCTATTTTCCTATGTGGTCGAGCGTAGCAGTGATGGGATTGACTTTTCATCCCTGACTGAGATCAAATCAAGCAATCGTCCTGAAATACACCACTATGATGCAATAGATTATACCCCAATGCCGGGAAATAACTATTACCGACTGAAGATCGTAGCACGCGATGGTACAATACAATACAGTAAAATTGCTGTAGTCCGGTTTACTAACACTTTCGAACTCAGCGTGTATCCCAATCCCGCTACCGATGAAATATATGTGAACTCAGCGGATGAGCTGACCCGAATAATGATCTATGATTTACAAGGCAGACTCATTAAATCATTTGCAGCAGATCCGGGCAACCGATATTCGCTCCAGCCCATGCAAAAAGGGCTTTACACAGTCAATGCGATTTCAAAAGCAGGCATAAAAACGATGATTTTATTGGTGCAGTGATTCACTAATCAAAAACAATATAAAGAATTGAACTTATTAACAAGACTTAACGCTGTAAATGGAATATAAACGACACAAATGAAGTTTATAGCACTATCTACACCATTAAATAACTATTAAAATCAAAAAAATGAAATTACTTACCAGACCAAAGAACTTTAGATTATTCCCACTATTTTTTCTTTTAGTTCTGACATTATTTTACACAGCGTGTACTAAGGACGATGACACACCTAAAAAACTGGTAGCCAGTACAGTGACACAAGGTGTGCCTGGATCGATAGGAATTGAAGTAGATGCCAAAGGCAATATCTGGGCGACAGAGTCAGGCACCGCCACAGCCGATTCATCAGGAAATACACACAATGATAATGGAAAAGTGGTTCTCGTCACCCCGGATGGTAAGCAACAGGATGCTATTATCAATCTGTCTTCTTATGCCAATGCTGTTTCACACGAGGTGCAGGGTACAGTTCATCTCATGCTGGACGGCACTACGCTGTACATCTTATCCGGTGATTATCTCTACCATGTGGATATTTCAGCGTATAAGTTTGGTGATGCTCCCATTGATGGTAAGACACTGGAGAAAGAGGATGTGGCCAGTGTCGTCAGAGCGATACCCGGTGATAACAACCCGGATAAGGACTCACACCCTTACAACATGACAAAGGGTCCAAATGGCGATATTTATATTGCTGATGCGGGCGCCAATGCTATTGTACATCGTACTGCAGCTAATCAGTTTTCAGTACTTGCTACATTTCCTGCATTGGACAATCCGTTGTTTCCCGGTTTAGGTGGTCCTAAAGTACAGGTGGTTCCTACTTCGATCAGATATGATGGCAGCAATTTTCTAGTGACTGCACTGACAGGTTTTCCATTTCCTCAGGGTAAAGCGGTCGTATATAAAGTTTCACCAACCGGAGCTGTTTCGACTTATCAGAGTAACTTCACTGCACTGGTTGATCAAGCTGCTGGTAATTCAGCCGGAGCATTGGTATTACAACATTCCGGAGCATTTGTATTGCCAGCGGGGTTTGATGCAGGATCAGGTGCAGTAATTCAGATAAACGGTACTACAGCGACAGTACTCCAGGATAGCCTTGCTTTGCCTACCGGTATCAAACAAGTGGGAACAGATACCTGGTATATCACTTCACTGACCGGAAAAATTACCAAGTTGCATTATGAATAAAAGGATTTAGTGCATTTTTAATGTAGTATCGACATTATTACAAATCATGCAGGTATTTTAAAAACAGTAAAGTGGGTATTTGTAAAAATGCCCACTTTTCTGTTTATGTTAATTCAGGTTTGGTTGTGGATCAACGGAATAATTTATTATTCAAAAATTATGACAAACAGGATTAAGCGTAATTGAACTGAATAATTACAAAAAAGATTCCTTTGATTGAAAATTAACGTAGTTTCAATCGTTCCTATTAGAAAGGGATTTTCATTATGGAGCTTTGTAACTTTAAGTCCGGTCATATATTAGTATTTACATTCATTTTGGTTTCATCCTTGTTGGTGGCTTGTGCCTATATTCCGGAAGCGTATAGCACGAAACCGCCCACCAGCTTTTTTACAGATAAAGGACAGCAGGAGCTGCAGGCAGATGTTGATTTCAGACTACCGGCGCCGGCAGTGAAAGTGTCGTATAATCGGGCCATGGCCAGACATTTGTTGCTGGGAGGCTCAGTTAATGCTCATCACAGTATCAGGATACGCGGTGCTTACCCTTTTGGCTTAAAGCAGGCGGGAGTCAAACCCAGCCTCTGGTGCGGTTATTTTCTCTGGTATGGGCAGAATAAGGGCGCTTACCTTGAAACCTCACTTGCCTATTCCAGAGGATTTAATAATCATACGGATTTGAGTAAAAATCTGTTTTACAGGAATCAAACCAATGAATATACATTTACAGTGGTACAGGCCTGGCAAAAAACCACTGGATTGAAAGTAGCACTGGATTTTTCAGTAACCTATTTTATTTTTGACCATCCCGCACCGGTCTATTTCTCGAATTTTGATGAAGATCCCTATAATGGGCCACCGAAAGATGTTTTTATCACTGATATTTTGATGTTCAATTCAGGGTTGACACTCAAGAAAGGAATAAAGCGATTTACTCCGGTTTTAAGAATTGGTCTGAATACTGCTAGCAAAGATGTGGGTAAAACGGATAGCGATCTGTTCAATCCGTATCTGAGCGTGGGCTGTAGTTACAGGATCGGGAAATAGAGTTTAATTTCATGCAATAAGCTTAGTATCAATCCAGATTATTTTCCCGATACTGATAATTGGAGTAAATATTATGTTGGTTTTCTGCGGAATTGTAGATGCTCCATCGGTTTGCCCATCAGTGTTTTATCACCAGTGACTTCAAAACCTAATTTTAAATAAAGTTTTTTGGCCATCGGATTGCCTTTATCCACTAACAGACCGAGCGCACCCTGTTGGTTAGACCCATATTCTCCTTTCAAAAAATTCAAGAGCCGCGTACCGATACCCTGACCCTGATAATCCGGATGTACACCCACGCAGTCAATGTAGTACTCGCCGGCCTGAGTCTCGTCTTCCGGATTAAAATCCCGATTGTATAATGTTTTGATAGTTTCTCTGACAGGTACACGCAATTCGTGTAATCGTGCACCATCATAGACAAGGGCTGAGCCCACAATCGTATCCTGCGACAATATCACCCAACAGTTTTCATAGGAGTATTGGTTAGCTTTGGCTTTAATAAGAACATTGAGAAATTGTGTTGCTTTATCTTTTGAATCTTCACCGATGAAACGATACACGATATCTTCCATAGCTAATAAAATAAGCGGACAAATATCCTCAGCCTCTTCCTGGTAGGCTTTTCTGATCTCCATGGTTCAGTCTGGTTTTTGCTGCACAATAATTGTAAACGGATTGATAATATACGAAATAATGCTCTGATGGAATCCCAAAATGTACAAAAGTGTGTATAACAAAAGGCTCAATGTTAAATTAATTAGCTCCGTGAGGAATCCCATTTGATTGTAATGTAGAATAAAAGAATCAAAAAATGAAAATTAATTTCATTGTTATTGGTGACAAGAGGTATTGAAATTGAATTGGGGCTAGGGCACTTGCGATCTTTACAATATTCTTACACGATTTAGGCTATTACTCTAATTGACTATTGAAATATCAATGTCGATTAGTTAATGAAATAATGTCACCCGCTCGGGGTTTTGATGCCAATAAAATTGTAATTTCTATAATCATTACACCCGTTCCGGGTTATAATTTTGGTGATATTGGCTCTTCTAAATCCTAATCGGATCGCCTTTGATTGAAATATGTTGAAACGCTCTCATTAATTAAATGCCGTAGGTATTAAATATAAATAACCTCGTGCAAACGAAGTGCAGCCCGAGCTAGTGTCCAGACTAACCCGAACTCCGTAGGTGTTCAATGTGGAGCCTGTTTTCATTTGTTTGCAAATGTCATCCATGTGTTCGCCTTTATAATTATTTCATCGGATCTCTTAATATGATTGAACACCTACGGAGTTCCTTTTTTTGATTTTAGCTTACCCGGCACTGTGCTTCGCTTGTACCGGGTTATTTATATTAAACTCCTACGGAGTAATTCGATTAACTACGAAAACTTTCTTAGTAAGTATATAAATTAAATATTTTATAATGAATGTAATCGAAGGGTCTGTGCGGTTTGTTATACACACCCTGTAAAAAGTAGTACGGATTGAATAAAAAAAAAGCTCTGCCTTGCGGAGACAGAGCTGGTTCATTAGGATTGATAATTACGTATTTTTTTTTGGGAAAGCCCTTTAAGAAAACAATCTTGAATTAAAAAGGAGTAATGGATTCGTCGATAATTCGAAAGGATATGCTGTCAGAAAGAGAAATATACTGCTAAATATTACTGAGCGTAAAAATTATTCAATGCCTTGATAGCTTTATTCACTACATCATAATTGATCGTGTAGTTGACCAACTTTCCTTCTTTCTCAGTGTACACGACACCACTCTTACGCAGTATGCGCAGATGCTGAGAGGTAATCGACTGCTCGATTTTCAGCGTGTGATAGATCTTGTTTACGTTGATGTTCTGATACTGGTCTATGAACTCCAGGATCTTGAGGCGTAGTGGATGTGCCAGCGCACGAAGTAAGTCTGATGAGACTTGAAGCTTGTCATTGTCAATTGTAACCTTAGTCTTTTTCATAAAAGATTGTTTTGTAGTTTCTGAATAAAAATTTGTCTTCTTATCCACAAAAATGAAACAATTTCTATATATGACAAAAAAAAGTCATACTTTTTTTGAAAATATGACTAATTTTTTTTACATTGAGCTGCAAGACTAATGTAATTCTTTAGCTTAAAAAGTGTAATATATTGACAATCAGTATATTACTTAGCCAGACAAAAATTAATTTGCAAGCTCCTGAACCAGCCTTGAAATCTGTGCTAAACGCTCTTTGTCGAGCGAATAATAGATAAACTTACCTTGTCGGTCGGTAATGACTACCCCTGAGCGTCTTAATATGGCCAAATGTTGGCTCGCGACTGACTGTTCTAACCTGAGTTTTATATATATATCAGTCACTGTCATATTATTACTCTCATCCAGAAGATCTATGATTCGCTGCCGTAGCTTATGATTCACAGCTCTCAAGACTAATACTGCCTTACGCAGTGCGGCGTAATCCAAGTGTGCTTCTGTCTTTCCACCGCTTAATGTAACAGATTCGTTTTTAGTTTTTCTCATATACAATTTCTTTTAGTTTTGGATTTCTACTATCTCATAGCCAAAACCATGCCAAACTTTTACAAATTCAAGTTTTTTCTTATATCAACAAATAATTAATGTTCAAGTTGTTATTATTCAAGCAATAACATATTACAACTAAAACAAAAATTTTTCAAAATATTTTATCTGTTCCCTGATTTTAAGGAAAGATTAACGAAACGAAGTTTGTAGGAGATTTTGTAGGGCTTTAAATCCGGGTTAATTCGTAAAATGAAAAGGGTTTGAGAAGAAATTTAGTCATTGTCTGACATTGAATAAGGAAAAGCATCCTTTGACTGATTCCTATTGATCGCAGGCGTACTGGTCATTTCATAATCCAGTTTTGCCCCATCCATTAAGAGATTATGCTCCAGATAGTTTTTTTGATAAGACAGGCCATTGACTTTCAGTGATTGAATATATCGCTTAGCGTCACTGACGCCTGGTGCATTGATTTCAATTTTCTTACCATTCTCCAGGGTGATGACCATCTTCTCAAAATAAGGAGCACCTATGATATATTGATTTACGCTGGGGCAAACAGGATAGAAACCTAATGCAGTAAAAACATACCAGGCAGATGTCTGACCATTATCTTCATCACCACAATATCCATCCGGTGTGGCGGCATATAGCCTGTCCATCACCTCACGCAGCCAGTACTGGGCTTTCCAGGGCTGCATGGTATAGTTGTACAGGTAAATCATGTGCTGGATCGGTTGATTGCCATGTGCGTATTGGCCGAAATCCATGATTTGCATCTCCCGGATCTCATGGATGACCGAACCATAATATGAAGCATCAAAGACCGGCGGCATAGCAAACACACTGTCCAGCATGGCGGTAAATGCGAGGTCTCCGCCCATCAGTGACTTGAGATCAGCGATATTGTGAAATACACTCCAGGTATAATGCCAGGAATTACCTTCAGTAAATGCGTCACCCCATTTGAAGGGATTAAATGGAGATTGGAAGGTACCATCTCTGTTTTTGCCCCGCATCAGATGGGTCTCCGGATCGAATAAATGCCGATAATTTAATGCTTTGAGCTCTATTTCATTGATTTCAGCAGTGGGTTTACCCAAGAGGCGGGCTACCCGGCTGATGGTGAAGTCATCATACGCGTATTCGAGTGTCCGGGCTGCACTTTCATTGATGCCGACATCATAGGGTACGTACCCAAGTGTATTGTAATATTCTGCGCCGGCCCTGCCTACGGATTCCATTGGTCCGGCATGATGCATATTTTTCAACATCGCTTCATACAGTGTGTTGATGTCAAATCCACGGATACCTTTCACGTATGCATCAGAAATGATAGAAGCGGAGTTACTGCCGACCATGCAATTACGATGACCGGGACTCTGCCATTCGGGCAACCAGCCACTTTCTTTATATACATTGACTAAGCCCTGCATGATATGACTGTTCAGTTCTCGATACATCAGATTGAAAAAAGGAAATACAGCTCTGAATGTATCCCAGAAGCCATTATCAGTAAACATATACCCGGGAAGCACTTTTCCATTGTATGGGCTATAGTGTACGATTTGATTATCTTTATCGATCTCATAAAATTTACGGGGAAACAGCAATACTCTGTACAGACAGGAATAAAAAGTCCTGATCTGCTCGTCGGAGCCTCCACTGACATGGATTCTGCCCAATTCATGATTCCAAACCGCAGCTCCTTCATTCCGGATCGTCTCGAAACTTTTCTGGCCTAGCTCATTGTGCAGATTGAGTTCTGCCTGTTCGAAACTGATAAATGAAGACGCTACCCTGACCTGGACGGTACCACCGGCAGGCAGGTGAAAACCAACCACGGCGCCACTGTGCCCGGAGGTCAACTCATTGATGCCGGGACGTAAAGCCGAGTCTTCCCAGAGGGTATAATAACTCAAAGGCTGGTCGAAATACATCACGAAATAATTCTTGAAGTTTTCCGGTACGCCGCCACTGTTGCGGGTAGTATAACCGATGATTTTATTCTCTTCCGGAATTACTTTTATATATGAGCCTTTGTCAAAGGCATCGATGACCAGTGTGGACGTATCACCTGCCGGATAACTGATTCTGAACAGGCAGGCGCGTTCAGTAGGTGTCAACTCCAGATGTGTATTGTATTCGGCCAGATATACACTATAATAATGTGGTAGTGCGACTTCTGCCTTATGGGAAAACCAACTGGCCCGGTCTTCTTCTCTGAATTTGAGATGCCCGGTCACAGGCATGATAGAAAACTGACCATAATCATTGATCCAGGGCGAAGGTTGGTGTGTTTGCTTAATTCCACGGATCTTATTGGCATTATAATAATATTGCCAGCCATTCCCCATTTTTGCCGTCTGTGGGGTCCAGAAATTCATGCCCCAGGGGCGGGCAATCGCAGGATAAGTATTGCCACTGCTCAGTTCATAGGTGGAGAGTGTACCCATCAGCGGATTTACTTTATCGACCGGCGAAAACGAGCCCTGTGCCTGAAGCATTGGCCCAAACAGACAAATAAATAAAACAGATAACAGGTATTTCTTATCCATAGCTCTATTTATTTAGGGCGGTCTGCTGCTTTGCTTCCAAATGCAAAATTAGGTTCCGGTCCCATCATTAATTCCAATGTGCCACCCTGCATGATCATATCGTGTGTGATATAAGAATGTGTATAAGGAATACCATTAAAAGTAGCGGATTGGATATAAATATTTTTTGGTGAGTTATTGGTAGCTTTCATCCGGAAAACCTTACCACCGGGCAGATGAATCTCTCCTTCATTTATTTCAGGAGAACCCAGACAATATATTCCATTAAATGGATTGACCGGGTAAAATCCCATTGCTGAAAAAGTGTACCAGGCACTCATCTGTCCGGCATCTTCATTGCCACAGAGCCCGTTGGGCTGGGATGTATAGAATGTATCCATCACTTCTCTGGCCAGTCGGGCAGCTTTCCACTGTTCACCGGCATAATTGTACAAATAGATAATATGGTGGTTTGGTTCATTGCCCTGGGCATATTGACCGATCATGCCGCTGATATCAATGGAAGCCTCTTTGCCCATGTCGCCTGTAGTAATAAAAAACTGATCCAGTTTTCTGGTAAATTTTTTATCACCACCCATCGCATCTATCAATCCGTCTGGATCCTGCGGCACTAACCAGGTATATTGCCAGCCATTTCCCTCACAATAATCATTTTCTCTATGTCTTGCTTCTATCGGATTAAAGGGCTCCCTGAATTTACCATCAGCCATTCGTCCGCGCATAAAATCGGTTTTCGGGTCAAAGTATTTCTTATACAAGTGAGCTCTTTTGGTGTACAATTCATAATCTTTTTTATTTCCGGTTTGCTTCGCCAGCAGAGCAATAGCGCCATCGGCAATTGCATATTCCAGCCCTTTGGCCGTAGCTTCATTGACAGAATCTGCCGGAATGTAGGTTATTTTATTTACATAGCTAAGGCCATCTTCCATCCTGTGTGAAGTATTGATCACTGCTTCATACGCCAGAGGCTTATATTGATCATCGATCAATCCTTTCATATAGGCATCCGCTACGACGGGAATAGCGGGCAAACCTACCATGGTGTTCGTTTCATTGCCAGATAAATGCCAGACCGGAAGTTTTCCCTGATCTTTATAAATTTCAAGCATTGTACGGATGAAGTCACGGCTTCGCTCCGGTTGGACGATGGTCATCCAGGGATGAAATGCACGATAAGTATCCCAGAGAGAGAAAAGGGTGTAGTTAGTAAATGTAGTATCCTGCTTCACGCTCATATTGGCTGCCCGATAGCGACCATCGACATCCTGAAATAGTGCCGGGAAAAAATAGGTATGAAACATCGCGGTATAATATTTCTGCATGATGTCATCTGAAGCTGTGATCCTGACCTTTGACAACTCATGTCGCCATGCATTCTGTGCCTGAATCAGGACTGACTGAAAGTCCCAGTCAGGGATTTCGGCTTTCAGATTATCGAGTGCATTTTGTGTACTTACGGCTGATAACCCGATTTTCAGTTTTACCCTGCCCTCCGGATTCAAACGGGGATAAAGGACGATTTGGGATTTCGTACCATTAGTGAATGATTGCGCGATGGATTCACCGTCCTGATACAGTGTGACAGCATCGAATCCGCCTTGCACCTGGATTGCTGCATAGACTCGTTGATCATCAGCCCAGCCCTTGGTATGTGAATAGACCAACAAGGTGCTGTCATTGACTATTTCGATGCCATTTTCGATTGGTTTATTCCACAATACAGAGAAAGAGGGGTCGATCAGGATATGTGGATTATCTTTATTGGTAAATGTATATTGGTGCATCGCACAGCGCTTAGTAGTGGTAAGTGCGACTTTAACACCGTATCTGTCCAGAAACACATCATAATAACCCGGCGTACAATGTTCATTTTGGTGAGAGAAATGAGAACCATAACCATTGACTGTATCTTTTTCATTCCAGGGTTGTAACTCTGCATTTCCGGTGGCCGGTAATATCAGGATATCATTCCAGTCGCCGATACCTGTACCACTCAGATGTGTATGTGTAAATCCGACGATTTCCCTGCTGGAATAGTGATAGCCGCTACACCAGTCCCATCCCCGGGTCACATTGGTAGGCCCAGCCTGAATACCACCGAAAGGCACAGATGCGCCTAAAAACACATGTCCGTGATAATCGGTACCGATGAAGGGATTCACATATTTGAGCGGATTAAATTTCGCCTGCGCCTGAGCTAAATTGCCAGTACAAAGAAGAAATAAAAACAAAAGTAAACACTTAGAAAATCGATAGAATGAAATCATATTCAACCTGTTTGGAAGGTCTCAAAGCTATAAAAAATAATCTTTACGGATAAGGGATATCAATGGAAAATCAGCGCGTACTATTTACATCCTTTTCTTGGTCAGGCATTATACGTAAAATAATTCATGTCAGTCTTAGAACTCTTTATAGTTGTCATTGTTATTTTCTTAGTTTCTTGCTGATGCAAAAAATGATCAGATAAAGTGAGATGCATTTAATAGTCGATAATTCATCACAAAATATCAAGTACTATTCTACCTGTACAAATTATTTTAGCAAATGCCGGTATTACAAAGTAGAATCCTACCTTTGTGCACCGATTAAATCAAAACTATGTATGATATAAAACAACTGGAGACGCTAGCTGCGCAAGTTCGGCGGGATATCGTCCGTATGGTTTATTATGTAAATAGTGGTCACCCTGGTGGCTCACTGGGAGCTGCGGACTTCATGACTGCACTTTATTTCAGGATAATGGATATCCGGCCGGAGTTCAATATGTCCGGTGAGAATGAAGATATCTTCGTGCTGAGCAATGGTCACCTATCGCCATTATTATATAGTGTATTGGCGAGGAAAGGATATTTCCCACTGGAAGAATTGTCCACATTCAGAAAGATTAATAGTCGTCTACAGGGACATCCCACCACGCATGAAGGTCTGCCTGGGATCCGGATCTCTACCGGTTCACTGGGACAAGGGCTGGGTGCTGCAACAGGTATGGCTTTAGGCAAAAAGATGAGTGGGGATCCGAATCACGTATTTGTGCTGACCGGTGATGGTGAGCTTCAGGAAGGTTCGATCTGGGAAGCACTAATGTTTGCTCCGGTGCATCAACTGGATAATCTGATTGTCACTGTTGATTGGAACGGACAGCAAATTGACGGGCCTACGGACAAGATACTCTGCCTGGGTGATCTGGAAGCGAAATTCACCAGTTTCGGATGGTGTGTGGTACAGACAGACGGCAATGATATGACTGAGATTGTCCGGACGCTGGAAGAGGTAAAACGGAAGAAAGAAGTAGGCGTTCCTACTGCAATATTGATGCGTACTGTGATGGGGCAGGGAGTGTCCTATATGGAGGGCCATCATGAATGGCATGGGAAAGCACCGAATAAAGCGCAGTTTGAGCAGGCTATGTCTGAGTTGCCGGAAACTTTGGGTGACTATCCGTATAATGAGAATTACAATGTTGAAATTAAGAAGCACTGATCATGAAGTTAGAAGAAATAGTATATACAGAGAAAAAAGCCACCCGGGATGGTTTCGGCGTAGGCTTGTTTGAAGCTGCAAAAACCAATAATAAGATCGTGGCACTGACAGCGGATCTTACCGGCTCTTTGAAAATGGAGGAGTTCAAAGAGGCTTTTCCGAAGCGCTTTGTCCAGATGGGTATTGCTGAGGCCAATATGATGGTCGTGTCTGCGGGTCTGGCAACAACCGGAAAAATTCCGTTAACAGGTACTTTTGCTAATTTCTCGACAGGACGGGTGTATGATTTTATTCGGCAATCGATCGCCTATTCGGGAAAGAATGTCAAGATCTGTGCGTCTCACGCTGGACTGACTTTGGGTGAAGACGGTGCAACACATCAGATACTGGAAGATGTGGGCATGATGCGGATGTTGCCGGGAATGACCGTGATTTGCCCCGCTGATTACAATGAGACAGTGATGGCCACTATGGCGATCGCAGAGTATAACGGACCAGTCTATCTGCGCTTCGGACGACCTTCCTGGCCGGTATTTACCGAAGCCGGAAAATGGTTTGAGATCGGAAAAGCCCATGTATTAGCGGAAGGTAGTGACATCAGTATCTTTGCGATGGGCCATTTAGTATGGAATGCAGTAGAAGCGGCTAAAAGCCTCGCTGCCAGCGGAATCTCTGCCGAGGTAATCAATGTCTCTACGGTAAAACCACTGGACAGGGAAACCATTCTGGATTCACTACAAAAGACGAATCTGGGACTGGTCTGCGAAGAGCATCAGGTCAATGGCGGTCTGGGAGAAGCAATCGCACATACCTGTGCTGAGTCGCGACCGACTCCACTGGGATTTGTTGCTGTACAGGACACCTTTGGAGAGAGTGGCAAACCAGAGGAGTTACTCAAGAAATATGGGTTGGATGCCCCCAGCATCGAAAGTAAAGCACGACAATTATTAGACAAGCATAAAAAGTAAAAACCGGCGAAATGGCTAAAGGTAAATCAATTAAGTTCAACTCTAAAGTAATTCATGCAGGCGTAGAGCCTGACCCGTCCACCGGAGCTATCATGACTCCGATCTATCAGACTTCTACGTATGTACAAGATGAACCGGGCGTACACAAGGGATATGAATATGCCCGTACCAGGAATCCTACGCGCACTGCACTGGAGAATAGCCTTGCAGCGCTGGAAAATGGGAAGTATGGTCTGGCCTTTTCGAGTGGCCTAGGAGCGATGGATACTGTACTGAAATTGCTTAGTCCCGGTGATGAGATCATTTCCACCAATGACTTGTATGGGGGATCTTATCGCCTGATGACCCGTGTATATGGTCGATTCGGTATCAAGTGCCATTTCATAGACCTTAATGACCTGGCTGCGCTCGAGAAGTTGATCAATTCGCGTACCCGGATGATCTGGATAGAAACACCTACCAATCCCATGCTTAATATCATCGATATCCGCAAGGTAGTCAAGGTGGCAAACAAATACGGAATCCTGACCTGTGTGGACAATACCTTTGCCTCTCCCTATCTTCAACAACCACTCGACCTGGGTGCTGATCTGGTGCTGCATAGTTGTACTAAATATCTGGGCGGACACAGTGACACGGTGCTCGGGGCAGTTATCACAAAGAAAAAAGACTTAGATGATCAATTGCGCTTCCTGCAGAATGCTTGCGGTGCAGTCCCCGGACCGATGGATTGTTTTCTGGTACTCAGAGGTATTAAGACGCTACATGTACGCGTGAAACGCGCGTGTAAGAATGCAGCAAGGATTGCTGAATACCTGAGCACGCACCCGGCAGTTGCGAAAGTTAATTATCCCGGTTTTAAGGATCATCCCGGTCATGCTATAGCTGCAGCGCAGATGCGGGATTTCGGCGCTATGGTATCCTTCTCGCTTAAGAAAGACACAGAGGCGGCAGCCCGTAAGGTGCTGAGTAGTTTCAAAATGTTTTGTCTCGCTGAATCACTGGGCGGAGTCGAATCATTGGTCGGACATCCGGCTACGATGACCCACGCCTCCATCCCACGTGAAGAGCGGCTGAAAGTAGGGCTCACTGATTCACTGATCCGCCTGAGCATAGGTATAGAAGACAAGGATGACCTGATTGCTGATCTGGAGCAGGCGCTGGGAGGGTAAAATTGATAGTGCTAAGTTAAACTTCGGTTATTTTTATGTTCTCGGTCATTAAAGTATGGAAGACACATATAATATATTGAATAAATTGTCAAGGATCGATCTTAGCGGATATCCAACAGGTCAAATTGAAAATTACATTAAGCAATTAGGAACAAGTGCACAAATAGGATATACATTACACCCAGGGAATAGTATATTAAGAGCTAGACCTAATAAATCAGACGATGAAGTTTTTAATTCAAGATCAAAATTGCAATATAGACCACAGGAGTTCAATATAGATTTTCAACGGGCTAGCACTATCAATGAAACTATGTTTTATGGAAGTATTGTGCCTGAACATACTGCTGAAACAGATATTAGTAATGCCAGACTTATAGCTTGCTTTGAAGCTGCAAGCACCTTCCGAAATAACTATTTTACATCCAAAGAGAAAATAACATTCAGCAGATGGATTAACACTGAGGATATAAATCTCGTGATGATTGCATATACTCAAAATTACTTAAGACCTGGAACTATTTTGACAAATCTCAACGAGGAATTTCAAACTAAAGTAGGGCAAAGCAACCCGGATCTTCTTAAGAAATCAATGATCATTAATGAGTTTCTATCTCAACAATTTTCAAAGCGAACAATTAGAGCTGACTATGATTATTTAATTTCCGCAATCTATACCAACTTAATTGTAAAACAGGAATTTGATGGGGTTTTTTATCCAAGTGTTAAAGCTGACGGAAGAGGATACAATGTATGTTTGACAAAGGACTGTGTTGACAACAAACTTCAGTTATATTCTGCAGGAGAAAGTAAAATATTGAAATGTGGATATAATACTCAGGTGGTAAATCTGTCTCAAAAGTTAATTGAAGATGATTCTAAAGAATTTGATTTTGAAGATATCGATCAAGTCGAGACAATAGAAGAAATTTGGAACAGATTAATGAATGAATAACGACTGAGAACAAGCGATAAAATGTAAGAGCTTCCTATCGTCGCTACTCCATTTATCGTCAACCGATAGTAGGTGATTTTTATACTATTGGATAAGCACATTTTAGTAAATTTTACGTTATGCAAAAAGAAAAATTACGTAATTTTACTAAAGGTTTAAGAGAATGAGCAATACAAAAGATTTAGAACAAGATATTCCCATAAATATTTCAGA
>CAZGKN010000022.1:3956-16257 GCA_964525915.1 uncultured Saprospiraceae bacterium | reverse complement strand
CCAGGTAATAACTATCCTACAAACTGAGAATGTGGGTGTAAAAGAAGTTAAACGACTGAAATCATTGACTGCTGCAACTGATAAAGATATAAGTGAATGGTTTGAAATTAGTGAAAAAACATTCCAAACTTTTCGAAAAACAAATACTAATTTAAGTTTAAACTTTAAAGAGAAATTGATTTTGTATTTCTCGTTATATAAGCAGGGTATGCAGGTTTTTGGTTCCAATGAAAAATTCAATCGTTGGCTGGATAAGCCGAATTTCCATTTTGATAATGAACGACCACAGGATTTCCTGACAACTATTTCGGGCATACGATATGTGCAGGATAGAATTACCGGAATTGCACATGGAGATAATGCCTGAATATGGAATTATTCAGAATCTCCCTTAAAGAATATTCAAAAACCCTATCGGGTTCCGGAGCTGCCAGCAGATGGAACCATGAAGGTGAATGTGTTATCTACGCAGGCTCATCCAGATCTTTATCGACCTTAGAGTTAGTGGTTCATCGTAATTCCATTGAGGAACTAAGCGCCTATGAAATGATGGTGATTTCGGTCGCTGATGATGAAGACCTGATAGAACAAATACGGATAGAAAATTTACCGGATAATTGGCGCTCATTCAGGGCTTATTCCATGCTTCAGGAATTAGGATCAGCCTGGTATCGGAGACAGCGGACCTTATTTCTAAGAGTGCCTTCTGCAGTGATTCCACAGGAATACAATTATATTCTCAATACCCGACATCCGTTATTTTCAAAAAATGTTACTTTGGTTAGAAATGAAGAATACTTTTTTGATGAGCGGTTGTTTGGATGAAAATTATATCTAATCGTATAGCTCGGATCCAGGTATATATCCCGTATTCCGACGTTGGAAGCAACAATATTTCGTATTAATCACCGGGAACCATCAGCTATTTGGCTAAGCTAATTATCTTGTGTGAAAATTGATTCTATATGCAAACGAAACGCGCGATACTCATATTCCTGTTCGTCACGCTCTTTGTGGCAGGCATGATGGAATTAGCTCATTTCTTATTTAATCTTCAATTGCCGGAGGTCTGGGCTTCTTTCATACGCTGGATGGCTGTGGTAGGTTTTATTCTATTTGCGGCACAGAAACGTTCACTGACTACCTGGATATTAGTATCGATGATCATCGGTGTGTATCTGGGGCATGAATTCCCTGAACTTAGCCAGAATCTCAAAGTGCTGAGCCAGATCTTCCTGAAGATGATTAAAACCATCATCGCACCGATATTATTTGCTACGCTGGTGGTCGGTATTGCCGGACATAGCAATCTGAAGCAGGTCGGTCGTATGGGCTGGAAGTCATTACTGTATTTTGAGGTAGTTACTACCATTGCGATATTTATAGGTTTACTGGCAATCAATTTATCAAAAGCAGGTGTAGGTATAGAGCCGCCTGCAGCGATGCATGAGACATTGCCGGACACACATGCGCAGACCTGGCAGGAGATCATCTTGCATATCTTCCCTGAGAATATTGCCAAATCTATCTACCATGGGGAAGTATTGCCGATTGTCGTCTTCAGTGTGATCTTCGGGATCGGACTGGCGATGCTCGATGAAAAGAAAAAAAGACCCATGTTGGAGTTTTGTGAGAGTCTGGCAGAGGTGATGTTTAAGTTTACCAATATCATCATGCTTTTTGCACCGGTTGGTGTGGGTGCGGCAATCGCTTTTACTGTAGGACACATGGGACTTGAGGTCCTGATTCATTTATTTAAATTGTTGCTGACCCTATATGCAGCGCTCATTCTATTTATCATCGGTGTATTATTGCCAGTCGCACTGTTTATGAAAATCCCGATCCGATGGTTTGCCAAGGCGGTTGTGGAGCCGATGACTATTGCCTTTGCGACTACATCATCAGAGTCGGCATTGCCAAAAGCGATGGAGAATATGGAGCGACTCGGAGTGCCACGCAAGATTGTCGCTTTCGTAATCCCGACCGGTTATAGCTTTAATCTGGACGGCACGACACTGTATCTGTCCCTTGCTACTGTCTTTGTCGCACAGGCAGCAGGGATGCACATGACCATTGGGCACCAGTTGTTGATCGTATTTACACTGATGCTTACCAGCAAAGGTGTGGCGGGTGTTCCCAGGGCTTCACTCGTTATCCTGTTGGGCACAGCAGCTCAGTTTAACCTGCCGACCTGGCCGATTCTGGTGATTCTGGGGATTGACGAACTGATGGATATGGCGCGTACAGCGACGAATGTGTTGGGCAATTGTCTGGCCAGTTGTGTTATTGCCAGATGGGAAGGCGAGTTCGAGCCCAGAGATCCGGCATTAGCTGCGTCCGCCGAACATATCTAAATATTCAAATTATTTGGGTGTTTTCTTCTTTTGCTCTTCCTGTTGTTTCCGGACGAGTTCTTCAGTTTTTGCTTTTTGTTTTTTGTAATAATATTGCGCTAAAGCCTCAAACTGAATGGGTTGATTATTGATCTGCCGATGATAAGCAGTGATCACACAATCGACCATGTCATCGACATTAAATATTTTATTCTGAATAAACCAGGCATTAAGTCTGGAGCCTTCTACCATCCCCCAGCGCAACATCAGATATCGGCCAAAGTTGAAATGCGTCTTACGCCGGGCATCATCTTCACTCATTTGTTTGAATGCATCCCGGGCTTTAGGTTCCATGAATTTATCTATTTCTGTCAGGGCTTCCGTGAGGTCTTTAGGAATATACTTACCATCGATTCGCGGCATACGAATACGTTTTTCGTATTCCTTAATCTGGGTAGAATCTGTAGGATGATCCACCAATACCTGACCAATGACAAAAGCCGGCACTCCCAGCAACAGCAGTATGATGAAAGCTATGCTATGGTAGTAAAAAGTTATTGATTTCAATCAGTAATAATTTCAGGATAATAACACAAATTCGTAGTGATTTATTACTTCGTCAACTTAATATCATTGTAAACAATAAAGTTCATTAAGATTTCAAATTTGAGCCTGATTATTTTAATTTTTTGACCTGCGTAATGTATTTACGTTAAATTTATACATTTGTTAAAAGAACAACCTACAGGCATGAAGCTATTTAAAGCTGTACTTACACTATCAATCACAGTTCTCTTCCTTTTTTTGCTAAACAATAAATGGGGGAGCATTCCTGCCTTTGGTAAATTACTTAGCCCCCTGCACGGTTACTTGAATGACCCCGAAAACAGACAGCAGGATAGTGCAGAGGTGATTTCATTGACCGGCTTGGAGAGCGAGTCCAGTGTTTACTTTGATGACCGTATGGTGCCGCACATTTTTGCAGCCAATGATCACGATGCGTTTTACATCCAGGGTTATTTACATGCAAAAGACCGGCTATGGCAGATGGAGTTTCAGACACGCTATGCCGCTGGCCGCTTATGTGAGGTTTTTGGCCCAAAGACATTGCCTGTCGATCAGTCCCACCGTAGATTAGGTATGACTGAGGCAGCCAATCTCGCTGTCACTGAAATACTGAAAGACCCGATGACGGCGAATGCCTGTAAAGCCTACACAGACGGAGTAAATGAGTATATCGCTACACTGAATGCAGACGAATTTCCGCTGGAATATAAATTACTCGATTATAAACCGGAGAAATGGACGCTGCAAAAGACTGCGCTGCTATTAAAATATATGTCAAAGGATCTGGCCGGATATGATCAGGATTTCGAGCGTACTTATGTATTGGCTACACTGGGATTGGAGACATATCAATGGATGTATCCGGTAAGAGAGGATAGTTTATCACCGATCATCCCGGATTATGCACTGTCCACATCCTCAGCAATATCACTGCACAGACCTGCAGATGCAGATAGTACTTTTTTGCATCCACAGATGCCTGGTGGTTTTACCCGGCCAAAGCCTGATGAAGGGAATGGCAGTAATAACTGGGCAATTTCCGGCAATAAAAGTCAGACCGGTAGTCCTATCCTGTGCAATGATCCACATCTGCGACTGACACTACCATCGATTTGGTATGAATGTCAGATCACTACACCGGATTATAGCAGCTATGGTGTTTCGATCCCGGGATCACCGGGGATAATCATTGGATTTAATGATAATATTGCCTATGGCATGACCAATTCTATGCGGGATGTGATGGATTATTATTCGATTAAATTCAAGGATAAAAACAGGAAAGAATATGCCTATAATGGCAAATGGCTCCCAAGTACTATGCGAATCGACACCTATAGTATCAAAGGTGCCAATACAATGTATGATACCGTACTCTCCACACATATCGGACCGGTGATCTATGATCGTAACTTTCATGGTTTGCGCAGGGATCTGCAGCGGGTAGCCGGTGACCAGAACTATGCGGTTAACTGGACTGCCAATCTGCCTTCTAATGAGTTGAAAACTTTCCTGATGCTTATGCGTGCCAGGAACTATGGCGATTACAGAAATGCGATCAGTAATTTTACCTGCCCGGGACAAAATTTCATTTTTGCTGCCCGGGATGGCGATATCGCGATTACACAACAAGGTCGGTTTCCGGCAAAGTGGAAGTATCAGGGTGAATTCGTGATGGAGGGGACAGACAGCCTGTATGAATGGGCTGGATTTATACCACCGGCTAATCTACTAACTATTCGGAATCCACGCGAAGGGTACGTGAGCAGTGCCAATCAACTACCGGCAGATCCGAATAAATATCCATACTTTCTGGGTGGTGACTATGTCTTCGAGCGGGGATACCGGATCAATCAGGTGCTGAATGCGAATAAAAAGTTCACCGTTCAGGATATGATGAATCTCCAGTTTGACAACTTTAATACTTCAGCGCATCAGCTACTTCCGATATTGTTTAGCCGTACTGATTCACTGAAACTTGACAACAATGAAAAGTATTGGTGGGATGAGTTAGCGCACTGGGACATGCACAATACGGCAAACTCTACCGGCGCTACGGTCTTTGAGATGATGTTGGATACCCTGGAATATTGTGTTTGGAATGATGAGATGACAAAATCATACATAGGAATGTTACCTGAGCGAAATACGCTGATCCAGGATTTGCATCATAATCTGAATTTCAAATGTGTGGATGATCTGAATACACCTCAGAGGGAGACTTTTGATCAGATATTGAAAAAAACTATGCAAAAAATTACGCCGGCTCTCCAGAAATTGAAACAGGAACAGCGATTAGCCTGGGGTAAATATAAGGCTACAGGTGTGTTCCATTTTTTAGATATCAAGCAGAATACACCGGCACTCAGCCGGATGAACCTCAATGTCGGTGGGGGTGATGGTATAGTCAATGCGACAAAGAAGAACCATGGTCCTTCCTGGCGTATGATCGTCAGTATGACCAGCCCGATAGAAGCCTGGGGCGTCTATCCGGGAGGTGAAAACGGACATCCCGGAAATCCCTATTATGATACCGGCATCCAAAACTGGTCTCAAGGTAAATATTTTAAACTATGGATGATGAAACAAACAGAGAGTAAGAGTAACAAAGTAAAACGAAGTTGGATATGCACACCCTGATTAAGTATATAGTGTACTTCCTGGGCGGATTTATTCTTTCCGGGATATTAAGCCTGTTGGGTGCCTGGTGGCTGATCATATTCGGGCCGCTGGTGTTTGCACTGCTGCTAAAAATGCGCGTCTTTCCGGCCTTTGTATTAGGCTTTCTGACGATAGTGGCATTGTGGAGCGTGACTATGCTTTATTTTACTGCCAGAGGGTCCGGAGATATGATTCAGCTCATGTCCCGACTTTTACCTGTAGGAGGCAATAGTGTCATATTAATCACGATTACATTGATTATCGGTGGTTTAGTGGGCGGATTAGCTGCCATCACCGGGGTGTATTGGAGACAGGTGCTCTTCCCGGCTCAAACTCAAATCCAATAATACCAGGTATCCAGACTATGCGGCTGACAAGGGTAATACTTTTACTTGTATCATTATTAGGCAGTGGAATCTGTCTCTTCCAGATGTATGAGCGGCCGCTGTGGCGTTATTTGCCATTATTCCTGTTTACTTTTTTATGGATTATCGTCATCTTCTCTCAAGAGCGATGGGTGTTGCGATCTCAGATAAACATTCGGTGGCTGTTACTATCTATACTGTCTGCGATTTTACTTACTACAGGTTTTCCGCCCTATATTTTCTTCATTGGCACAGCCATAGGATTCATCCCCTTGATGGTATTGGAACGGGAGATATTCTCTATCTATGGAAAATCCCGTCCAGTGGTCTTGTGGCGCTATTTGTTCGCAACTTTCTGGATGTGGAATATATTCACCACATTCTGGGTCGCGAATGCAGCTTTGATTGCCGGATTGTTTGCTAATGTAGTCAATGCAGCGTTGATGACATTGCCCTGGATAATTTTTCATGTGCTGTGTCGTCGCAATTTTCACTGGTGGCGATACATCATATTAGCTGCACTGTGGATAGGATTTGAATATCTGCATACACACTGGGAGCTGTCCTGGCCCTGGCTTACGCTGGGGAATTGTATGGGCGCTGCATTCCGCTTTGCACAATGGTATCAATATACCGGACATTTCGGTGGCTCTGTATGGCTCTGGGCGCTGAATATCGCCGGATATTATATCATGAGTGGTAGTGTAAAACAAAAAACCTATCTCACCGGTGTTTTTCTGCTTATCCTGCTTATCCCCTGCACCTTCAGTTATTATTTGTATAATACTTACCCATTGCAAAAACCTACGATGGAAGTGACTATCATCCAACCCAATTTCGAACCACACTACGAGAAATTCAGTGTACCGGAAGCGGATCAACTGGCAAAGATGCTTAGACTGGGTGAGGAGGCAGTTACGCCACATACACAGTTGATTGTATTGCCGGAGACTGTTTTTGATCCGGTCAATCTGGATGACTTCTATCACGCAAATCAATATCCCGGGAAAATTACCCGTTTACTCAGGATCGCACCTCAGGCACATATATTACTCGGTGTAGGCGGATATCACACATTCCAGAAAGATCCGGGTCGGGCCTCTATTCGTGAGAGTGACGGCATTTACTATGAGGTATATAATGCGGCACTAATGATAGATAAAGATACCTCGGAAGTGCAGGAATACTATAAATCAAAGTTCGTCCCCGGTGCAGAGATATTCCCCTATAAAGATATCCTACCGTTTCTGAAGCCAATCGTCCGTAAACTTGGTGGTACTTATGAGGGGTTTGCACCGCAGGACAGGCCGACCAACTTCACTTGTGACAGTATCCAGGTCGCACCGATTATCTGTTATGAGAGCATATATGGTGAATGGGTGTCCGGTTATGTGCGTTCGGGTGCATCCTTACTGGCGATTATTACCAATGATGGCTGGTGGGACAATACGCCCGGCTATAAGCAACACCTGGATCTCGGTAGGCTCCGTGCCATTGAAAACAGAAGAGATATAGTTCGCAGTGCCAATACAGGGATTTCCTGCTTTATCAATCAACGGGGCGATATCACCCAGCGTGCGGATTATGGTAAGGATGCAGCATTGAACGGCAAGGTAGCTATAAATCACACACTGACTTTCTACAGCCGCTATGGCGACTGGATTATATGGGTAGTCGCCGTCTGTGGAATTACTGTATTAATTCTAAATTATTTCTTGTTTTTAAGGGAGAAATAAAGTTATTTTATTTAAATTAAACCAGACAATTGCGAGTGGCTTAAAGCCTCATCCTTAGCACTACAAGCACAGTAGACCGCCTTAGATCTCGCGAGTATATTTCCATGCTTGACTACTATCATCAAATCCGGTTTGTATAAACGTAGTGCGGGATTACGGACTGTGTCATCACATTTGCCGGTCTGTCTGCATTATGGTTTTATACAGTGTTATGTCGGGTTATTCTATTAATATGTTAATTCGTTTACCTAAACCAAATTCAAACTATTTGAATAGAGTCGAGAGCTGAATGTCTGACTTCCCGTTCTCAATTCTTGATATATAACTTTTCTTTGCTCCAATTTTGGCAGCTAATTCTTCCTGAGTCAAGTTTGCTTCAAGCCTTTCCTCCTTAAGTAACTCTCCAATGATATATGATTTTGCTTTCGACTCAAACTCAGTTCGTTTTTCTTCGCCGATTTGACCATATCTATTGGAAAGGTGTTCTTCAAATGTTGTTATAATTTTATCCCTTTTCATCGAATAAATTAAAAAAATCGAAAAAGTAAGTTCTGTAAAAAATAAATTTTCTTACTGGGTTCATTTTGTAAAGTTAATCAATTATGGACCTTTATGGTGTTTTTTCTTTTTTCCCCAATCCGAGGTAACTCAAAGGAGTATTAATGCCGGCTTTACCATAAATAAAACAATCACTACCGGGTATCAATCCCGGCTTTATCGGGGAAGCCTGAGGCTGCCGTAGGGGCATCTACCGGAATGTCAGCCAAGATATCTTTATTGATTCTTAGTAATGTCAAGTTGAGGGGGTCAGTATGCTCCGGATTTTCCGGGTATTGCCGAAGTGGCGGATTAATAGGACTAAAGTTCAATCGAAGCACAAAAGCGAACCTTGCACAAATGTTTCATAGTAGCACATCTTGTCCCGCCAATGCGGGATCTGCCGCCATTTTGGCAATACCTTTTAATAGCCAGTGGTTCTGTTCATCTGTCCTTGCAAACCATTGTCAGTATTGAGTTTCTGTGTCATTGTCGTGTCGGCTGTGCGTTGCGTTTTTTTTATTTTCAGAAGGGAGGGAAGATTTTTTTAATTCAATTTTGTCAGGGTGGGACAGCCACACTCTTTGCCAAGCTTTGGTCTGTGCGTTGGCTTCCCGCAGCAGCGGGACAAGTCGTGCGGCTTGGCAATGTGTGTGGCTGTTGGGCTGGCTATTCATTTTTCTTCCTTTTTTACAGTTGTCCTCCAACTCCTTTAAACTTCTCAACAAACGAAACTAATTTTTGAAAAACGCTTTGCTTCTTTGCCAAATACTGGGGATTTAAAGGACTCATTTTTGGTAAAAGTGCATTCAGTTCTGTTCCGTTTTCACTGGCATATTCTCGCTTTAACGAAGTTGTTATATATCGTTTTGCAGCTTCTTCATTCAAATTTTCTGCTGCAATTAATGCTGTTGCTTCTTCTTTTTGTTTTCTTTGAGCAAACGCAAAGAACGAATCAATCACATTCGCTTTGTCTTTAAGTGTATCAAGGTCGGTTTCGTTAATAAAATCTACTACTAAACTTTCTTTGGCTCTGTTTCCTACACTTGCACGAATTACTCTGCGTATTTCTTCAATTAAGACGGCTTTGTCTTTCGTCTTTTTGTTATGCTCAAAAATTAATTCCAGAATATAATCCAGGTTTATTTCTTGTGATTTTAGCAAGTCAACTTCAAATACTACATCATCCCAGTCAATGGTTGATTCTTCTTTTTCTTTGCCTGCTTTTTCTCGTCTTAACCAATCTCGTATGTCGTTATAAGTGGAACGATAATCCTGAATAGTTCTATCCGTTAGCAATTCAATGTTGCGCATCGCAGCTATATCCTCGTCTGTAACAAAATGCGTTTTCTTAAACTCCTCAACGGCTGCCGCATCATTGCTGTCTATTGCCTGAAATGCTTTCAGGTTACTAAATTCATCGTAATTCTGGAGTATATTTTCTACTCTCAAATATTCCCCGAATAGTTTTGCAAATTCCTTTTTGTCTTTCTCGGTTTCTATTTCATCGGGATTTGGAAACTTTTCATTCAGGTCTTTTACTACTTCTACAAAACCTCTGCGAGCTTCACCTGTGACAATGTCTGTGAACCCTTCCAAATATTCTTTATAGCTTTTTTCAAGCACTACATTTTTGGTGTTCTTATCTCCGAATAATGTAATGGCATCAATGGTTGCCTGTTCTAAATCTCTGAAGGTTACAATGTTTCCAAAGGTTTTTGTAGCATCATAAATACGATTGGTTCGTGAGAAGGCTTGTATCAAACCATGATAACGCAAATTCTTATCTACAAACAAAGTGTTCAAGGTAGGAGCATCAAAACCTGTGAGGAACATTCCAACAACAATAATTAAATCAATTTCTTTGTTCTTTACCCGTTTGGCAAGGTCTCGATAATAATTTTGAAACTCATTGCTGTCAACCCCATAACTGGTTTTGAATAGTGAATTATAGTCATTAATAGCTTTGGTTAAAAACTCTTTGGCACTGCTGTCCATTGCCGAAGGCTCAAAGGTTTCATCCCCAATTTCTCCAATGGCGTTTTGCTCTTCATTGGCTGCAAAAGAAAAGATGGTGGCAATCTTTAAAGGTTTTTCGCTGTCTTTTTGCAAGTTATTTAATTCCTCATAATAAAATTTTGCAGCATCCACACTGCTCACGGCAAACATGGCATTAAAACCTTTGTTTGTACCTTGATGTCGATGAGTTTTTATTCTGAAATTCTGTAAAATGTATTGCGATATTTCTTTAATACGTTCGGGGTGAAGCAAGGCTTTTTTGTTTTCGGCAGCACTTAATTTGTTTTCGTCAATTTCGGTTTCTATGCTTTTAAACTGTGGACGAACATCATTGTAATCCACTTTGAATTTCAGTACTTTTTCATCTCTTATGGCATCGGTAATTACATACGAGTGCAATTCACGACCGAATACACTTGCTGTGGTTTCTGCACCTAAAGCATTTTGAGGAAAGATGGGAGTTCCTGTAAAACCAAATTGGTAGAATTTTTTAAATTTCTTATTCAGGTTCTTTTGTGCTTCTCCAAATTGTGAACGGTGGGCTTCATCAAATATGAAAACGACTTGCTTTTGATAAATGGCTAAATCACCCTCCGTTTTCATGAGGTTGTTTAGCTTTTGAATAGTTGTTACAATTATCTTGTTGTCGTCTTTTTCAATGTTTCGTTTTAATCCTGCGGTACTATCAGAACCGTTTACACTATCGGGAGAAAAGCGTTGATATTCTTTCATGGTTTGATAGTCCAAATCTTTTCTATCCACCACAAAGAATACTTTATCAATAAAATCTATTTGTGTGGCTAATCTTGCTGCTTTAAAACTGGTAAGTGTTTTGCCCGAACCTGTGGTATGCCAAATGTAGCCGCCTCCTTCTGTGTCTGCCCATTTTTTTGCCAAATACGAACTCTCAATTTTCCACAACATCCGCTCTGTTGCTGCAATTTGATAAGGTCGCATAACGAGCAATGTATCACTGGTATCAAAAACCGAATAAGTGAGTAAAACTTTCAACAAGGTTTGTTTTTGAAAAAAGGTTGCTGTAAAATCTTTGAGGTCTTTAATCAGCGTATTATCTGCTTTTGCCCAGTTCATGGTAAAGTCGAAACTGTTTTTGTTCCGCTCAACGGTGTTGGCAAAATAACGGCTGTCAGTTCCGTTGGAAATCACAAACACCTGAATGTATTTAAACAAGGAATTTTCGCTATTAAAACTTTCTTTGCTGTAACGGTGAACCTGGTTAAATGCTTCACGAATGGCAACACCTCGTTTCTTTAATTCCACCTGCACCAATGGCAGACCATTTACCAAAATCGTTACATCGTAGCGGTTGGCATGCGTTCCTTTTTGCTCGAACTGGGAGATGACCTGCACTTTGTTTCGTGCAATATTCTTTTTGCAAACCAAATAAATATTTTGGATATGCCCATCATCAAAAACGAAATCGTAAATATAGTTATCATGGATTTTCCTTGTTTTTTCAACAAGATTATCGCTGGGTTTATCTAAATATTCTTCTACAAATCGTTTCCATTCGCCATCGGTAAATGCCATATTATTCAATGCCTGCAATTGCACTCTTACATTTGTCAAAAGGTTTTCAGGCGTTTTTAAGTCCGTAGGATTTTCGTATCCTTGATTGATTAAATCCCGAATAAATTCCTGTTCAAGCGTTGCCTCCGATTGATAATTAGGAGTCGGATCTATCACCATGGACTGTTTGATGTATTTATCAAGTACGATGAAGTTGTTCGTTTCTGCGATTGTATTGTATTCTTTCATTTCAATTTATCGTTATCCCAATTTTTGGGATTGTTAATAATGTATTCAGCAATGCGATTAAAATCATTTCCATTTCGAATGATGTGTTCCCAATAATTGCGTTGCCACAGTTTTCCATCGAATGGTTTCCACCCCAATGTTTTTACGCCGCGAATGTATTCTACGGTTGTTATGGATTTGAATGCATCCATCATATCACCGATGGTTTTTCCGGTAGGGGCAACCCTTGTGGTTGCCCCATTGTTATCCGTGGTTGCCCCATTGTTATCCGTGGTTGCCCCATTGTTATCCGTGGTTGCCCCAT
>CAZGKN010000022.1:0-3856 GCA_964525915.1 uncultured Saprospiraceae bacterium | reverse complement strand
TGTTATTTTGGGCGACCACAAGGGTCGCCCCTACGGTTGAACCCACGATTTCCAATATGCCGTGAAAATGGTTTGGCATCGCAATGTATTCGTGAATTTCAATATTTTGGAAACGGTTTTTTAATTTCACCCATTCTGTTTCAATCATTCTGCCGGCATCATTCAATTTCATTTCGTCTGTACGGATTTCGCCAAACAAACAATCTCTGTTTTGTGTGCAGATGGTGATAAAATACAAACCTGCCTGGGTGTAATCATACCCTTTTAAACGGATGGATTTACGATGATGTATGTTGGGGTTGTACGACATTTTTTCTATTAATTCGTAGGAAACATTAACAACTGATTCCTATAATATTCATACTGCTTTTTTCTTAACTCTATCTCTTTGGGTAAACCCTCGCTAATACTCGTGGTTAATACATCAAATTTATCCAATATTGCCACAATGCGTTCTTGTTCTGCTATCGGAGGAATAGGGATTTTATATTCCATTATTTTTTCTTTATTACCTCGAGGCATTTTTGCCCCTTTTGCATGTTGCATATTATATCCGAAGAATTTATCGTCAGCTAATATTTGAAATAAATATCTTGACAAAATCTTTTCACTTGTTGGATGGATAGCTAAAACATCTCCATTAGTACCGCCTTGTCTATCTGAATGCCATATTTTTTTTAAATACGGACGAATATTGCCAACTAAGATGTCTTCTATTTGGTATTTTGTAGAATTACCTGATTGAGGAACATAATTTGAATTTGTTCTACCATTTCTATTTTGTAGAAGATTGTCAACTCCTACATAATTTTCTTCGTTAAGTTTATCAGAACTTATACGTTCTTTAGAATATTGAGCTACCTCCCCCAAACTCTTCCATTCCACTTTATTAGTGTTTAGTGAATAGTTGTTAGTTGTTAGTTGGTTTTCTTTACTATCTCCTAATAACTGACCACTAAGCCCTAACACCTGACCATTAAAATCTAACAACTGCTCCCGATAAAAACTATACTGCTTCTTCCTCGCTGTAAGCTCTGCTGTAAGCTCTGTTGTAAGCTCTGTAAATTTGTCTAAAATGCGAACAATTTCTTGCTGGACGAGGAGCGGTGGGATGGGAACCTTTATTTTTGCTAAATCAGTTGCCGATACATCAATAACCTTTGTTCCTTTTGCTAATTTTTTCTTTTGATTGAAGAATATAGGTGTTTGCGTAAAATAAACGAAGTATTTCCCAAGAATATTTTTTGAAGGTTTAAATATGGAAGCATGTCCACCAGTTACAGCTTCTTCTTTTCCAAAGTAAACTACCGCTTTGCCCACATCTTCTAAATTCTCACTTGTATTTGTAATTATTACATCCCCATAATTTACTTTCTTTAATTTTTTTGCAGTTTCAGAAGAAACAAAAGATATTGTTTCAGTTGCTTGAGTTCCATAATAGGTATAAATCTGACCATAATGAATTGCAGGGACTCCAGTTTCTGTAAAGTCTGATTTTGGCAATCCATTCCCACGTATCAATTCCCCCACCTCCCCCAGCGTTTTCCACTGTACTGCTGCGCCTTGCAATAAATTTTCTATATATTTTAAATTTTTCATTTTTTATTTTCTTTTACCACAGATGAACACGGATTCTTTTTTCAAATAATCAACCATTAAGTATTCTGCTCTTTAGCCAGTGCTATTGCTTTATGGAGCTTGTCAACAAACCATTGTTTAGCCGGAAGTTCGGTAAGGTATTGAGCTACTTTAATATTTTCTTCTCCCAGCAATAAGAGTTCTATATGTTCTGTATTCCCTTCGCTACATAACAACAAGCCAATGGGTGTTTTCTCGTGTTCCTGTTGTTCATGTTTTTGTAAATATCGCAGGTACAGCTCCATTTGGGCTTTATAGGCCGGTTTGAATTTGCCTAATTTCAAGTCTATGGCAATAAGCCGGTTTTGTTTTCTATGGTAAAACAATAAATCCAAATAATAATCTGTGCTATCAATACTGATTCTTTTTTGTCTTTCTAAAAATGCAAAACCTTGCCCTAATTCTAAAATGAACTGTTCTAATTGTAAGACGATTGCATTTTCCAAATCCTTCTCAGAGTAATTACTGCTTAGCCCTAAAAAATCGAGAATGTAAGTATTTTTAAAAACCAAATCGGGCACTATTTCTTGTTGTACATTTTTTAAAGAGTTTAAGACAATGCCTTCCGGCTGTTTGGTTATAGCAGTCCTCTCATAAATCATTTCGTCTTGTTTACTTCTTAGGACTCTTACACTCCATGACTCCACCATGCACATTTGCTGATAAAACAAGCGTTTTGTGTCATCATTTATAGAAATTAATTCTATAAAATGACTCCAGGATAAGGATTGCGACAGTGTCGCAAACATTTCTTGCGGATAGATTTCTGCTATTTTTACCATCCGTGTTAAGGCGGAATAACTATAACCTTTTCCAAAATTGTCAGTCAATACTTGTGACAGTGTCGCAAGAATTTGTTTACCATATCCTGAATATACTTCGTGTTTTAAATCTACTAAAATATAATTGCCAATAGACCAGTATAAATGATTAGTGGCGTGATTTAGATAAGTTGCAGCTTGCAGACTTGAATTTTGAATAAGCTGTCTTATTTTTTCAAATAAGATTGAAACATCGGTATTTGGCTTTTCAATATTCATATTTCATTTGTTTTCTTTTTGAACTGTACGTATTTTCCGAACAGTTGGCTTAATTTCCAATTTCCAAAATAATTTCATCAATATCTTTTCTCAACACATTTATTTTCTGTACGGTTTGGGCTATTTCTTCATTCAATTTATCAATATCAATTTCTTCTCTGTTGTCTTTGGCTTCTACATAAGAGCTTACTGAAAGATTGTAATCGTTTGCTGCTATGTTAGCATTATCAATTGTTTTTGCAATATGCGCCACATCTTTTTTACTGTCGAATAGCTCCATAATCTTTTCGATATGGGCATCTTCCAACACATTATTGTTGGTTACTTTTTTAAAGAAATCTTCACCACTGGCATCAATAAACTGTGTTTTATTTTCGGTTTTATGTTTTGAAAGCACCAGAATGTTTACTGAAATAGAAGTTCCATAAAACAGGTTCGGCGCTAAAGAAATAACGGTCTCAACAAAATTATTTTCTACCAAATATTTCCTGATTTTTTGCTCTGCACCTCCACGGTAAAAAATACCGGGGAAACACACAATAGCTGCTCTTCCTTTACTAGAAAGATAACTTAGGGCATGCAACACAAAAGCGAAATCTGCTTTTGATTTAGGCGCCAACACACCCGCAGGAGCAAAACGGTCGTCATTAATGAGTGTGGGGTCATCGTCTCCAATCCATTTTATAGAGTAAGGTGGATTAGACACAATGGCATCAAAAGGTTTTTCATCGCCAAAGTGTGGGTCAATAAGTGTATTGCCAAGGGCAATATTAAACTTGTCGTAATTGATGTTGTGCAAAAACATATTCATACGGGCAAGGTTGTAAGTGGTATGGTTTACTTCCTGTCCGTAAAAGCCTGCTTCAATAATATGATTATCGAAATGCTTTTTAGCTTGCAGAAGTAAAGAACCTGAACCACAAGCAGGGTCATAGATTTTGTTTACTTTGGTTTGTTTGTGCATTGCCAATTGCGCTATGAGTTTTGAAACGTGCTGCGGGGTAAAAAATTCGCCACCACTTTTTCCTGCATTGGCTGCATAGTTGGAAATCAAAAACTCATAAGCATCGCCAAAAAGGTCAATTTGATTGTCTTCAAAGTTTCCGAAATTCAATTCTTCTACGCCTTTTAAAACCGCAGCTAATCGTTTGTTTTTATCCGTTACCGAATTTCCCAAT
>CAZGKN010000021.1:19292-33666 GCA_964525915.1 uncultured Saprospiraceae bacterium | reverse complement strand
ATTTTACCTGGTAGAAGACCGGCATAAACAACATTTTACAAAAGAACTGAAAGACCGGCGCTTTCATCAATTGCTACTGGCTAAAAATGAGATTGGATATAAGAATCTGGTTAAATTGTCTTCACTTTCATTTACCGAAGGATTCTACAGCAAATGGGCACGTATTGATAAAGAGCTGCTTTTGCAATATCACGAAGGCATCATTGCCACGAGTTGTTGTATCGGGGCTATCATTCCCCAATTGATCAAATATGACGAATACGAAAAAGCAGAAGAAGAACTGAAATGGTGGCTGGAAATATTCGGTGAAGATTATTATCTGGAGTTACAAAGGCATGAACTCCCTGCGCAGAAGAAGATTAATCACTTCCTGCTCCAAATGTCTGAAAAGTATAATGTAAAGACGATCGCTACCAATGATGCGCATTACATAGAAAAAGAGGATGCCGGGAGTCACGACATTTTACTTTGTATCAATACCGGTGAGTTGCGCTCTACACCGAAAAAGGATGATCTGGATGACGAATCTGATCAACGTGGAAGACGGTTTGGTTTTAACAATAATGAATACTACTTTAAGACAACCCAGGAAATGTCTCAATTATTCAGTGATTTACCTGCATCCATCGAAAATACACTGGAGATCGTTGATAAAGTTGAGGTTTTGGATCTGAAGAAAGATATCCTGCTACCTCACTTTACCATACCTGCTGAGTTTAAGACACAGGACGATTACCTGCGGGAAATCACCATGGAAGGTGCTAAATCAAGATACATTGAAATGACACCGGAAGTAATCGAACGAATCAATTTTGAATTGGGTGTCATAGAAAGGATGGGATTTGCCGGCTATTTCCTGATCGTATCAGATTTTATCAAAGCAGGCCGGGATATGGGTGTTCTGATTGGCCCGGGCAGAGGTTCTGCTGCAGGCTCTGTAGTAGCCTATTGTATCGGGATTACAAATATTGATCCGATCAAATTCAACCTGCTTTTCGAGCGTTTTCTGAATCCGGATCGGAAATCTATGCCGGATATAGATACCGACTTCGATGATGATGGCCGACAAAAAGTGATAGATTATGTAATCGACAAATATGGTAAAAATCAGGTAGCGCAGATCATCACCTATAATGCGATGGCGGCAAGATCCTCGATCAAAGATGTCGCACGGGTATTGGGTTTGACCACACAACAATCAAATGAATTGGCTAAAATGCTGCCCGAGGTACTTGGGTTCACTTTGCATGACGCGTTATTAAAACCATTGGATGGAGAATCAGGTATAAAATCAATCGAGAGTATCCGTGAGACTGATTTGTTACAAATCAAACAAATGAGGGCCATTTATGAAGACAATAATGATATTCGCTCTGAAGTCCTCAGAGAAGCATTAAAACTGGAAGGCTCTATTCGCAATACCAGTGTGCATGCTGCAGGTGTAATCATCGCTCCTAAGGATATCATGGAGATCGTACCCCTGGCTACGGCAAAAGATTCAAGTCTGTTGGTCACACAGTATGAGGGCAAGGTAATAGAAGATGCAGGAGTCATCAAGATGGACTTTCTGGGGCTGAAGACATTATCAATTATCAAGGATTGTCTGGAGTTGATCAAAGACAATTATAATCTCACTATTGATATAGACAAAATACCCTTTGATGATCAGGAGACATATGAACTTTTCCAGAGGGGTGATACATTCGGTACATTTCAGTTTGAAAGTCCGCAAATGGCTGTTCATCTCAGAGGATTAAAGCCTAATCGATTTGAAGATCTCATCTCGATGAACGCACTTTACCGACCGGGACCGAAACAGTATATCGGTAACTTTATTGACCGGAAACATGGACGGGTAGAAGTAAAGTATGATTTGCCCGAAATGAAGGAAATCCTCGAAGAGACATACGGCATTACAGTCTATCAGGAACAGGTCATGATACTTGCGCAGAAATTGGCCAATATGACCAAAGGTCAGGCGGATATGCTGCGTAAAGCAATGGGTAAAAAAGACCGCGATGTACTGGACAGCATGATGGAGACATTTCTCGAAGGGTGTAAAGCCAATAACCTCGATGAGAATATCAGTAAAAAAATCTGGAAGGACTGGGAAGCATTTGCTGCTTATGCCTTTAATAAATCCCATTCCACCTGCTATGCCTATCTGGCATTTCAGACAGCCTACCTGAAAACACACTACTTACCCGAATTTATGGCTGCCAACTTGATTCACAATAATACCATTGAAAAAATCAGTGAATATATGAAGCACTGCAAATCCAGTGGTTTGAAGGTCTTAGGTCCGGATGTGAATGAAAGCAAAATCAATTTTTCAGTAAATAAGGAGGGCATTATCCGGTTTGGTCTGTCTGCCATAAAAGGTATAGGAAAAGGTCCGTCACAGGATATACTGGATGCACGGAAGGACGGAGTATTTGAAGACATATATGATTTTGTAGCCCGAGTAAATTATCAGTCTGTAAATAAAAAAGTACTGGAAAGTCTGGCTTTGAGCGGTGCCTTAGATACATTCGGAATACCTCGTTCTGCATATATCAATATTAATGTTAAAGGATTTACCTTCATAGAACAATTAATAAAATATGCCCTGGCACTAAAAGATCAGAAAGAAGGCAATGTCATGAGCCTGTTTGGAGACAGCCCGGCGGATCTGATCATAAAGCCAGCCATCCCTGAACCGCTGCCCCTCACTAAAAAAGAAGAATTAGATAAGGAAAAAGACTTGATCGGCTTGTACGCGAGTGGTCATCCCCTGGATGATAATCTGCTGGAAATTGAGCTGATGTGCACTCATGATCTAACATCACTAAGCTCTATCGAAGAACCAAAGCAACAAATCAGAATAGCCGGTATAGTCAATAATGCCTACCATGCCATTTCAAAAAGAGATGGTCAGCCATATTGCAAACTTGAAATTGCTGATTTCTACAGTACTTATTCCATTTTTATCAATAATAAGAACTATCTCAAATACAAAGATCTATTGGTGAATGGCATCAAATTATACATCACCGGTTCTATACAAAAAAAACGGTGGCAGGAGGAACTCGAGTTTAATGTAGAGGAAATCAAACTTTTAAACAGTATAAAAGAAGAGAAATTTAAAGCGATTGTTTTTCAGATTCCGGTGGAAAAAGTTTCAGAGAAGCTAATCGAAAGTATGAGCCGGATAGTAAATGAATACAAAGGTAATCAATTGGTAAAGTTAGAACTGGTCGATTCAAACACACAGGATTATATTGTCTCTCAATCTTCATATACTTTGGATATTAATCAATGGGTAGTGGAATGGGCAATCGATAATGACGTAAAATTCAAAGTCGAGTTTAATTAGGCAACCTTGTTTTGATAATCAGTAATACTAATAAATGCTGCAATAATATTTGGTTCTTTTATTTTATTCAGATTTTTTTTGACCTTTAATCAAAGCCTGTTTAATCTTAGTAAACAGGTCAATTCCCTGAAGATAGGCATCTTCGTTTTTTTCATACTGAATTGAATAAATTGCATCGACAGTCATATCATAGGCACGTTGAGCTTCTTTTTTATGATAAAACAGTGATAAAAAAGAGGCAGGCCACTTTTCTACTTTAGAAATCGTAAGACCGGTAGCATAAAAATGAAAAGGAGTACTGATATTCCGCATATCCAACTCTTTTAACTCCAATGCATCAGCGGTTTTCAGGAAAGCAATCCAATAATCAATATGATTAGCCATTCTCACCTTCAATAATGAATCACTCTCGGAAGATTTTGCCGGGATGCGCCATTGATTATTTTTGACTGAAAAGGGATTATCCTCCAGGTTACCGTATTCATACTTATGAACAGAACATTGATATTCAATTGCTTCCCGCGAATGTAGGTTGCCCGGAAGTGTAATTGAATCATAGATAACTCCCCTACCCGGATGATCACCTAATCGTAGTCTGTAATTATAAACACTGCCATTGTGACTTTTAAATTTTACGATACCGGTTGATGAGATGGCCTTATACGTACCAAAATCAAATTGACCAGTGATATTAGAAGTAAATGTGCTATCCTGCTGCAAATTCAAAAATTTATTCAACATAAACTTTGAAATCTCCAACCGAGCCGGATCAGTACTATCCGGAGATCCAAACACTGTCCACAATCCCGTCAACTGCCCATCTGGTGCCAGTTCTTTCACATATGCTTTCTTGCATGAAATGAATGAACTGATACTGAGCGAAAAAAATATTAGTGCAAAGCGATAACTGCCTCGGGTCATACTGTATTTAAAACTGAACATCTGTCTCGATTCTTTTGCCATCCCGCTTATACCGGATTTTTACCTTCTCGCCTTTCTGAATTGAATTCAGCGCTTTCATGTAATCCTGGATGTCATTCACCACGATTCCACCCAAATAAGTAATGATATCGCCGGGCTTCAATCCACTTTTACTTGCTGGCTTACCATCAGTAACACCATCAATTCTCAGGCCCCCATCCGAATAAATATAATCCGGCATGATACCTAAGGAAACATTAAATGACACCCTTGTATTCTCCGGGTCCTTCGTTTTGGAAAATGGGATTGCCTTCACCTGATTCAAATCCATGATTAAAGTCAGAATATTAGTTGCAATTTTGGCCATTCCGACAAAATTTATCTTCTCGTAGTCATCACTGGGCTTATGATAATCACTGTGTTGTCCGGTAAAGAAGAATAAGACCGGAATATTTGCATTGTAAAAAGACGTGTGATCTGATGGCCCTACACCGGATTCTTCAAAATTCATCTTGAGGTGAGACGTATTTGATTTCTCCAGCAAATCCTTCCATACCGGTGAAGTTCCGACGCCACCGACCAGGATTGTATTCTCATCTTTTAATCTACCGACCATATCCATATTTATCATCGCAGCCATTTTACTAAGCGGATAAGTCGGATGTTTTACAAAGTAATTGGAGCCCCACAAGCCAAATTCTTCACCCGAGAATGCTATAAAAAGATAATTATATGCTGCTTTTTCAGTTTTGAGAATTCGGGCCAGTTCGATTAAAATACTAACTCCACTGGCATTATCATCTGCGCCATTGTGAATAGCTTTTTCAGTAGAGAGACTAAAACTATTATCACCCATGCCCAGATGATCAAAGTGTGCGCCTAATACGATCGTAGATGGGGCACCATTATCAATAAAACCGACGACGTTCAATACATGAACAGAGTCTGAATTATCACCCATTGTCCCGATGTTGCTGTGTGGATCATTCTGGTGCTTTATGTAAAAAGATTGTAAAAAGTCTTTCTGCCCCGGCACCGGAGTCAATCCGATCTCCATAAATCTGCTCTGAATATATTCTGCAGCTATATCCTGATAAATCGTACCGGTGAGCCTGCCATGCATAGCATCGCTGGCAAGAAAGTGGACATCATCCTTGAAGATATCTGCCGAAATTACCTCCTGAGCGGTGATTCCATTACAACATATTAGAAAACAAAGGCCGAGTAACAGCTTTGAAAATGCATTTTTATCTATCATCTTTGCAAACAATTTTAAAAATTTTAGCAAATGTACGAGATAAAAAAGATTTATATTTTTCTTGCCCTGATTATAGCAATTTCAGCGTGTAAAACAGTAGAAAAACCTGGTTTTACTATCCATTACAAGAAAGAAAAACATTTAAAAAATATACAACAATTGACATTTGGTGGTGATAATGCTGAAGCCTACTGGTCATTTGACAATAAAAATCTGGTATTTCAAAGCAATAATCCAGCCTGGGGGTTGAAGTGTGATCAGATATTTACTATGGCAGCAAAAACACCGAAGAAAACAAAAGCCGGTGCTTTAGTGACTCCTGATCTGCTAAGTACAGGTAAAGGCCGCACTACTTGCGCCTATTATATGCCGGATGATAAAAGCATTATTTATGCCTCGACACATCTACTCCATGAGCAATGTCCACCGGAGCCAGAGCGCACCCATGCTTATGTGTGGAAACTGTATCCCGAATTTGACATTTTTCAAGCTGATCTGAAGGGGAAGATTATCAAACAATTAACTAATACACCCGGCTATGATGCGGAAGCTACGGTGTCACCCAAGGGTGATCTGATCGTGTTTACTAGTACCCGGTCAGGTGATGCTGAACTCTATACCATGAAGCTCGACGGCTCTGATGTACGACAAGTAACACATGATCTGGGCTATGATGGTGGAGCCTTTTTCACACCGGATGGCAAAGAGCTGGTATTCAGAGCAAGCAGACCAAAGACCGCAGATGAAGTAAAAAAATATAAAGACCTGCTGGCAAAAGATCTGGTAGAACCAACCAATATGGAGCTATTCATGTGCAATATCGATGGCAGTAATTTACGTCAGATCACACATCTGGGTGGCGCAAACTGGGCACCATTCATGCATCCATCCGGAAAGAAAATATTGTTTTCGAGCAACCATCATACACAGCGAGGTTTCCCGTTCAATCTATTTATGATCAATACTGATGGAACCGGATTAGAGCAAATCACTTTTGACACTACATTTGATTCATTTCCTATGTTTTCACCAGACGGAAAGAAATTAGTTTTTGGTTCAAACAGAAACAACGGAGGCACACGGGATACCAATATATTTATTGCAAAATGGAAAGATTAATTACCATATTCAAGTATACTTCTTGGACATAGAAATGACCATCCGATTCCCTTGTTTGACCCCTTCACCCCTTATAGGGGCAAGGAAATCAGATAGTCAAATTCAATTACGATTAGTATGAAATAGATCAAAAAGGGTCTTGTACAGACCCTTCCCTTTAATCTTGGCTAATAAATTAGTATTTTTTGCAGGATATCCGATCCATTTTCATTGCCGATTTTTAAAATATAAAGTCCGGGAATTATTCCACCCATCGGATAAGATAATTTTTGTTCGCCGGTGGGAATTTGTACTCTGTCAAATAATATTTCCTTCCCATCCACGCTGAATACACTGATTAAATAATTGTCTGGTACTTTGGAAGTGATATTTAAATCTAAATTTGAACTATTTCTGTTATAATTTGCAGTCACTTCAAAATTGTGCTTAGATCCGATATAAATCAATTGACTATATGCATAAGAGCCACCTTGCTCATTGATCTTTAACCTGTAATAAGCACCTGAAGACTGCGCTGCACCATCCCTGAATGTGTAAGAATTGAACTCCCGGGTGGATAAAGCAGATACTACAGTACCAATGGTATAAAAGTTCTTGCCATCCACACTCCGCTGCACTTCGAAATCGGAAATCCTATCTTCATGGGCTGTTTTCCAGTTTAGTATGTTCGTATTACTTTCATTGTGCCCGGTGAAAGAGATCAGATCCAGTGGTAGGATTATCATCTCCTGGAAAATGACGCCATAGTCTTCAGTCTGGCCTTCGATGGGGTTGTAACAAGGCCCTGTGATATCATTGGTGTACTCATCAGAAATAACCCGCATTCTTAATATGGTATTCTTAACAGGTACAGTAGCCGGTGTGGTAAAACTTTTAGTCCATGTCCCACAAACTCCCCCATTGCCATAGTCATACACTTTTTCACCTGAATCCAGAAAATCACCATCATTATTATAATCGATATACACTTCGAAAGATTCAAATTTATTATTGCCACAATCACCTACTGTGATCGAAAAATTATAGGTAGTATTTTCTTTCAGTGTTGCAAAATCACTGCATACAAAATTCATGTATCGTGATCCGTCAGTAGAGGCATTCCCGGAGGGATTATATAGATTTTCAAGGGTAAACAATCGTGGGCCTAAAGATCCCGGCGTGCCACTGGGTAGTGCACATCCATTGGTATTCAGATTAGGCTCTGTGCCTACAATGACTGCATTTTGCACCGTTTTAGTGGAAAGGCCATTGCCTGTAGTCACTGAAGCCTGATAGCTTCCGGCACTTGAATAGGAAATGCTAGGTTGTTGGGCAGTGGATGTATTGGGAGATCCGGATGGAAATGACCAGGTACGTGATGAGTTATTGATCGACTTATCCTTAAACAGTACAGTTCCTGAATTACAAAGTGCCGTCGGACTCCAGACGAAATTCGCGTATTGATTACCACTGCAGGAAGCCAGACAAGTTATGATATTGATAAAACTTGAGATTGAAGTAACTGAAGTTGATGACCAGACATTAGTATTGGAAACTGATGGGGACATGATGTATCCACTACCGGAGTCATGACCGGCATTAAAATTATGTCCGATTTCATGTGCGGTCATCACGCGTAATAAATTAGCATCCGAACTAAAATCCTGCAGGACATGATATCTGTTACTGGTACAAACGGTGCCTACCCATGCTAAACCAATAGTACTGCCATCAAAATCTCTGTTTGACCAAAACTGACCAATATCATAAGTGGCAGATCCAAAACCACCACCCTGCCCCCAGGTAGTAAAAGCATTCAATAATATGCTTGAGCTAGTAGTGTCCGTGTTAGGACTTAGCGGATCGGCATTATAGGTCGTACTGATATATTGCGCAACAATTTGATACTCAATATTATCCGTAAATTCATGCCGATAATTGAACGCCACATTATTCATCACAGCTATGTTATGATTGGCGACATCTGTCGTACTGCTGTTGTACTTATCATACATCGTATGGTCAGAAGCAATTGCCAGTTCCACAACCCCACATGAATTAGTGCGGGTTTCCAACGGTGGATCAAAGTGATTTGATTTATCCTGGAAATCGGTAACTGCACAGGTATGTTCACCTGTATCAATATAGTCCGCTGCATTATAATAAATCAGTTCGCCAGCGTTCACAAACTTACCATTACTATCCATTTGCTCGATAAAATAGTAAATACCATCAGTCTGAATCATCGCCTGGAAAAAGTCTTTATCAATGGTCAGCACGATCGAAGTCTTGCCATCCAGGGTCCAGCCAGTATATGTCTGCACACTGAAAGATGCTATTTGCGTCGTACCTTCTTTACCTGAGACAATCACCTTATAATCAGGTGCGAGTAAATTCGTAGCTTGTAATGAAAAATCAAGCATGGTAGAATTAATGCTTAAACTGAGCTTGCTTGAATTATTAACTACGTCATAAACCGAAGGCAAATCAACTGTAGCCAATGAATAATGACTAAATAATGTACTCCTGAAATCAGAACCGGACTGATCCGTAAATTGAATCCGGGCTTGTCCGGAAACTATTGAATAAGAACTAATAAAAACCATAGCCAGAAAGCTAAACCTTAATGCAATAGCCGATTTTGCAACTGTATTTTTCATGCTGCTGAAATTAAAATTATAAAATACCTTGGAGTGAGGCAGTATAAACTGTAGCGAAGTTATATAAACAAAATATAATATCTTCAAAAGGCAATAAAAAAAAGTGTCAACACAACGTTAACACTTTTTCCATTCTATTTTGCTTACAGACTAAAATCGACCACCTCTGCTACTTCCTCTTGCGGTTCCAATTGGGAAAGTCATACCCACTGTTCCTGTAACAACCCGATTCTGAATCTTTGAGGCGATCTGGACACCACCCCCAAGCGGAATTTCATAATAATCAGTAAAGGCATGGGCATAACGACCTTCAATGAAGAAATTACCGATTCCTACATTAAACTCTACACCGACAGCAGCTACACCTGAAAACTCAAAACGATTGAAACCAAGATTATCCAATCTCAGGCTTCTGTCAAATACCTCGATAGGTAGAATCGCATTCACTATAGCTTTTGAGCGACCTTTGGCAAGATAGCCGATTTGCGGGCCAATAGCTAAATAGCCTTTTACCTTATCATTTCCGATTTTTCCCTTTGCGAGGATTGGCAACTCCAGATAAGTAAACCTATTGCGATAATCAACTCCCACATCGATGGGAATATTGAATAAATCAAATCCGGTAGATTCATCTATTCCAAATCCTTTCTGGGTAATGTTCAACTCACCTTGCAAATCAAAGTGATCACCAAATCCATAACCTACGATTACACCGCCTGTTACTCCGTGCAACATCCGGATGTCAGGCAATACATTTTCAATACTGTTCGCTGCATCGGTCTGACTACCGGCATATCCGATTTTCCCACCGATATACATTTGTGCTTTCGCCTGAAATCCCACCATCATTAGTACAAATGATAAAATAATACCTATCTTTTTCATATCCTTTAATTTTGTTTTTGATAAATAATGTAACTATAAGACGTCTGATTTTAAAAAAGTCTGTTAACAAAAACTTTTTCTCTCCTTAATAATGTATTAAAAAAATTGTTTACTAAAGACCAGCGATTCTTACAGAGTTATGCTACTGTTGTTTATCTAAAAGATTCATTGCTTCACCGGCAACAAAAATCGAACCTGTCACTAAGATAAGATCATCTTCATTTGCGTGCTTTCTCGCAGCATTCAGCGCTTCTTTCACTGAACTGTAAATATTACCATTCAAACCAAACTCAACAGCTTTTTCCTTCAAAATTGCAGGGCCCATAGCTCGTGGAATATCAGCTTTGGTCCAGTAATAAATTGCATCTTGAGGCAATAAAGCCAGCACCGGACTTACATCTTTGTCTGACACTGTACCAAAAATAATATGTTTTATCCTATAATTTTCAGCACGTAATTGCTCGGTTATTTCCCTTATACCGGCAATATTATGTGCTCCTTCAAGTATGAGATCAGGACTATGTTCCATCAATTGCCAACGACCAATCAAATAAGTCAGACTCGTACAATCAGTGACCGATCTCAGGTATTTTTCTCTATCAAACCGGATTAAGCTCATTTTATCCAGGCACCAGACTACCGCAGCCGCTGTAGTAATATTCAGTGATTGATACTTACCCCGTAGTGAAGTACTGACCTCGGTCTTGCCCAACAAGTCATTGATCTGTAATTTATATCTGCCATCATATCTTCCCTCTTCAATGACTGTGCAAGCAGCCAATTCTTCAGCAAAATAAATCGGTGCATTCTGGCTTTCAGCTTTGACAATGAAGACAGGTGCGGTTTCCTTATCAAATTCGCCAATGACTACGGGCACATGATTCTTAACTATTCCGGCTTTTTCACCCGCAATTGCCGCTAATGTATTTCCCAGGAATGCTGTATGATCCATGCTGATATTTGTAATCACAGAAAGTACCGGAGTGATAATATTTGTACTATCCAGTCTTCCCCCCATGCCTACTTCAATGACTGCATACTCCAGTTGCTGATCGCGGAACCAGGAAAAGGCCATTGCGCAAATGATTTCAAAAAAAGAAGGTTGTACTTCATTGATAATTGGTAGATAATGATTTAATATTCGCACAAAATCCGTCTCACTTATTAGTTGGCCATCTTTCTTTATCCGCTCTCTGATGTCCGCATAATGGGGTGAACTGTATAGTCCACAGGAATATCCATTACTGGTCAAATAAGCAGCGATCAGGTGAGCGACCGAGCCTTTACCATTGGTCCCTGCAATATGAATGAACTTTGTTCCACACAGGTGCGGATTGTCATCAAAAGCCAATAAACGGGAAATATTTCCAATATCCGCTTTATAAGCTGCAGGACCCTGCCGGTGAAATACTGGCAATGCATTATATAAAAAATCGATGGCTTCAGCCATATTTCGAAGTGGATCAGTCATTGCCATGAACGTTTATTTCTGTTTTGGCACAGGTTTAAAAACACTGATATCCAGTTTATCATGAATCATCACCAGATCTGCAGCGTCATTGGATGCGATTAAAATAATCCTGTTTTTTGAATTCTTACTCAGTAATTCTTTCCACCATTTATTAGCCCGGTCATCAAGATTAGAGCCTGGTTCATCCATAAGTAATATCTCAGCGTCAGACAATATACTCAAGGCCAACTTTAGTCGTTGCTTCATACCGGATGAGAGTTCTATCACCCGCTTTGCCAATATTCCAGGGAAAGGAAAAGATTTTATTTCATTTATGACAGTATTCTGATCAGAGAATGGGCGCAAATTATGTTGAAAGGTAATTATTTCACTGACGGTCATTTCCTCTATCAGATCAATATATGGTGCACAAAATGTAACCCGGTCAAATACCTGTTCTTGCTTTTTGCTACCGGTCGTATCAGTATAGCTAATTTCTCCTTTGGTGGGCGTCGAAAACCCCGATACAATTTTGAGAAATGAGGACTTCCCTGCCCCATTTGGGCCGACGATGCCATAAATTTTATCCGTAGAAAAATTGAATGACAGGTTTTTGAAAATCCATTCAAACCCAAAGCGTTTAGAAAGATCTACACACTTAATCTCCGTTATCATACTTTGATTTAGGACTTTTGATCAGTGAGCCTTCGATACTTTCCAGGAATGCAATAATATTGTTTCCTTCCGGTGAGTTTGGAAAATTTGCCCGGATTTCATCGATTGATTTGGATTGATTCTTATTCTTTAAAAATATTATCCGGTACATTTCCTGAATCTGTGCTATCACTTCATCATCGTATCCTCTTCTTTTCAGTCCGATTGTATTGACACCAATATAGGCCAGTGGTTCCCTGGCAGCTCGCACGTATGGTGGCACATTACTGCGAACCTGACAATAACCACCGATCATAGCATGGTCGCCGACCTTCATAAACTGTGAGATTGCTGCAAGTCCACCGATTACTACAAAATTTCCCAATTCAATGTGTCCGGCCAGTGAAACAGTATTGGCCAATACACAATTATCACCGATGATACAGTCATGCGCTACATGACAATAAGCCATAATCAGGCAGTTTCGACCGATTACTGTCTTACCTGCAGCCTGTGTACCTTTATTAATCGTACAATATTCCCTGATCGTAGTTCCATCACCTATTTCAGTCGTGGTTATCTCACCTTTATACTTCAGATCCTGGGGCACTGCTGAGATGACCGCCCCTGGAAATATTTTTACATTATTTCCGATCCGGGCTCCATCCATGATGTTAACACCAGCGCCAATCCAACAATTCTCGCCGATAATGACATCGCCAGTAATCGTCGTAAAATTACTTATTTCCGTTCCGGCACCTATTTTTGCTTTCGGGTTTATATCAGTGAATTGACCAATCATTTTAGCGTAGTTCTGTTTACTATTTGTGCAGTCATGTCTGCTTCAGATACAATTTTATTACCAACACAGGCAATGCCCTGCATGTGAACAATACCTCTCCTTATTGGTTCCAAAAGCTCCATCTTCAGTATCAGTGTGTCACCCGGCATTACTTTTGACTTGAACTTGGCTGATTCAATTTTCAGAAAGTATGTATCCCAGTTTTCAGGATCAGGCACCTGTGATAACGCCAGGATACCACCAGTCTGCGCCAGAGCTTCGATCTGCAGGACACCGGGATATACCGGATTATCAGGGAAATGACCTTGAAAACAGGACTCAGTAAATGAAATATTTTTTATACCAACTATATAATCTGGCCCCATTTCTACTACCTTGTCAATCAATAAAAATGGAAAACGGTGAGGCAAATGCTTTAATACACCAACTGTGTCCATCAAAGGCTCTTTATTGGGGTCATAGACTGGCATTCCTTTCATCTTCCGCTGCTCGAGATAGTGCTTCTTCAACAGTTTGGTAAACTCAACATTGATCGAGTGACCAGGTTTAGTAGCTACTATTTTGCCTTTAATCGGCTTTCCCAACAAAGTCAGATCACCGATAACATCCAGTAGCTTGTGCCTTGCAGGTTCATTTTTATAGAGTAAGTTAGTGGTATTCAGTACACCTTCTTTCTCAATCTTGACACTGGGTTTCCCTAGTTTTCTGGCAAGTACATCCAGCTCATCCTGCCCCATCACTCTGTCCGCGATGACAATAGCATTATCCAGATCCCCGCCTTTGATCAATCCCTGTGCTAGTAGATGTTCTAATTCATGCACAAAAACAAATGTCCGGCATGAAGCTATCTCGTTTTTAAAATCATCGATTGATTCCAGGGTGGCATATTGTTGACCTAAGACCGGTGAATTAAAATCAATCAGTGTTGTCACTTGGAAATCATCTGCCGGCAAGGCCATGATCTCACTCCCATTCAACTCATCACGGTATGAAATAGGTTCAGTAACAATGAAATAATCCTTCTCAGCCTCTTGATCTACGATGCCGGCAGATTCAAGTATCTCAACAAAATTTTTCGCACTACCATCTAATATTGGAATTTCAGGACCATCGATATTGATCATTACATTATCAATACCCAGTCCGGTAAGAGCGGATAATAAATGTTCGATCGTATGCACTGTGGCTACACCCTGAGAGAGTGTCGTTCCCCTGTTAGTGGAAGTAACCTTATTTATATCTGCCGCTATAACAGTCTGCCCTGCTAAATCTTTACGCTTAAACTTTATTC
>CAZGKN010000021.1:18462-19282 GCA_964525915.1 uncultured Saprospiraceae bacterium | reverse complement strand
TGCAGGATGAAATTCCAGCGTAGTCATTTTACCGGTATGTAATCCGATTCCCTGAATGGTAACGTTCTTTCCTATGGTTTTTTGTAGCATAATAAAGCTGTCGAAATTAAATAAACCTAACATAAAAGTTAGGTAAAGCTGTCTAAAGGTGCCGCAAAGGTAGAAAAAACGATAAAATAATTTATATTAGGATTCAGACTCTGTTTGATTTCGATAAACTAATTTCTCCAGATCACCCAATGCATCTAACATAGTAGGTAGTTTTTTAAATACCGCATAAGAGCGTAAAAAATGTGTATAATCCAATGCCGGTGATCCAAACAGTTTTGTATTCTTTGCTTTTACACTCGATTGGATGCCGGATTGACCCTGAATCTGGACCCCGTCAGCTATCGTGATATGCCCTACGACTCCAACTTGCCCACCGATCTTACACCCTTCACCGATCTTAGCACTTCCGGCTACTCCGGTCTGAGCAGCGATGACCGTATGCTTTCCAATCTCAACATTGTGTGCTATCTGGATCAAGTTATCCAACTTTACACCCTGATGCAATATGGTAGCGCCAAAAGTAGCTCTGTCAATCGAACAATTGGACCCGATCTCGACATCATCTTCGATGATCACTTTGCCCATTTGCCTGATTTTGACATAATTACCATCAGGTGTCGGTGCAAAACCGAAACCGTCACTTCCAATCACTGTATTTGAATGAATAATGCAATTTTTACCTATTATGGTATCATGCATGATCCGTACACCTGGCATGATCAGGCAGTTTTCACCAATCTCGCAATTCTCACCGATAAATACTTGTGCA
>CAZGKN010000021.1:497-18452 GCA_964525915.1 uncultured Saprospiraceae bacterium | reverse complement strand
TGCACCTACATTTGTGTTACTTCCGATGCTGACATTTTTTGCCACTACTGTATAATGACCTACACCCACATTCTCACCACATCGCACTGATTCATCTATACTCGCTGTCGTAGCAACTTCATAAATAGGCTGAGTAGGTTCCTGATTAAACCTTTCCAATAAAACAGCCAGTGATTCATACACATTGCTTACAAAAATCAAAGCAGGCTTGATTGCTTGGGTTGGCACAAAATCTTCACTCACTAAAATTGCAGTAGCTTCTGATTCATAGACGAACTCCTCATACTTCAGATTTGATAGAAAACACAGAGATCCTTCCTTACCATTCTCGATTGTAGATGCTCCATGTACAATAGCATTATAATCTCCCTGCACTTTACCACCCAATAATTCTGCGATCTGACCTACTGTGATTTGCATCTTCCTTATGATTTTTACCACTAAATTGGGTACAAAGAAACGGATAATTAAGCAAAATTTTAAACCTAAATATTACCATTGGACAGGAATTTGTCATTCCCTGCCTTTGGCTATACGGATTGTTATCAATTCACTTTATAAAACTTCAATAATTCCTGGTTCAGGATCGGACTGATTTCTGCCGCTTTTGTATAAACCATCAGGTGTTCACCCCCGGAAATTATCCGGTCAGGCTGTACCCATTCAAGGCGAATTATACGGTCTGCTGATCCGTGAATCTGAAAAGAATTGGGTATTCTGGCCGCATGTTTCCAACTAATCAGCTGACTGGCCGCCCAGCGGACAAAACGGTTGTTCATATCTTTTAGTACCACAGTCAATAATTTCTTCTCTTCAGGTGTATGTGCACCAAACAAGTTATAGGTAAATTTAATTGGCTTTTTCAACATCCATATCACCAATGGACTTGCTAATGCTCCATTGATTAATATTCGGTAAAATTTATCCATGGGTCGTCCTGTAGAAAGTGTAGAAATAAGAATCGTATGTTCAGGTTTGATAATAGTATTCATCTCCTGCGCAATCATCCCACCAAAAGACAAACCAACTAATTGAAAAGGTTTTGTAGTATCAATCTGACTGATCAATCGGGCTGCGTAAGCTGAGATAGTCTCCCTTCTTTGCGGTCTTATCCATTCAATATGCTTTACAGCAAATGCAGAATCAATCATCAGTTTATCAAAAAGACGCTTATCGGCACCCAAACCGGAAATAAAATACACATTCATTTTAGTAGAATCTTGTGATGCATATACTTTAATATCTGTACCTATCCAGGAAATGATGGTTAATACACTCAGCTTAATCCATACGCATTTCATAGTCCTCAAACGTAAATTGACGCAATGACTGATATAATCCGTTTTGTTTAATTATTCCGATATCCGGATGTGGAACTCCATTGAACATCGTAGTCTTGACCAATGTATAATGAATCATATCTCTCAGAATCAGTTTATCACCGATCTCAGGTATGGTATCAAAACCATATTCATACATAAAATCTCCACTCAGACAACTGGTACCGCCAATCCTATATTGGTAAGTGCCTGTTCCATCAGCATTTGCACCTACAATCTCCGGTCTGTATGGCATCTCCAGTGTATCCGGCATATGTGCAGTAAATGACACATCAGTCATCAGCGTTTTAACCCCATGATTCTCCACAATATCCACTATATTGGCAACCAGATCCCCGGTTTGCCAGGCAATCGCACTACCCGGCTCCAATATTATTTCAACACCGTATTTTTCCCGAAACCGGGTAAGAAGTCCGATTAAATGCTCAGTATCGTAATCCCGGTGGGTCATCAGATGCCCTCCACCCATATTCACCCATTTGACCTGAGTCAGGAGGTGACCGATTTTTGATTCCAATACGGCAAGTGTTTCTTCCAGATCATAGCTGTTATTCTCACAGAGTGCATGAAAATGAATTCCCTCTACACCCTCCGGCAGACCTGACTCTAACTGTCCTAAATCTATCCCTAAACGAGAGCCCGGGGCTGTTGGGTTATACATTTCTACCTCTACTTTTGAGAAACCGGGATTGACCCGAATACCTGGAGATACTGCCGGATACTGCTCTTTTAATATAGGATAAAACCGGTGAAACTGATTCAATGAATTAAAGGTAATGTGTGAACTCAGTGCTGCTACTTCGTCAAATTCATGTGGGAGAAATACAGGAAAATAGCTGTGTGCCAGTGTGCCCATGTGTTCAGCAATCAGTTTAGCCTCATTGAGTGAACTGGCAGTCGCCCCATCCAGGTATTCAAATACCAGTGGAAAAGTATGCCACATGGAAAAGCCTTTCAGCGCCAAAATTATTTTAATTCCGGCTTGCTTTTTTACAGAAGAAATTAGTTCGAGATTGGAGATTAATTTCTTTTCATGTAGAACGAAAGCAGCATTTTTTAAACTTGAATATATTGCGGACACTGAACTCTGCATTGATTATTGAGCTATTTATCTAAATTTGAAAGAACACGTAAAGCTATACTTTCCCAATTTCAATTAATTAAATCGGAATATTTAAATGAATATATTTTCTAAAATTTTCTTTATCAGTCATTACAGTGATTAAATTATCATAATCATCGTTAGCAATGTGAGAAAATTTATTTTCTCCCAGTAGTAAATTAGCTATGATGGGCACCGTATCCTGATGTCCACCTATGATTATGTTATTGTATGCCGGATTATAAAAGATTGAATCTATCAAATTCTCCATTTCATACGTATCATATTCAGTAATAGGTATATTTTTTATTTGCGCTAATGGTTCGAAGGTCTGCCTGACTCTCAGCAAGGGAGTTACAAAAATAATATCAACAGGTTGATGCATAAAAACATTAATCCAGTTATTGGCTCTGGCTCGCCCACGTGCGCTCAGTGGTGGGTTATAACCGACCCCAGATTCTTTATCCGCATGGCGTATGATGAAAAATGTCTTAATATTTTTATTCATTCTGCTTTATCCGGCACTTTCAGATTGAAATATATAAATAATTTATGAAAGTGGCATTCATATCAAATTAAATCTACACCCATTAAATTATGCTTGTGATTCATTTACCTTTGTCGTTTAAAATGTATTTATAAATATGCACAGTTTGGATTTAATCAATCGGAATGAAAATGATAATTTTTTCTTAATTGCGGGACCCTGTGTGGTCGAAAGCAAAGAGCTCTGTTTTGAAGTAGCTCAGCGTGTATTGGAGATAACAAGTCAACTCGATATTCCGTACATTTTCAAATCCTCTTTTCGTAAGGCAAACCGGACCCGGATAGATAGTTTCTCGGGCCACGGTGATGAATATGGACTGGAAATATTAGCAGAAGTAAGTTCACGATTTGGTATCCCCGTGACTACCGACATTCATGAAAGCCCACAAGCAGCCTTAGCTGCACAATATGTAGATGTGCTGCAAATACCGGCTTTTCTGTGTCGCCAGACAGAATTACTCTTAGCCGCAGGCGAGACAGGTAAAGTAGTGAGCATTAAAAAAGGTCAGTTTCTGAGCGCAGAGAACATGTCCTATGCTGTCGATAAAGTAAAAAGCACGGGAAATGACAAAGTGTGGCTCATAGAGCGCGGCTCTACCTTCGGATATCAGGATCTGGTCGTCGATTACAGAGGTATTCCTCAGATGAAGAAATTCGGCACACCGGTAGTGATGGATTGTACCCACTCACTACAGCAACCCAATCAAAGTTCAGGTGTAACCGGAGGAAATCCCGAACTTATTCAGACCATAGCCGCAGCAGCGATAGCTACCGGTGCCGATGGATTGTTTATTGAAACACACCCGAATCCTGCAGCGGCATTATCCGATGGTGCAAATATGCTACCCCTGGATCAATTGGAAAAGCTACTGCTGAAAATGTGCAGGATTAGATATGCGGTTAAAAATCAGGACTGATATAAATGAATCAGACCGATAAAATATATGAGGTCAAGGTTCATCCGGATAAAATCAATGAAGCAAAATTTATCTATGCTGAACTCAAACAAAAGCATCACCTGTCTGATGAGGCGGTCAATGAACTCACACTGATAAAACGATCAATTGATTCCAGAGGAGGTCACCCGGTGTACGTACTCCGCTATCAATCCAAAAACAGTGCCGAACAATTTGAAAAACTGGAAAATTATCATGTTTCAGGAAGTAAGCCGGTGGTTAACATCATTGGTGCGGGTCCGGCCGGTTATTTTGCCGCTTTGCAATTATTAGCAAAGGGCATCAAACCCATTCTGTTTGACCGGGGGAAAGATGTCCAGTCACGCCGGCGTGACCTGCGGGCGATCATGCAGGAAAGTAAAGTAAACCCTGATTCAAATTACTGTTTTGGTGAGGGAGGCGCAGGCACGTATTCAGATGGCAAGCTCTATACCCGTTCGACCAAAAGAGGCGATACCCGGACTATTCTCGAGCTATTCTGTGCACATGGCGCCGATAAATCAATCCAAATCGATGCTAATCCACACATTGGTACCAATAAATTGCCCAATATCATCGCTTCAATGCGTCAGACTATTGAAAATGCAGGAGGGGAAATTCACTTCGGAAAACGATTGGTTGATTTTACACTAAAAGATGAAAAAATTAGTGAAATTCATTTTGAGGATGGAAGTCAGTATCCGTGCGATTACCTGATACTGGCCACTGGACATAGTGCGCGTGACATATTTCATTTACTTCATGCTAAAAATATTTTAATTGAAGCCAAACCCTTTGCACTGGGTTGCCGTGTAGAGCATCCACAGACGCTCATAGATGAGATTCAATACAAATGTAAACCACGACACCAAAATCTACCGCCTGCAAGCTATAGTACCGTCGTGCAAGTGCAAGACAGAGGAGTATTCTCCTTTTGCATGTGCCCGGGTGGCATGATCGTACCTTCCGCTACGGCACCGGGCGAACTGGTAGTCAATGGCATGTCTCCTTCACGCAGGGACAGCCCATTCTCAAACAGCGGATTAGTAACTTCCATTGAACTCGAAGATATTCCCGGTGAATTTGGCCAATCTCCGCTCCGGGCTATGTATTTCCAACAGAAATTCGAACAGGAGATGTTTCAATTTGGTGATGGCAGCCAGAAAAGCCCTACACTCCGACTTAAAGATTTTACAGAAGGAAAATTGAGTGCTGATTTGCCCGATACGTCTTATATTCCGGGCATTTATCCGGCGCCATTAAGCACTTTACTACCTGAGAAAGTAAATGTCAGACTGAAACAAGGTCTGACAGATATCAATCGCAAATTAAAGGGCTATGTAAACAATGAAGCTATCATAACCGGTCTGGAGAGCCGTACCAGCTCACCTGTAAGAATCCCGCGCGAAAAAGAAACCTATCAACATCCACAAATCACTAATCTATTCCCCTGCGGAGAAGGTGCAGGTTATGCCGGCGGTATTGCTTCTGCAGCCATCGACGGCATGAATGTGGCCAAAGCCATTATTGAAAAAATATCCTGAAATAGATTTATACTGCGAAACTCTCCCCACAGGCACATTCGCGGCTCGCATTGGGATTGATGAAATGGAAGCCTTTGCCATTCAGACCACCACTGAAGTCCAATGTGGTCTCAAAAAGATACAACAGACTTTTGAGATCAGTAACCAGCTTAATTCCCCGGTCTTCAAAAACCTGATCACCGGCTTTCTCTTCCGTATCAAAATCCATTCGGTAAGAGAGTCCTGAACAACCGCCCCTATCTACGGATATCCGCACAAACCCATCGGGTTCAACTTCTGCATTAGAACGAAGTCTGATCACTTCATTTTTTGCTTCTTCGGAGATGAATAACATGTGATATAAATGCTTAACTACGCTAAAAAGTTCTGAATCTGTTTTGTTTTGAATATTTAATATTATATCCATATAGAAAAAAGATGCAGATGCAATAGACCCGGACGAATAAAGTTCTTTTTCCAAATTTATTTTAAAAACAATATCGATAACAGTCAGGGCTCTATCGTTACAATCCTGAGTTATGATACGATAAATCCTTGTCACTGATTCATTTATTGTTATTTATCACCTAAGTGTGATTAATAAATCTGACCAACCGGGATAATAGAATAGCTATTCTTAAATATCCTAATGGATGTAACAACCAACCTATACTAGCCACAAACGAAAGATATTATTGTGGTCCGAGAAAAGATAATGTAACTTTTGACAACCTGCCGACAGAAGTGTAATATTTATTTGTATTAAAATCAACACTGTGAACCATTATAAACTGATGAAGGTATTTTAATATGTAGTGTGAATTCGACACATAATTGATAATTATGTAGTATATTATCGACATTATTATAATTATATGTCGATTCAATACTACGTTTTTATAAAAATATCTTAACTTTGCAGATTAATTTAAAGCAATGGAGGAATTAATCTATTACAATCAGGTATTGCTGGACAATGTTTCATCCACCTTTAAAAGGTTCTTGTACGATACTATTGACTGGGAACAGAAGATGATTGCTATCAGTGGCGCCCGCGGTGTAGGCAAAACTACACTGATGTTGCAAAAGCAAAAAGAACTGGGGGGAATTGCGACGACAAGTCTGTATATCACATTGGAACATCCATATTTCTACGGCCATACACTTTTTGAATTAGCTGACACATGGTATAAAATGGGTGGGAAGCTTTTGTTTATAGATGAAGTACACAAATACATCAATTGGAGTAAAGAACTGAAGGTTATCTATGATCTTTTTCCTGATTTACACATAATACTCTCTGCCTCTTCCGCGCTGGAAATATATCGAGGTGAGGCAGATTTAAGCAGAAGATTGATAAATTATAAATTACCCGGCTTATCATTCAGAGAGTATTTACAGATCAAAGGAATAAATACGCTACCAAAAATACCATTGCATACACTTATAAAGGAACATGTTAGTATCTCAAAAGGAATAACAGGATTCGCTATTCTGCATGAATTTCAGCAATACTTAAAAAATGGCTATTATCCATTTATGGTAAATTTAAAAGAAAGTGACTACACTACCCGGCTAAATCAGGTGATAAATACTGTAATGGATATCGATTTAGCGAATGCTGAGGGGTACACGCCGGCCACAGCTTTTAAATTGAAGAAGCTTTTGGCTGTTTTAGCTGAATCGGTACCATTTCAACCAAACGTAGCAGAGCTGGCCAGGAAATTATTGCTCAGTCGGGATACCATTTATCAATATCTGAACTATCTGGAGCGTGCATCAATGCTATTGGCCTTACATGCTCAGGGTAAAGGTATGTCACCAATGCAAAAACCGGAGAAATTATATTTAGAAAACACAAATCTATCCTATGCCTTAAAAAGGAATCCGGACAAAGGGAATCTCAGGGAGACTTTTTTATATAATCAGATAGTACATAGTGGTCTGGAAGTTTCAGCGCCAAAGACCGGAGATTTTTATACAGAAGGAAAAATAATAGAAGTCGGCGGTAAGACCAAGCGCAAAAAACAGCTTTCGAGCCTTTCTGATGCCATTATCGCTTCAGATGATATTATCATGGGTGCAGGTCACAAAGTCCCACTCTGGATGTTCGGATTGCTGTATTGATTAAATTTCTTGCCCAAGGCAGCGCTTTGGTAAATTAATCAGATTAATCGTACCTCCAGGGAATCTCTCTCCTTAACCCTCAGACCTTTACCATCTGCACGCTCAGAATCAACCGCACTTCCTCGCTTACGATCAATCCACCGGCTTCAGTGAGTGCATTCCAGTTCAGGTTAAACTCATTTCTATTTATTACACCCCTGAGTTCAAAACCCAATTTATCATTTCCGGCACTATCTCTGACTGAACCACCATACTCCACATCAAGTGTAACATCATGCGCTATACCCCGAATACACAATTCACCATGCAATTTATACTCATCCTCACCGACTTTTTCCAGACTCGTAGAGGCAAAGGTCAATTGTGGATGATTCAAGGCATCGAAAAAATCTGAACTGCGGACATGATCGTCCCGTCTTTCATTATTCGTGGTAACACTGGTCACATCTGCCTCGAAATAGATATCAGCATCACTAAAATCTGCTTCATTGCTCTCCATATTGCCTCTAAAGCTTAGGAATTCACCGGATACATTCGTAATCATCATGTGTTTTACCTTAAACCTTATCTCACTGTGTGCTCTGTCAATTTCATACTTTGCCATGGTTTGGTTTTTACTTGTTTTGTGATAGTGAAGTTCTTATTTTGATCCGATTGAGACATAATCCTGCATGATTATGTTTGCTCCCGAAATATACAAATAATCAGCATTAAAAGTGAATTTTAAACTGTATTAAATTCAGAACTTGGTAAAAAAACTTAATCTGCAGCACTTAAAAATAAAATGAACCTCCCCAAAATATAAGCTGATTACTGGATGTCCGAGCTACAAACAGAAAAACAACTCTGATAATTGCTATGCCAACTTTCTTAGTGTGTCACACGCATTTACAATTAATTTCAACGCTATTTGCAACTCCGATTTTGACATCATTTCGTTCAGGCAGATACGTAAGGCCGACTGCAAATACTGATCCGAAATACCCATCGCTACCAGCACATGCGATGGCTCCAAACTTCCACTGGTACAGGCTGATCCACTCGATAAGGCTACCTTGCTACTCAAGGCTGAAATCAGACGTGATGTATTTACTCCCGGTATGATCAGATTGCTGACACCCGGTAATCTGAGCACACCATCGCCCACTACCATTACCTCAGGTAGCCGGTCTATGATGATTTTTTCCATGTCATCACGCATCTGCTGCCAGGTCTGCCATTTCCCGGAATCAATCCTTTCTACAGCTCTGGCCAAACCTACTATACCCGGCACATTCAGTGTACCGCCACGCATCCCTTGCTCCTGACCACCACCATCAATTAGTGGTGTGATGCGGATTGCCGGCCGTTTCTTACGCACTATGACTGCACCGATTCCCTTCGGACCATATAGCTTATGACCAGAAAAAGTAAGGAGATCCGGTCCATTTTCTCCCAATGGGGTCTCACATTTACCTACAGCCTGTGTAGCATCTGAAAAAAAGAATACGCCAGCTTCCTGACATATTTTACTTATCTCGTTTACCGGTTGGATTACACCAGTCTCATTGTTTGCCCACATGATACTAACCAAAATAGTATCCGGTCGTATCAGTCGTGTCAACTCATCTCTATTGACTATTCCCTGTGAATTAACACCAACATAGCTAACCTCGGCTCCCATTCGCTCCAGGTGCTTAACTGTATCCAAAACTGCACTATGTTCGATTCTGGAAGTGATGATATGTTTACCTTTCTGCTGATACCGGTCATAAATACCTTTCAACACCCAATTAATCCCTTCTGTAGCACCAGAAGTAAAGAATACTTCTTCCGCAGATACACCAAAATAATTTGCAATTTTTTCTCTGGATACCTTCACAGCCTCTGCAGCAGCCCATCCATAGGCATGTGTACTACTGGATGCATTTCCAAATTTTCCGGAAAAATACGGCATCATCGCCTCCAGCACATCCGCAGCCATTGGTGTAGTAGCGCAATTATCCAGATATATCATTCACACAGCATTGACTTATATGATTGAATAATAAAAGGTTTACTTTTGTTCTATTGTTCGCTAATTTATCCACATGGATTCTTTCCGCTTATTTGACTTTCAGGCATCTACTAAACAGGATTGGAAAAATGCTGTAATAAAAGAGTTGAAAAATGACCCATACACTAGCGTTGAGTTTGAGATCGATGGACTAACTTTTGATCCATACTATACACTGGAAGAGACTATAGACTTCCGAGATACTTTCCCCCGACACTGGGACATGATGCGGGCTGGTGAAGATTTTGACTTGCGCAATAAATCAGGAAATGTACATTTCGCCACTTCAGTTTCACAAAATATGACCGCTCCTAATTTCATTTTTAGCGAAATAGAAACAGATCAATTAGTAAGATTACTGGAAGGCAATACAGCGCTCTACCCTATTCTATCTCCTCAATCTGAGGCCGCTGCAGTGAAAGCCAATGCACTACTGAAAAATCATCCGCTATCCGACAAATTTATCTGGCTACAAAGCTATTCACCATCCGGAAATATCGGATTAATCGAAACAATGCTGGATTTATCTGAAAATATAATTGAAGCCGGACCAAACTGGTTGAATACCATGGATCGCAATAAGGCCGGCACGAATGGCCTCTTCATCAATATGAAATTGAGTGGTAATTTTATCAAAGATATCGTAAAGGCAAGAGCTTATAAATCACTCTGGTACAACTGGCTGGAGCAACAAGGCCGACCGATAAAAACACCAATTTTTATCAATGTTTACTGGGATTACACTGGACAATTCCCGGATCATATCGTAGATCAATCGGTCAATATGCTCATCGCCGCCAATTGTCAGGCAGACAGGATCAAAATTAAAGTACCCGGCCTGGATAAAACGGAAGACAGGACCATCCGGCACGTCTTTAATGTAGCATCCATAGAGTCTCACATCGATAGTATCAACGATGCGGTAAGTGGAAGTTATTTTATCTCCTATGTTTCGGCAATGCTTGCAAAATCTGCCTGGGAAGCCTACTGTGGCTAAAAATCAATGAGGGCATCCGCCCTGTTCTTATTGCGCGGGATCTTGATAAAGTCAAGTGAGCCAGGCTTCACCCGAATAAAAAAGGTATAAGTTCCCCGCTCCGGCTGCCAGGACAGTCCCATCTCCCAGCAATGCAAATCCCGCAGGAAACCCAGATCCGGATATACTATCTGCTTGCGATTGAAGTCATAACCAATAAACCCGACCGCAATACTCCATTTGTCAGTCAATGGAAGACTTCCCGTCATATTGATAGAATTGGTATTTACATTCCATTTCTTACCATTCACGGGATGATCAAGTACAGTGACATTTATAGTATGATTGATTCTGAAGTCATCAAACAAACTGGTAAAAGTGCGCCCTTTCCCTTCGTTTCCAACCGTTTTTTTGGGGTCCCTCGTTTCACCATTGATGAGTTGTCTGATCTCGCGGATGGAGATCCCTGTATTCAACGAAGCATTGAAGCGAACAAACTTAAGTAGCTTTTTGTCAGTCTTATAAATATAAGTATCATAGGACTTATTGGCTCTGGATTTGTAAAAATCAAATTGGCCGCTAAAAGTCAATACACTCAACCCCTTGAACAACCGGGTCGTAGCCCCATAGGTTAATGGCTGCATCTTGAATGAATCCGCAATTATGTTGTAAAAGGTATTGACATACAGATTGTCAAATATCTTTACTTTCTTATCGACAGTATCCCTTTTATTTCTGAACTTAGCTTCTATCGTATTGTTCAGTGAAATACTGATTCCCATTTGTTGACCTGCGTAGGATGGCCCACCAAAAGTATTCTCACTGTAGGGTGAATAAATCGCATACGGTACAGTCGGGTTATTCGACTGCTGAATCTGATTAAAATATCCTGAATAATCCGGTGCAAAATTGAAGCCTATACTGGGTCGAAGTTGATGCCGGATGGCCCGGAACCAACCTTTTCTGAATCGTAATAAGCCAAATATCTGCGTATTCATTGACAATGAAGCATTATATGTCCGGAAAGCATGAAACTTATTCAACGTATCTTTTTGAACATAGCCATCTCTGATGATCGTACTGTCTATCCGGAGCACTTCAGTACTATCTGTATTATAAATAGTGTCTTGTCTGTAAAGTATTTCCGGATTAAATCGCTCATTGATCGTATTGAATCCCCAGCGTTCATTGTAACTAAATGAAGGTGTGAGGTTGAAATATTTCAACACCCGATAAGAAGAACTCACTGAAATGTTTTGATCCATTCCTTGTTTACTTGACTTTAGTGTCTGCCGGGTAAAGAGCAGAGAATCTTTAGTATTGAAACTGTTCTTAAACTTTGCCGCATAAGTAAAAGAGATCTGATCATACCATTTATCTTTTCCTACCCTCTTTTTTGATTTAAATGGAAAAATGGATTGTGTCTGAAAGTTAACATTCGGCAAGGTGATTGAAAAATCGCGAGTCACTGTATTCTGTGAGTGGCTGAATTGCGCGGTCAGTGAATAAGGCTTACCGGGAAATGATTTGCTCAGTGAAATATTACTGGACATTAAATTATTGAGGACAGAATTGGCATCATTATAATTGAGCTCTTTATGGCGCCCCAATTGCAAATTGACAGTTCCGCCAAACTGTATTGTCGGGTTTGCCTTTGGACTTTGATTAAGAGTAGCGATAATGCTGTAGGATGTTTTGGATGCTATTTTATAGCTATTGGGTATTTCAGTGTATTGAGTAGAATATTCGAGATTGACCGTAGTGCTGAACTTATACCGCTTCACATAACGGGTCTGGAGCTCCACCCGATGTGAACCTCGCAGGTAAATATCCCCCCGAACCACAAAATCCAGTTGATCAGATATCGGAAAATAATAGCCGATATTTTGCAAACCATAGCCCCACTGCGGGGAGAAGGTATAGTTATTAGGGAATAAGATTCCGGTCTGTTTCCCTTTCGTCAATGGGAAAAAACCAAAGGGTAGCACAAAAGGAGTTGGTACACCAGCTACTTCCAGATATGCAGGGCCGATCACACCCACTTTATCCGGGATAAACTTTGCTTTAGTAGTATGAATACCAAAATGTGCATCCGGATAATTACAAGTAGTAATCAAGGCATCTTTTTGAAAAATCACATCATCTGACTTCAACGAATCATTCGGACCGGCAATTACTTTTGCCTGCTTGCTGTTGATATATAAATCGCTCTGTTTTGCCCGGGTATCAATAATGTAACCCTTCTTCAATTTGTAATTGAACTTTATCTTGTTGGCTACTATTTGTTGCCCTTCCAGGTGCACATCCGGTTTGCCGACTGGCCTTCCATCCGCTCCTGTTCCTACTTCCGCTTTTATTATATCTTTCTTAAAATCAATCTCAATATAATTTGCCTTGATATCCATTCGCTGATAGCGTACATAAGCTTCTCCCCATAATCGCACGATTTCATTCGTCATATCCAGCTCGGAAGAATCCCGGGAGCCATAATCCACCGGATCTTGTACTCTGTCCTGAATATTTACGGTTAATCTGCGTTTATTCTTTAGTTCCGATGTATCTGCAATCTGAACAGAATCCGCTCTAATTCCCTCGTTATCAATTGCTTTATTCACCAAAGAATCAGTTTGGGCAAATGAAGTCAAACATTTACATATTAAAAATATTGTTAATATGGAGGAAATCTTGCTCAATTCCGATTTAGTACTTATATTTGTGATAAATATTTATCATATATAACATATTGAACTTTAACTAATATTAAATTATCAATTATTTTAATGTCAAACTGATTCTGATGTAAAACTAATAAATAAAGACTTTAGGCAGTTATGACTATTAGCGTACATATCCAAAATAATTTATAAACGATCAATCAGAGAATATTATGAAGCATTTTATGAATTTCTTATTTATACTTCTTTCAATGATTACTGTGACTGCATTGCAGGCAGAAAAAAGAAACATTACAAAATTACAACAGCCTGAACATGGGCAATTGATTGCGGCTTTAAATGAAGCCAATGCACATTCAGGAAATGTAATCGTTCTAAAAAGTGATGGCCAGTCAATGAGTAGTGACCCCATACCGGCAAATTCACCATCGAAAGATTATAAAATCAGGACCATAGTATTGGATGCAGGACATGGCGGTAAAGATGCAGGTTGTACTGGCGTTAATGGTACTTATGAAAAGACATTGAATCTGGAGTATGCACTAATGCTCGGTAAAAAAATCAAAGCCGCATATCCGGATATCAATATCATCTACACCCGGGACAGTGATGAGTTTATAGAACTACATGAGAGAGCGAGTATCGCCAATAAGCATAATGCTGATCTGTTCATCAGCATTCACTGCAATTGGAACAAGAATTCAGCTGCAAATGGCATGGAGACTTATGTACTCGGACTGCACAGGGCAAAAGATAATCTTGAAGTGGCCAAAAGAGAGAATGCATCTATCTTCCTGGAAAATAATTATCAGAAGAATTATCAGGGTTTCGATCCAAATTCACCGGATGGTAACATCCTGATCAATATGTCTCAGAATGCTAATCTGGATCAGAGTATTTCATTAGCTGATAAAATCCAGAGCCAATTCGATCAGAAGCGAAACAACCGGGGTGTGCGTCAGGCTGGTTTTCTGGTATTGAGACAGACCTCAATGCCGGCTATCCTGGTAGAGACCGGTTTTCTCAGCAATCCGGGAGATCAGAATTTCATGACCAGTGATAAAGGCAAAGATTTCATCGTATCATCGATGTTTAATGGATTTAATGAATATAAATCATTAGCCGAATTTGACTATCATCCGGTATCATCAAAAGCCAGTGTGGTAAATTATAAACCGATCACCATTCCGGGCATAAAGGGTAAAGTTGAGTTTTGTGTCCAGTTACAAGCCAGTTCGCATATATTAGATGTAACCACCGGTGATTGGGTACAGTTTCCGAATATAATCGCACGTAATGAAAACGGGTTGTATAAATATCAGGCATTGTGCAAAAACTATGATGACGCAGTTGCTACTAAAGAAAAAGCCAAGGCAAATGGTTTTCCAAATGCTTTTGTCTGTGCATATAAAGACGGGATCAGACTTTCACTGGATGATGCACTGAAAGCGACATCGGATAATCCGGACAATAAATAAGTATTAATTCAATTTATAAATCACCCGCTACCGGCCGGATTAGTATTTCTTCGACGCAGGCTGCCGGACTAAGCGATGCCGCATTAAGTATGCACAGGGCAATATCTGAAGCCTGCATCAATCTGTCCTCCGGGGCATCAAAGCCCTCCCAGGACTGGGACCAGGTCGCACCGGGCATTACTGCCGTTACCTTTATTTTTTCAGGTATCAATTCAGCTCGGAGACATTTACTCATACCCAGAAGTGCAAACTTAGTGATGGTATAAGCACCACCGTTAGGATAAGCCATTATGCTTGCGATACTGCACATGTTGAATATATGCGCCTGTTCGGATTTTCTGATGAGTGGTAGTAATTTTCGGGTTAGATCATAGGCACTGAACAGATTGACCTGCGTCATATCACGCAGATTGCCTTCGTCTTCATTTACCACACTACCCGGATAAAAAATACCTGCATTATTGACCAAAATATCAACCCACTCCGCTTTAGAACGGATAAAGTCAGCATAAGCAATTACTTCTTCTGGTCTTCCAAAGTCCGCAGCCCTAAAATAAACCTTTAACTCAGGATTTATCAATTGTAATTCCTCTTTTTGCCGGTTCAGATCTTGTTCAGATCTGGAATGCAAAAACAATGTCTCACATACCGGTGCAAATGCCTTACAAACCGCCTGACCGATACCTTTTGTACTGCCGGTTACGACCAATGTGTAATTTTTAGTTGCCATCTGCCAATTAGAGTATTCCGGATTTAACCCACTTCTCAGAGGTGATCACACTACCCGATTCGATCAATGAAATTGTATAAATACCATTGACATACTTATCTACATCTACCTTGATTCGCTTATATTCCGGACTAAACTGAATAACCTGATGACAACCGCCATTGATATCTTCGATCACGAAGTAAGCATCGTCCTTCACATTGGAAGCGACCTCTATCAAGAGCTCATTTTCATACAGATAAGTAATAAATTTTTCTGATCTGGGTAAAAATGGAGAATTCTGACCATCCAACAATGTCGCATAGACAAAATGCAGTAAACTATAATCACTGTTTTCCCCGAGTGCATCCTGACCTAACTCCCAGAGCATCACGCCACCACAATTATCTTTGGCATATTTTGTCTTCCGTATGATCGTGGGGATACTATTATAAAAAGTAAGATTATCCTGATCTACAAAAGCCAGGAACCGGTTGTAACTTACCAATGAACCATAAGACGCACTACGCACCGGACGACTTTTGAAATTATAGCCATACAGCGGCATTCCCAGTATTATCTTATCCAGAGGAACACCGCAGGAATCATGCCAAAAACTGATTGAGTTCACAGCTAAATCATAGGTAGAATGTTGCCGAATGACTTTAGGCTGCCAGGGTCCGGCATTATCATAAGCCATCACATTGATAAAGTCAAAAACCTTAAAATCTTCATTGGTCAATACTGCATAACGTTTCATCGCCGGAAAAGCAGCACTCAGTTGAAAACCATTCGCATGCAAAGAATCACTGAGTTCTCTGGTAAATCCGGGATATAGTGCATCCACATTGCCCCATTCCAGATCCATATCCACGCCATCCAACCGGTATTGTTCCACAAAACGGATTATATTCTGAACAAATCCTGTCCTGTAGTCCGGAGACATATATTTTTTCCAGTAAATTTTATCATGTGAAAGCAACCTGCCCCCTAAGGAAATGTAAATTTTAATCTCCGGATTACGTTTCTTCACCTTTCTTATAATCGTGGCATAATCACCAGGACAATCCAAATGCCCCCATCTATCAGGCTGTGCAAACGCAATATTCAGGTGCGTCAACTTCTCTACTTCAATCTGATCAATTAATCCAAACCGGTATGTCGGCAGATATCCAATCACTTTTGGCCCTGTAGCAGCCAAATTAGCCGGTGCCAGATTAAGTAGATATAGTAAAATAAAGCCATGTATAAAAGATATTGTAGTTTTCTTCATAAAGTCTTATATACTGATATTTTTAATACACTATCTCAATTAATTCATAAATGTATATATTAATTTTTTAATTATATAATCTTTGTAAATTTATTTTCAATACATCATATACATTAATTAAAAATAACATAGGAATGACTCCTACCAGTGTCAAATGGCGAACATGGGATGTAAGCAATAATGATTAGGGGAATATCTTTTTCAGACAGAGAGTGAAGGACTAATTTACCTCATCTGAACCTGAACATAAATGAGAAGCAATTACAGATATGAACAATGACTCTACTCTTAATGCGATTACTTTTACTTAGACTTTCGGTAGTATGATTGTTAATGTGGTAAATTTACCAGGTACAGATTCGACTACGAGATCGCCCTGATGCATATTTTTTATGATTTCATAGCTAATACTTAACCCCAGGCCTGTACCTTCACCGGTGGGCTTGGTAGTAAAAAATGGTTGGAAAATTTTATTGATGATTTCAGGCTTTATTCCATTTCCATTATCTGTAACTCTAATCTCGATATTATTCTCAGTTTGAAGGGTCTGAACTGAGACTATTGGTTCGTAATTACTATCACTGCTCTCTACTGCTTTCTTATGAACCGCATAAAAGGCATTATTGAAAATGTTCAGCGCTACCCTGCCAATATCCTGAGGAGAGATACGAATCTGAGCTAAGGAATTATCAAAATCCGTAGAATAAGTTGCATTAAAGGCTTTATCCTTTGCATGGAATCCATGAAAAGAAAGTCTCAAATATTCATCCAGCAAAAGATTCACATCAGTCAATATTTTCGCCTGATTACTGGCACGGGAATGAACCAACATCCCTTTAACTATCGCATCTGCCCGGCTTTCATGGTATCCGATCTTACCTAAATTCTGTTTAATATCCTGAATTAGCAGGCGAGCTTCACCCAGATTACCACTATCCATCTGACCAATTAGCTCGTCCATCAATTCTACACTGACTTCGGAAAAATTTTTAACAAAATTGAGTGGATTTTGAATTTCATGCGCAATACCTGCTGTCAGTTCACCTAATGACGCCATTTTCTCAGATTGGATCAATTGCCGCTGAGCGATTTTCAGATCATTATGTTGTTTTGCCAGTTCATTTATTGAATTATTCTTTGCATTCTCGTAAACCAATAATATACAAAAGATAGCTAAATTAATTGCCAGATAGAAAGAAAAATAAAAATTATTAATTTCGATATCGGGATAATACA
>CAZGKN010000021.1:0-487 GCA_964525915.1 uncultured Saprospiraceae bacterium | reverse complement strand
ATGTGCGGCGATCCCAGAATTTTCTCGATAATATATAGAATAAAAATAGTGATACAAGTAAGAATTATCCAAATAATAGCATCTTTCTTACCTAAAATCAGCATTGCAATCGCAGGTAATAAAATAAAGGCAGTAGTAGCCGGTGACTTCAACCCGCCCTGCAACCAGGCTTGCAAAGCGAAGGAGGCTTCAAACTGAAGTAAAAAGATATTTCCGACCCAATTTTTTGAAACACCCTGACGATACAGGAAGAGTAGTAAAATACTAAATAAAGAATTAGCAAACACAATGATTCCCAGGAAATACATTTGCATGCTCAATGAATTCAAAAAACCCAATAAATTAAAAAGAGCCGAGATGAGAATAACAGAGACAAATATTCTTTCATCTTTCAGAGAACTGTTCCCAACCTCATTTTTTTTCGGGAGAAAATAAGCTACTATTTCCTTTACCTTACTCACGCTATTTCCGGTATTTTAGCCATCTT
>CAZGKN010000020.1:23107-33806 GCA_964525915.1 uncultured Saprospiraceae bacterium | reverse complement strand
CCTGACATGCCGGGTTCGGTGTAGCTGAGGCTGTTGCGTTTGGATGCGGATTCACGGTTACTGTAACTGTATCTGCCTTGCCGGCACACCCACCGGCTGTCGCAGAGATAAAGAATGACACAGTCACTGCAGCATTCCCATTGTTCGTCAGTGTTCCACTGATATTTCCTGAGCCTGACATAGGAATACCAGTCACCTGAGGCATATCTCTAGTCCAGGTGATTGTGGAGTTTGGCAAGCTGCTACTGGCGACTATAGTCTGAATTGCCGAACCTGAGCAAATATTTTGTGATTGCGGTGTAGCTGTAACTACTGGTGTCGGATTCACAGTAATGGTAAAATTCATAGTGTAAGACGGGCATAATGATTCCTCAGAATAGGTTCTGAATGTATAATCAAAATCCGGGAATGGCCCATAACCTGCATTCGCATACACCTGTCCGTCAGGATATGGATTATTTACATTTCCATTAATCGCCATTCCAGCATCTGTAGATTGATAGACCAGATAGTAAGTTGTTCCTGGTACGACAGGGACACTGGTCCAACTAACATCTGCCCACTGACCAGGGGTTCCGGAAACTGATCCGGAAGCTAACATAACACCCCCTGCATTCGGCAAATTATCCCATAATGAAATAGTAACTGTCCCTCCGGTTCCCCAACCGGCAGTTAATTCTATTCCTGCACCGCTACAATTTGTTTTTTGAGTTTTAAATGACTGCGCCAGATCTTGCTGACCGAATGCCGCCATTACAGAGTTCTGAGTTGGTTGGTTTTGATCAATCTGACTACCACCTCCGGAGGAGAAACTACCGACAACTGAAATATGCGCTATTGCAGGTGCATTTGTATTATTGACAGCTGTAAATGAAGAAATATTACCCGTTCCACTAGCTCCTAATCCGATACTTGTATTATCATTGGTCCAGTCAAGATTGTCAAAATCACCAGTAAACACTATCGGATTCGTTTGAACACCATTACAATAAGCCTGATTAGAAATCTGATTGACAAATGCCCCTGAATTAACTGTTACCTGAATGGAAGTATCTTTTGTACATCCACCACTGGCGGTCACTGTAACTGAATACGTACCAGCATTAGCCAGTTGCATATTTGCAATCGAAGGATTCTGTGCACTTGAAGTAAATCCATTTGGTCCTGACCATGCATAAGATGCTCCTCCTGAGGTGCTTAGATTGAGTGTACCCCCAGCACAAACCGGATTAGGATCAGCATCAATAGTAACTATTGGCGTCTGACATCCTCCACAGGTAGGTAAACAGGAAGCGTTATCAACAGAATTACGAATAACAGCCCCGGGTTGTGGCCCGAAACCTTCGGTAAAGTTGATATAATAGGGATTCCAGCAATAACTCATGATGGTACCACCATTGGGTGGATAGCCAGGTATCGGACATCCGCCTTCAGTATATCCGGCACAACCATCGATCGCTGTATTATTACCATTCCATACGCAGGCGTGTGTATGTCGTGATCCATATAAATGACCGAGCTCATGGCTACTGATATAGATATTGAATGAATAATTGGGATAAGTACCTGTATCACCACCGTACATACCGGAAATACACATGCTCTGCGCCCTGTCATTGTTACACAAACCTGAAAAACCGGCAGCAACACCTCCGATGTTATTCTGAGTAATTAATTCAGCCAGGTGCCCGGTAAATGAAAGTGCACGATAATTCTGAAAATTAGTCAGCATCTCCTCCCGGTCATCGACATAAGGATCTGAAGGATCAGGATAAGGGCTGGTAGAAGTCCATATCTCCAGATGGCCTAGATTCATTGTAATCTGCTCATTGTTGTAAATTACTGCAGTACCATTATACAATGCTGTGCAAAAAGCGGTCGTACTCGGTAAATCATTGCCCCAGTATTGATAAATGTTATAATTGGCTTCGAGCCACAGATCAACACAATGTGCTAAATTATCCCGCGTACTCAATTCAGGATCATGCAATTGTTCAGGTGTATAATTGAAATTACCAAAGGTATTGCCACACTGCAATGATGGTAATTCACTTAGCCTGTCTTGTGGTCTGAACATAATAACATCCTCACCAGCAGGCGCCTTCAGTGAAGTCAGTTCAAAACTCTCAATTGAAGGATCATTAACAAAACCCTCTAATTTATCACGGAAGAAACTAAGTGCGATCAGGGAAGTCGATTCTTTACCTTCGATTACTCCGCGATAATGCACTCCCAGATCTAATTCAGAGTAATCAAATGATTTATCATTGACTCCCATTGTAAAACCATCTTTGAAGATATCTACCTTATAGAGTTTCAACTTCAAATCTTTGGATGCAGATACCGGTAAATCCATATACAGCACCTGTGGCTTCGTAGTCTGAATCTTACTAAAAACAGCCTTATCAAAAGATAACGCTGAGTACTTCGAAAACTCAGAATTCTGATTCTTTGACTGAACTACCTTTTTAAACGAAAGAGGCGTAGTCAATTCCTGATGTAACTGTGGAGAGAAATATTTTTCGACATTCTCCCGTACTCCGTATTTACTTTGTGCCTCAGATTGAAAAAACAATCCCATGAAACAGAGAAATACAAACAATTGAATAAATTTTTTGGTCATTAGCATTATTTAAAATTAAAAAATAAATTTGGTGATTGGGGTGAACTGCCGAATTGCACGACTAAAAGTAATGTTAAATACTATTTTTTCAAAATTTTTAGAAAAATTAGTCTGTTTTAAAGAATAATTTTAAATTTTTCAAAATAACCAAATTAGATTCTGTCAATATTAATAAATTACCAAGTGGAAAGCTGGGGAGTAATTGTATTTTCTACACATTAAAAATTAATTTTGGAACCAAAGCATAATCAGAAAAGTTTGACTCGCTAATAAAGACAATAGAAAGTAAATTATTTACAGTCCAGTTGTTTTAGTACATTAGTACCTGATTTTTGTCACACTGGTTTATACAGTTCTCCTTTCGGCAATTTACTTCCGCTCATATATTAAAAATATCAGGACATGAGAACCTTACTTTTTATCCTATTTATTGGTATGATCCATTCAGGTTTGTTTTCTCAAACTCAGACTAGTAGATTTATCCGTGTAGATCAAATGGGATACTTCTGTACTTCTAACAAGATTGCCATCATCATCGACCCCGTCAATGGGTATGACTCAGGGGATAGTTTTACTCCTGGCACAGGTAACAATGACTATGAATTACGCAAAAAAAGTAACGATGAAACTGTTTTCAAGGGGACACTAACAGCATGGAACAACGGAATTGTCCAAGGTCAGAGTGGGGATCGCGGCTGGTACTTTGATTTTACTTCTTTTTCAGTACCCGGTGAATATTACATCTATGATAAAGTCAATAACGTGCGTAGCTATGTATTCTCAATCAGTGAAAACTGCTATGATACACTGATGTATCATTCTAGCCGGTTTTATTTTTATCAGCGTTGTAATTTCGCGAAGAATACACCTTTTGCAGCATCAAACTGGACTGATGCAGCTGCCTTTGAGCGGAGTAATCAGGATCATCACTCCCGTAGCAGATACGCGAAGAATGATCCCGGTTCAGAAAGAGATGTGAGTGGTGGGTGGTTTGATGCCGGTGATTACAATAAATATGTAACTTTTGCACTCCATCCGGTATGTGTACTCCTGGATGCCTATCAGAAATATCCGGGCTCATTTTCAGATCATGTCAATATCCCGGAAAGTGGCAATGGCGTGGCTGATATCCTCGATGAAGTGCGATTTGAAATCGACTGGCTAAAAAGAATGCAGGATGCGACAGGCACCGGTGGCCTACTGATTAAAGTGGGAGTGGATACCTATAATAATACAGGAAGTCCTCCAAGTACCGATGCCAATCCGAGATATTATGTCCCCGAATGTACCTCCTCCACCATTGCCGGCACTGCGATGATGGCTCATGCCGCTGTGGTATTCAGTTCGATTCCGGCCTGGACAGATTATGCAAATGATCTAAAGTCCAGAGCTGAGAGTGCCTGGAACAGAGCCCTAGTAACAACGAATAACTTTACTTCATTCGAGACCGGATGTGATGATCAGGATATCAAATCCGGTGATGCAGATCAGGATGAGGCTACTCAAATGCAATCGGCTATCGTAGCTGCGATCTATCTATTTGAAGCGAATATTGGAAACGGTTCAGCACAAACCTATAAATCATTTGTCGAAAGCAACTACCAAAACATTGATCCGATCGCAAACGGCTGGTGGGGACCTTATAATCTCCATGTCGAGAATGCATTACTCCATTATACGCAATTATCCGGTGTGAATCCAACCGTCTCTGCTGCGATCAAAAACAGTAAATTAAATTCCAATACCGGCATGGGGATCGATGAATACAACAATAAGACTGATCTGTATCTGGCACACATGAATGATGACCAATATCACTGGGGAAGCGCACTGGTGAAGGCAACACTGGGCGTCAATATGCTCAATTTTGTGTATTACAATCTCGATCCGGCAAATAATGATTCCTACCTCAATGCAGCAGAACAATATTTGCATTGGTTTCATGGCGTAAATGCGCAGGGTGTCATGCTGATGACTGATATGTATCCATTTGGTGCTGATAGTTGTATCAATGAAGTCTATCATTCCTGGTTTGCTGACGGAACAGATTTTGATAATACGAAACTCTCACCTTATGGGCCTGCACCCGGATTCATCCCCGGCGGACCAAATAAGAACTACAGTGTGCCACAAGTTAATCCACCATACAATCAACCACCACAGAAGAGTTATAAAGACTGGAATACTGCATGGAATGGTAATTTTCAGGAAGAAAGCTATACAGTTACTGAAGTAAGTATATATGGACAGGCCGGATATATAGCTTTACTGGCTGGCATATTAGCTCATGCACCTGCACCCGGCACCTGCGAAATTCCTCTGGCAGTCAATACACTGACATTCACAGCCATTCCTGTGCAAAACAATGTGTTGCTTCGCTGGGAGCACACGGCTGCTGCAGATGTTACCATTCAACGGACCAGAGATATGCTTCATTTTACGGACATCGTAAGGCTCGATTCGCAAAAAAACAGTTTCTCCGACAATGGTCTTCTCCCGGGTCAATATTTCTATAGACTGAAATATGATGATGATGCAGGACAAATCTATTACTCAAGGACGCTGTCAGTAATGATTGAATCATCTTCCAAACTATTCATGCAATATAATACTGACCGGCAGTCTATACAGTTGGAAAATAATGGCTCACTTCCAATATCCTTGCACTATAAGATAACTGCTGTCTCTGGAAATGAGATAAAGTCAGGTACACTCATGATCCAGAGTCAGGGCAAGTCGTCAATTTCGTTGTGTTCATTACCGGCGGGTGTTTACTTTTGTACGCTGGGCGATTCCTACTATAAATATTCTGAAAAGTTTATTGTTCCCTGATTCTGATTAATATCGAATAAAGTCTCACAGAACATTACAGGATTTACAGGTTTTGAATCAAGCACAAAAAAAAGTCCGGCATTCACCGGACTCTTTTCTCTATAGACTAAGCTATAATTACTTCGCCTTAGCAACTGTATCAGACAGGCTCTTACCTGGCTTAAATCTAGCTACTTTCTTAGCTGCGATCTTGATTTCTTTACCTGTACGTGGGTTACGACCTGTTCTGGCACTTCTCTTAGAAACAGAAAAAGTACCGAATCCGATCAAAGTAACTTTGTCACCTTTCTTCAAAGTGCCAGTTACTGCACCTGTAAATGCATCAAGAGCTGCACCTGCCTGAGTTTTAGTAATCTTTGCAGACTCAGCCATTTTGTTGATCAAATCAGTTTTGTTCATGATAATAGATTGATTTTGTATTAAAAAATTATTATATAATTGATGCAAAGATATGTCAAAACGACCATGCAGCCAATATTTCGGACTACTTTTTTTGCTGAAAGCCGCATTATTTCTAATTTTTAACAAAATATCTGTTAATCTTTATGCGAATAGCCTGATTTAAAGCCATTTAGCTTTTACCATTTTATAAAAAAATTTTCAAAAAGTTACTTGATTTGTAAAATATGATTACCTTTGCCCTCCTTAAATTCAAAGAAAAGATATTATGGCACATCATAAGTCAGCATTAAAGAGAATCAGACAGAGCAATAAGACTCGTGTTCAGAATCGCTATTACAAGAAATCTACCCGTTCATCTATCAAAAACCTGAGAGAGTTGACTGCAAAGGCCGACGCTGAAAAGTTTCTGCCTAAAGTAATCAGCATGATCGACAAATTAGCAAAGAAAAATATCATCCATGACAATAAAGCAGCTAACCTGAAAAGCCAGCTCACGAAATTTGTCAATGCCCTGTAACAGCATATAATCTAAGAGTTAAAATAGAGGAAGCGCTTCGATATCGGAGCGCTTTTTTTATTGAAATATGGCAGTTACCTTTTTAATTGTCTTTCCGGCTGCCAAATGTTGCCTCTCATAATAAGTAAGCAAAGTGGTGTCGGGATCAGGGTGCTGTCCTTCATATAAATCCCAGGTGCTGGATCCGATCATATAATCTTTTCTCTCATTCAGTACATCCAGTGTAAACTGAAACAACGAATCATCATCTGTAATCAGTGTCAACTGCGCGCCTGGTCTCAGAATCCGGGTGTATCTATCCAGAAATGGATGAGATGTTAGTCTTCTGTTTGACTTACTCTCCCGCAGGAAAGGATCAGGAAAAGTAATCCAGATCTCATCGACCTCACCCTTAGCAAAAAAAGTGTTGATCATCTCGATACGTGTTCGCAGGAAGCCTACATTAGTCATTCCGTGTTCATGGGCATAGGTCGCACCTTTCCAGAGGCGTGCACCTTTGATATCAATCCCTATAAAATTCCGATGCATATCCTGCTGTGCAAGTGCTATGGTATATTCACCTTTTCCACAAGCCAGCTCTAAAACTATGGGTTGTTCGTTTTTAAAAAACAGGGAATTCCATCTCCCTTTGATGTCTATGCGCTTCCCTACTGCATCCCTCACATGCGGATCATCATAACCCTGATTCTCCAACACATTAGGCAGTGCCTGAACTTCTAAAAACCGCTGTAACTTATTCTTATTTGACATCAATGAAATATTAAACTGCAAAGATATCAATCCTGTAAAAACAAAAAATAATTGACACTTTCGGGAATTATAACCTCCATTTACAAAAAATATTTACATTTGCAGGCTCAAACCATTAAGGTCGGTTGGCCGAGCGGTTAGGCAGAGCTCTGCAAAAGCTCGTACAGCGGTTCGAATCCGCTACCGACCTCTTTTTTTTCCTCAAAATTTAATTTGCTTATTATGACTATCACATTGATCGTCTTACATAGGCAATCCCCATCACACAAGCCGGATATTTTGAACGAATAGCAAATAATTCATTGAAGTTGCCTTTCAGATCAGGTGTTTCGGGAACGCCATGCGCTATCAGTGTATCTATTACTCCCTTAAGATTACTGCGATACTGCTTATCAGGAATAAATTGATTGTCAAGCATATCGTACAGCAGTTCCGGATGTTCATTAATGCCACGTATTAGTTCATCCGGGCTTCTATTCAGGATACCATTGTTATTCAGCACAGCTACCCATTGTTCATCTATCGTCTTGCCTGCTTTATTTTTACAACTGCATAGGTGACTATATACAGTCTCAGGGCTTTTCCAGTCAGTCCCGGACTTTTTACAAGCGAATGCAAGAAAACATAGAGAGAACAACAATAAATATTTAAATTTTCGGACAGGATATTTTCTTTCTGCATTCATCAGTTACATTTTAACCACCTAAATCTAGGCAAATAATCAAAGTTTGATATTGAAAAATAAAAATTTGATTTTAAAAGATAAAGATTTCTTACTACATTTGAAATTCATCAAATTTAAAAAACAGTTTTACTATGGCATGGTTGTGGTATATTATCGTAGGCGGTATAGCCGGTTGGGTAGGTAGTTTACTATTCAAGGGAAGTGGAAGCGGTATCATCGTAAATATCATTCTGGGAATCGTTGGCGGCTGGTTAGGCGGCTGGTTACTCTCTAAGTTGGGTGTTGGTGGCACATTAGGCCCCTTTATCACTGCCGTCATCGGCGCATTTCTGTTACAATGGATAGCCAAACTCATTTCCGGCCGATAGAAAGTGTACTGTATTGAATCACCAGACGACAAAAGACATATCTGAAAGTGACCTACTGAAGAGGTGGTTACTCATATTGGGCAGCAAACCGGACAATCAAGAGTCTGAGGGGATAGAATTTACAGAACAAGAAATGCGGATTACAACCGCACTGGACATGGTATATGGCGACTCCCGGCTTAAAACCAAAGGAAAACGAGCTTCACTTCAGATTGGTAACTGGCTTGAAGATATTCATAACTTATTTCAGGCAGATCAGGCAAGGCTAATCCAGCAGGATGCGATCGATATATATGGTCTGCGGCTACTGCTCCAATCTGACAAATTGATGGAGACAGTCATTCCGGATGTACAACTCGCTAATCGTATTCTGGAACTTAAGGATATCCTGCCTGACGAAGCAAAGGAAAGGGCACGTACTATAATCCGTCAAATTGCTAATCAATTAATTGAAAAATTAAAACCCGAAATGCTGTTTCATATCGGTGGGCATATTTATTCCAGACAGCGACAGAGAAACAACAGACGGAACACACCGGACTGGGAGCGAACTATCATCGCCAATCTGAAGCATTTCCAACCTGACTACAATACCATCATTCCGGAAAAACTCATCACCCGAAAAAGACTAAAGAAACAGATCCGCTCTGTTTGTATCCTCCTTGACCAGTCTTATTCTATGCATGATTCGGTATGCCATGCCTCTATCTTTGCCTGCATATTCCACCAGATGAAAGCTATTGACACCTATTTTATTCCATTCAGCGATACTGTCACAGACCTCAGTAATTTACTGGATGATCCGGTAGATATTATGTTTGGTGTTCAATTAGGTGGCAGCACCAATATTTCCAAGGCGATCCGTTATGCCATGCAACAAGTGATTAATCCACACGAATGTCTGCTGGTCATCATCTCAGACCTGGATGAGACAGATGACAGTGAAGCATTGGAAGAACTGATTCCCTATATTCCTTCATTATTCAAAAAGACTATCGTACTACTCGCGCTGAATAATGAAGGCAAAGGCAACTGGAATGAGCACTTCATCCAACAATTTATACAGGTCGGTATTCCTTGTGTTGCGAGTACGCCGGAGCAATTTCCACAGCTCATCGGTGAAGTCATCAGCAATTAGTCCCTCGCAGTCTGAATCTGACTCACAGTCATAAGTAGCTGCTGAGCATACCTTCAGTGGTGTTTCAATATGTATCATTAAAATCAATCAGGATTCATATCCCTGAGGCTTGACAAACCCATCGGTGATACCGGCAATTTTCCTGGCAAAATATATTAAAGAAGGTTCACTCCAATATTTTCCTACTATCTGTACACCTAAGGGCAAACCCTCCTTACCCAGTCCTAGAGGAATGGTAATTGAAGGATTTCCCGAAGCATTAAAGCAGGCAACATATGGGAAGGCATAATTTGTATAAATCATCTCCTTGCCATCATAATTGAGTTTGCTACCTATCTTACATCGTTTATATGCGGGCCCAAAGGAAACAGGGCAGATCAAAAAGTCATAATTATCAAAAAACTCTTCCCATCGCTGAGTTACTTTACTACGATTGAGTAAGGCTTCAGCATAATAATTGACATCCATCTTAAAAGCCTTATTCATTGCTTCAATCAGATAGGGATAATCTTTCTTTACTCCTTTCAGCAGACCATTGTTTAGTTGCATTTTAATAAATACCCGGACTATCCATGGTGCACCCTGGGCGATAACGTAAGGAGCAATACTTAGCCAGGTTTTTACTGATTCTTTGTGCAAGTCATTGTCTGGTATTTTCTTTTCTGCATTACAACCATTGGCCTTCAGGTTTTGCACCAGATTATTAATTGATTCAACGATTTGGCTACTACATTCATAGCCCGGCCATCCATCAGTCCAGGCAATTTTATATTCACTCCAGTCATTTTTTGTGGGGACTCTCCAGTTAATGTCAGCTACACTTCTTTCACTTTCATCAGTACCAACTATTATTTTCCAAAGCATTTCCAGATCATCCACATTTCGGGCTAATGGCCCAAATTGCACCATGTGCATCAGATAGGTCTTACTATTCTTCGGCATGGGCATACCACCGTTGAGCGGAACAGTGTATTCTGTAGGTTTCAGACCATACAAGCCACAGTAATTGGATGGCACACGAATAGATCCTCCGAAGTCACCACCCAATTCCAATGGAGTAAGCCCTGCAGATAATGCAGCTGCCCCACCGCCCGTGCTGCCACCTGGCGTGTAGTCTGTATTATACGGATTCTTCCCTTCCGGATATAGATCACCATTCACCTGATAATCCGTCAGGTTTTTGGGAACATTTGTTTGTCCCAAAATTATTGCACCACTGTCCTTAATCCTGTTGACAATCACCGCATTTTCTGGCGCAACGAAGTCCTTCAACATTTTAAAATTCGTATTGCTATGCTTCCCTTTAATCCAAAGCTGTTCTTTTACAGTAATCGGAACGCCATGCATCGGGCCTCTGAATTTGCCCAGTGCAGCTTCCTGATCA
>CAZGKN010000020.1:4899-23097 GCA_964525915.1 uncultured Saprospiraceae bacterium | reverse complement strand
CTCTTCCTCAAAAATGGATATGAGTGCATTCAATTGTCCATTGTATTTTTTGATCTGATCCAGATGAGCACTTACTATCTCAGTACTCGTAGCCTTACCTTCACGGATTAATGCTGCCAATTCAATAGCAGATTTGTAGATGAATTGATTCATATAATATTCTTTAAATAAAATCTAACAGGTAATAAAGTAAACAGTCTTATTCCCGACTGTCAATATATTTCAAATTTATAATAATTACTATAAAAATATTTGTCTGTTTACATAATTAACATTATATTAATAATATCAGAATCCCGGAAATGTTACAAACAGAAGATTGCTAACTCTATTTTTAATTAATCTGAATGCCGGGGCCGTGCAAATGCTCAGCAATAAATATTCTCCATCAATACTTACGACACTGTTTTATCTCGTCTGTTCCTGTATCCATTTCAATATTACTGCCAATGCTGACGGAGCAAATGTCTGTTCGATAGATGCATATTCAGTAGGAGAACCTGTATTACATTCCTGAAACAAGTGATTTAAGCCCGGTAATTCCATGGTCGCAACCTTTTTATTTCCCCCTTTTGTCAATGCATTTTTGATAGCCTCCAGATTGATTTCCGGTGGCACTTGCAGATCTTTTTGGCCATTGAGCGCCAGCACAGGGCATTTGACTCTTTCGAGCGTCGGTGCAGGATCATATTTGATAAAAAATTGCATCCAGGGACTGATCAGTTGATTTACCTGAATGGCTAAATACTCCTCTTCGCTCATTCCATCAGGTGCTTTTTCTTCCGGATTTGCTTTCATTGTTTGTTTCAGAAAATCCGTAAGTTCTGACTTAAGTTGTTCCGTACTCTTTGCTGTTCTTACCAGATCAAATGCTTTCTTATTTATGCTTTCATTTTTATTTAAATCCGCATCGTTGATACCGGAAGCTTTACCTATGAGCCTTTGTTGAAGCAAGAGCAATTGATCACCGCGAATACCGGTACCGGCCAACAATACGATGAAATCTACCTTTTTTGAACTGGCAGCTACCATAGGTGCGATAATGCCTCCCTCACTATGACCAATCAAGCCAATTTTCTTTTTATTAATCTCCTTTCTCGTACTTAGGTAAGTAACTGCGCTTTCTACATCAGTAGCAAAATCTGCGGAAGTCGCCGATTTGAAATCACCAGTCGATGATGCTGTTCCTCTGTCGTCATAGCGAAGTACAGCGATACCGTTTCGGGTCAGGAAATCAGCAATTACTAAAAACGGTTTGTGTCCTAGTATTTCTTCATCTCGGTTCTGTGCGCCGCTGCCACTGATCAAAACTACGGCAGGGAAAACTCCTTCCTTTTCTGGCATCGTCAATGTACCGGCTAAGCTAATTCCGGCTTTCTTATTTTCAAAAGTAACGTCTTCGACATAATAGGGATAAGGTTTTTTCGGTTCCTGAGGCCTGAGGATTTCTTCTTTTTCTACAAATTCTCTTGACAAATTTAGAGGAAACGACATTCCGTTTTGTTTAAATGTACCGACAATGTGGTTGTCCTGCCCCAATTTCCCTTCAAAATCAATGTGCAATTTGTCGAGCGTAATTTTCACCACTGAATCTTTAAAACTAGTGGTCGAGGTAGGTATCCCTTTTGCACCCTGATCCGGACTATCCATCGTAGAAACATACCCACTGTCCGTCCTACTAATATTAAATACCAGTCTCAGTTGTATTCCCTGTACTTTCAGCACGCCGTTCCATTGTCCGGTGATGTCCTGGCTGAATACGGGTGAAGCTATAAGAAAGCAGGCTAAAATTATAAGGATACTGTTTTTCATTTTTAATTCTTTGGTTGATAAATGTATGAATCCTTTATGCTAAATGTAAATCCTGGATTGATCGTCTATTTTCGTACAATTTGTTTTGCGATTCTGGTGGCAAACCTCAAATTGGATTTTAATATTTTTATATAAATCATTTTTACGCATAAATGGCATGATAACAAAAGTAAGTCATTGCTTTTACACTATGAATTATTTAATAACCCGTATTGTTCCCCCCATTTCTAACGTTTTCATTAAGTTCGTAACCTGATGGGATACCGATTAATTATCATACTGATTCTGCTTGGCTACGGGAGCATTACCCGGTTGTCAGCCCAGTCATTCTGCCTCTCAGGTCTTGACAGCAGTTATTCAATTCCACATAGCATCATATCCAGACTGGATTCTATCCGGCCGACCGACAGCTTATTACTACAAGGAATTTTGCTTGATCTGCTAAGCGATATGCAGTCAAAGCGTTTTCTGGAAGCCTCAGTGGATTCTGTTCATACGGACACCACACTTAGCATCGTATTCATACACTCAGGTCCGCGTTATAGTCCGGGAGCAATTATATCAGAACATCCATTTTCTTCATCTGCTCCGGATACAGTTGCAATAACCTCGCCGGATTCATTAGAATCAGCGATTCGTGATTCACGCAATCTATTGCTCGATGATGCGAATAGCGCCTCCTATCCATTCTCATCAGTCACTTTTGTTCCGGTATTTCAGTCCGACACAACCTTTGATGTATGCCTCGAACTACAAAAAAATAAATATTTTACGATTGGTGGCGCACACGTAGTGGGCAACCTGAATATCTCAGATAATTATATCGAGCGTATTATCGGTCTTGAAAAAGGAAAACCCTATACGCCTGAGTATATCAAACAAATCGTAAAGAAAATTGATCAGATCGGTTTTGCGACACAGTACAAATCTCCTTTAGTCGTTTTTGCGAAGGATAAGGCATATCTCGCTTTATTTCTCAATGAAAAAAACGCTGATCGCTTCGACCTGCTGATCGGATTACAACCGAACACATCTACGATTCCCGGCGTATCCAATCAATTCATCATCACCGGTAATGCCTTGATAGAATTAGTCAATAAATTAGGTAAGGGTGAACGCATCCTGGGTGAGTTTACGAGACCTTCCGCTTTCCGCCAACAACTACGGCTGGAGGCTGAGTACCCGTTTCTGTTTCGCACGCCTTTCAGCGTCAATGGTAATTTTAAATTGTTTAAATCCGACAGTAGTTTTCTCGAAACCAGCTTTTCTATCGGTGCACAATATTATTTCAACTATTCAAACAAGCTAAACATTTTCTGGCAGCGAAATACCTCCGACCTCAAATATATCGATACTCTCCAGATTTTAAACACACATAAACTACCGGCTACACTTGATTTTAATACGAATTTCTACGGTCTTGAATTTGTATTTGAAAACCTGGATTTCAGATTCAATCCCCGAAAAGGATTACTATTGAAATTCAAAGCCAGTATTGGTTCACGGCGAATAAATATAAATTCTGCCATTGCAAATCTCAGAGATCCGACAGAACCAATGTATAGATTTAGTAGCCTGTATGATTCAATACAACTCAGAAAAACCATCATCAAACCGGAGTTCAGAGCTGAGCTATATATCCCGGCGGGTAAACGATTTAGTATTGGTCTGAAGTCCATTGCAGATGGTTTATTGGGCTCTGATATCTATTACAATAATGAAAAATTCCGCATCGGTGGCATCAGCAATTTACGTGGATTTAATGAACAATCTATCCTCAGTACGATGTATGCACAAATAACTGTTGAACCTAAATTAATTCTGGATAAATTTTCAGCCTTGTATGTATTTATGGACAATGCATGGATCAACTATGGCAGCAATTCATTTAAAGATTTTCGCTGGTACACCGGATTAGGCGCAGGTATGAACTTCGGCACTAAAATAGGTGTATTTTCACTAAATCTGGCAGTTGGCAAAGCCCGCGGCGATTCATTTGATTTGCGTTCAGCTAAAATACATTTTGGTTATCTTTCGACATTCTAAACATACATTCCAAATGAGTGGATTAAAAAAGACGGTAAGTATTCTTATTTGCGCTATACTTTTTAATGCTATAATGTATGCACAAAAAACCTGGAAGGTATGGTCAGCAGAATACAGTATAGCAAACAAAACAGGTCTTTCTACTGATGATGCCTTTAATGCGATTACACTCATGTCTATCAGTCAATCCCCGATAAACGGCCTGTTGATTACCGAAAACTATGATACTTTTCCGATTACCCGTGACCCACATATCACGGACAGAAATCAAAGCAATTTGCTCTTCTTTGATATTCCCATTCATCATTTCCGAATTATTTCACCCCAGATTAGCGAAGGAATAATTTGTTATTTTCAAAGTGACAAAATGCACATTAAATTACCCGCTGTAAAGTCATTCACTGACTCATGCGATCTGCCTTACATCGTTCCACAAAGTATCTGGCGTCAGGGCTTGCCCGATCCGACGCCTGGCCGAACACGCACACCTACACAACATTGCATCATCCATCATTCCGCATCAGCCAATTCTGATACGAATACAATCGCACTGGTCAGAGCATTTTATCTGCAACATACACAGGTCAATCACTGGGACGATATCGGCTACAATTATCTCATCGGGCATGATGGTACCTTAGTCGCAGGGAGAGACCCACTGGATTCAGGCATCGCACAGGACGAGGTGTTGGGGGCACATTTTTGTGGTAAAAACTCTTATACGATGGGAGTCTGCGTGATCGGAAATTTTCAATTAGAACCCCCTACATGGGCAGCCATACACACATTAGAACGGTTACTCACGTGGAAAACACACAAAGATGGATTAGACCCACTTGATTCGATGATGCACAAAGACATACTACTACCGGTGATCGCAGGGCACAGAGATGGCTGTTCTACTGCCTGCCCCGGCGATTCATTATACGCGATGATACCACAGATACGGCAGGATGTATCGGAGCGGCTGTTGACCTGTCCTCCCTTATATAACAATTCAGATATCACCTGGGAAATACGTGTATGGCCAAATCCCGCCAATAGAGAGGTGAACTTTAGTGGCATCACAGATATCCGTGCTGCCCATCTGGTATCCATTTTCGGAAAGATGTTTACTTGTTCTGTAAAAGAAAATAAGATTTTAATACCATCCGACGTCATGGACGGTATTTATGTTTTATTAATCAATATCAAAGATAAAGCAGCTCCTCATGCTGCATTAATACAAATTATTCATTAATAGGGAGGAAAAATTTAGCTCAGTTAAGAAAATGCCTGTTTCACAGTTATTCACTTTACTACACCGAATCCCTGAATAATAACAATAATAGCTAAGAATTTGTTAACTTTGGGAGAACACTAACAGACTTTACTATGGAAAGACGTGACTTTTTAAATAAATGTGGCACCCTGTGTGCCGTGGGTATTGGTGGCGCTATGCTGGTTAATCTTGCCGCTTGTAAGAGCCCTGAGTTTACAGCCAGTGCTATGGATGGCAACAGGATAAAAGTGATGAAATCGGATTTTCCTGCTGAAAAGAGTTTTATCGTAGTGAAAAATCCAACCGGTGACGCACCGATTTATATCCACCGGACCGGTGAGAATTACATGGCCATACTCTTGCATTGTACACATAGAGGCTGTACGGTGAATGCCGGCGCTGACGAATTGAAATGCCCCTGCCACGGAAGCCGGTATAGCACTGATGGCCAGGTCATAAAAGGACCGGCACAAAAGCCATTAAAATCCTATCCGGTAGATACCGACCAGGTTGCGCTGTATATAACGGTTGTTTGATAAATAAACTACCTGTTCAAGTTTTGGAAGTCTCAAAATGAGTTAACAATTCTGCTATTATCCCTTTCCACTGAGTATCTTTCTGTAGCGACCGGGATCCTGAAATAATTTGACCGCAGCATCCACCTCTTCATCATTCTGGATACCATTGATGATCTTTCCTTTTTGGTAAAAATAGCGGGTTACCAATGTCTTTGTAATATATCGCTGCAGATCATCCTTGTGCTTCATCAGTATATCTTTCTTCTCCTGCTGCACTTTATTTCGGGCAGCGATAATTTCATCTTTGATATCCGCCAGGTATTCTTCCGTCTTTGCAGTATTCTCCAGTTCATTCAGTTTTGACTCAGTCTCGGTAACATAGGGATAGGCAGAAGTTTCGATGAATTTCATAAATGCATCGAAATCAGTGAATTTATAGGTCTTCGGATCTTCTACCTTAGGATGATTTTCTGCATACGCCACACAAAACTTAAAGATCAGAAAACTGTCAATCAGTGATTTGATCGCAGCATCATTACTGTGCAGGTCGATCTTGATATCCGGTGTGATTCCTCCACCATCCAGTACAGTACGGCCATTTCTGGTTTTAAACTTATTGCGTTGACTATCCGGTATATCTACGGGTTCACCATTTTTATAACTTACTGCCTGAATACACCGACCACTCGGGATATAATACTTCGAGATAGTAATCTTAACTTTAGAATTATACCCGGTCTCCTTCGTCTGCTGTACCAGTCCTTTTCCGAATGAGCGCTGCCCGATGATCACCCCTCTGTCCAGATCCTGAATAGCTCCGCTTACAATCTCGGAAGCCGAAGCTGAATGCATGTCTACCAGAACTACTAATGGTATATCGGCATCTACCGGACTATTGCGGGTCTTAAATGATTTATCCCATTCTACCACCCGGCCCCGGGTACTTACGACTTCTGTATTGGCCGGCTCGAAAATATTCACGATATCCACCGCTTCATTGAGCAATCCACCACCATTATCTCTAAGATCAAGGATTACGCCCTTCATACCCGGATGGGCAAGCTTCAGTTTACGTAATTCATGCTCTACATTCTTTGCTGCATTCTGGGTGAATGTCACCAATGAAATATAGCCTACTTCATCATTTATCATTCCGGCATACGGCGTATTTGACATTTTGATCTCACTCCGGGTAATCTCATAGTCTTTTGTGTCGGGTGTGCCCGGTCGCTGGATTTTCAACGTCACTTTCGTGCCCGGAACCCCTTTTAAAAACATACTGACATCATCATTCTTCAGATTCTCAGTCGATTTTCCATCTATAGTGAGGATGACATCGCCAGCCTGCAAGCCACTTTCCTGTGCCGGACAGTTCTCATACACTTCTGTAATGGTCATTTTCCCACTAATCGTATTAATTCTCGCACCGATACCTTCATATTTGCCCTCAGTCATATACCGCCAATTCTCAATCTGCGTCTCGCTGAAATAATTCGTATAGGGATCCAGACTGCTCAGCATAGCATCTATGCCTGTCTTCATCAGGGTACTGGGATCGATATCATCTACATAGTAGGTGTTCAATTCACGATATATCTTTGTGAAAATTTCAATATTCTTAGTTATTTCGAATAGCTTGTCATTGTTGACAGTAGCTGCCCCAACACCAAAAATTATTGTCAATACTACGACCAAAATCGTACTTTTCTTCTTCATTCTTTCTTTACTTATCTTTCTTTTAACGAATTATTATTAACGAAATATCTCTACCGGACGTTTCTTTTTAGCTTTATTGTCGTTATAACAGTCATAAACCGCTTTTATGAACCAAAAAGCCGGATAATTGATTTAGAATTTATCTCAAAGCTACTATTTATGCGAAGATTTTCCTCATTTTCCCTTTTTATCCTCACCGGCTTACTGATCACGGGATATAACGCAGATGCACAATATTTCGGCATAAACAAACCTAAATATCACGATATAAAGTTTAAAGTAGAGCAAACTCCACACTTCCGAATTTATAATTATCTGGAAAATAAAAAGCGGCTTTATCAATTCGGTACCTGGGCAGAGGAATGGGCAGCACAGCATGAATACGTCCTGAAAAACCAACTCCAGCCGGATAATCCCATACTTTTATACAATAATCAGGGAGATTTCCAACAGACCAATGCTATTTCAGGCAATATCGGTGTAGGCACCGGTGGTGTTACTGAAGCAATGAAAAACCGGGTGATTCTGCCACTGGCTTTTTCACATGAGCAGACCCACCATGTATTAGGTCATGAGCTCGTACACGCATTTCAATATGATATGATTATCAATGGCGATTCTACCAATATCCGGAATCTGCAAAATCTACCCCTCTGGATGGTGGAAGGAATGGCTGAGTATATGTCCCGCGGCACCAATGACCCTTTTACAGCGATGTGGCTTCGAGATGCAGTGGAAAATGATGATGTTCCGTCATTTAAGAAACTGGATGATCCGAAATACTTCCCTTATCGTTAGGGACAGGCCTTCTGGGCCTATATGACTTCAAAATATGGTGATGAAGTAATCGCACCTTTATTCAGGAATACAGCTATTTTCGGTCTGGATGGTGCTTTTGCACTTATGTTTGGCAAGACGCAAAAAGATATCAGTGAAGACTTTATCGCTACGCTTAAGAATTATTACAAACCTTATGTTACTGCTACCAAAGATAAGATTCCAGGTCGGGAAATCATCAATGATAAGAATGCAGGTGAGACAAATTGTAACCCGAGTGTCAGTCCCAATGGGAAATATATCGTATTCCTCTCCGAAAAGAATATTTTTTCCTATGACCTTTATGTGGCCAATGCTACTAAAGGAAATATCCTTCATAAGCTGGCCAGTAGCACTACCGGAGGGCATATAGAGGAATTAAATTTTATCGAATCCTCCGGCACCTGGAGCCCGGACAGTAAGCAATTTGCTTTTATAATTTTTTCAAAAGGCCGCAATGAACTGATGATCAAAGATGTGGAATCCGGAAAAACTGTGAAAAGTATCCATTTTACAAATGTTCCTGCATTGTCCAGCCCTGCCTGGAGTCCGGATGGGAAAAGCATTGCCTTGGTAGGAATGGCTGACGGTCAGACCGATTTGTACCAGTATTTTCTTAAAAACGATAAACTCGAACCCATCACCAATGATGAGTGGAGTGAACTCCAACCTGCCTGGAGTGAAGATGGTAAGCGGCTGGTCTATGCTACGGATGAATTGACCTACAAACCGGCACGAAAAAATAAATGGACTATGAACATTGCGACACTTGATCTTGATTCGCATACACATCAGGTCTATCCTTTCTTTATGGGTGCTGACAATCTGAATCCACAATTTGACAATCTGGGGCAGATTTATTTCTTGTCAGACAGAGATGGCTACCGGAATATATATAAGTTTATCCCGGACAGCAACGCTATTTACCAATTGACTACGCTCAGTACAGGTATCACCGGTATTACTCCCTATTCTCCTGCGCTCTCGGTCTCTTATAAGCGCGACAGAATGGTGTACAGTTACTATGAGGACCATGAGTATAAGATCAAATCTGTCCGCCCTGAGGAACTCGCTCTCACCCGGGTGAGTCCGGATGATGTCCGGCTTGATGCAGGAACCTTGCCTCATATCACCACTGATCAGTCGCTGGTCGATAGCCGGATAGACCGAATCAGTGAAGTACTGGATCCTTCACATATCGTATTTGTTGAGCATCCGTATCGCACTAAAATAAAATTGGATATGCTCACCGGAGGTACAGGTATCGGTATCGGTACTAATCAGGGATATGGTACCCGTACCGGACTGGCTGGTGGGGTGGCTATGCTTTTCAGTGATATGCTTGGCGAACATCAGATCTTTGCAAATCTCGCACTGAATGGTCAGATCTATGATTTCGGCGGACAGATATTCTATCTCAACCGGACCGGCCGATGGAACTGGGGTGTCGGCCTTTCGCATATTCCTTCCTATTATTCCGGATTATCAGGATCTGAACAGACGACAATCCCGGATCAAAATGGCAATATACTACCCGCACTGAGGTATGACATTGACTTAATTCGCCGGTTTGAGGAGGGAATCAATACTTTGGTCCAATATCCATTCAATGTAGCCCAGCGGGTAGAATTTGGCTTGGGGTACAGCAGGTATCATTATCGTTACTCGACATTGGAGGAATATTACTATTATGATCCCAATAATCCATTCAACCTTAACAATGGTACCTTACTCTATCAGGATGAGAAAAAGAATCCCAATGGTTCTATTCCCGGATTCAATCTATTTAATGTCAATACAGCCCTGGTAGGTGATAATGCACAGTGGGGAATCGCCAGTCCGATGAATGGATGGCGGTATCGGGTCGGTGTTGAAAAATACTTTGGTGAATACGATTTCTGGACTGTCCTCTTCGACGCACGGGGATATAAGTTTGTCAAACCGGTCGCATTCGCTGCAAGGTTATATAACTATACCCGGTTAGGCAAGAGTGCGCAGAATGGCGAACTCTATCCACTCTTTGCAATCGATCCTACCTTGGTCAGGGGATTTTTATCGTATTCGGAACAGGAATTTCGCGATCGGATGGGGATTAGTTATGATCTTACCTATGGATCAAAAATAATGGCCGCTAATTTTGAAGTCCGTTTACCTTTTACAGGGCCGGAAAAATTATCGCTGATCAAATCTAAATTTTTATTGACCGAATTAGCCTTATTTTTTGACAGTGGTATTGCATTCAACACATTTGAGCAATTTAAAAATAAAGATCAGATCAACCGACCTCCGGTACTTCTATCTACGGGTGTCTCACTCCGGGTAAATTTATTCGGATCAATCGTATTTGAACCTTATTATGCACGGACACTCAATCCGGGTGGTCGGTGGAATCTCGGTCTGAATATTATCCCAGGTTGGTAATTCCTGTGGCAATTAATGTGTTCCTGGAAAATAAACTGATTGCAATGATCTTACACCGGAGCTAATAATCCGGTTGATTTCTCTCCGGCGCGGATCCTTCCTTTCTCGTCCCTGATGAGACGAGCACTGGCTGTCACAGGATCATGCTGGAAGACGAGAGTATAGTTTCCAATAAATGCTTCTTCTAAAAATGCTTCTTTTTCTTCCAAAGTCCTGAAAGGCCACAGATCATAAGCCATGATATATGGTAGTGGAATGAAAAAACTGGCAGGCATCAGATCAGCCATAAAAACCAGTCGGCTATTGCCATAAGGCAGATCAGGCAACATCATGCTGCGTGTATGACCATTTGATTCACGAATCCGGATCCCATGCATCCATTCGATCGGTTGATCAGGATCAGTTTCGATAAATTTCAATACACCCTGCTCCTGAAGTGGCACAAAATTCTCTACCAGAAATGAGGCTGCCTCTCTGGGATTCATCTCCAGTGCCCAATCCCAGTGCTTCTTATTGCTCCAATAAGTCGCATTGGGGAAGGTCGGAACAATATTCCCCTGGGCATCATATTCAGTCGCATCACCACAATGATCGAAGTGTAAATGCGTCAGCAAGACATCCGTGATATCCGCAGGTGTAAGTCCTACTTCAGCCAGGCTCTGGGTAATATTATTTCCGGAAGGGTAAAAATGAGATTTGAACTTCTCCCCTTGTTTGTCACCGATACCCGTGTCCACCAGTATCCGGCGGTCTTCGACCTCTATCAGTAAGCTACGCATAGCCCACGAACACATATTATTTTCATCGGACGGATTGAGCTTGTGCCACATCACTTTAGGGACTACGCCAAACATAGCTCCACCGTCCAACTTGAAATAGCCGGCTATTAATGTACTTACTTTCATAAATAATTTACTTACAGGCGCTTTCTATCGCCTCTTTGTATTTTTTCTCAAACTGCTCAGCCTGCGCTTTATCACCTTCCATCTTCTTCAGGAAAGATAATTTTTTACTTTCCATAGAATCCAGCATGGCCGAATTCATCTTCAGGTCTTTTACCAGGTGTGAATCAAATGTATCCACCATGGCCAGCATGTGCTTAACTGTATCAGGAAAATTATCATAGATCTTAAACCTCCGGATAATCATCGTATTCTTGATGTCGATCAGCCTTTGACGCACCTCAGGATCCATACCTTTGTCGAGCAACTTATCCATGTGGTCTGCTACTTCATTCCAAAGAGAATCAGAGCGCTTTGCTAATTCAGCATCCTTACAATGATACATCTTCACATTACTCAGTAAGGTGGTAATCTCTTCCGGTTTGACACTATCCGATTTACACCCTGTCATAAAAGCGGCCGCTATACACAGGCCCGAGAAAAACTTAACAATATTCATCATACGCCATTTGTAAATTTTGTGCAATCATTGAAGCGCTTCTTCCCTCTATATTATGTCTTTCGATGAAATGGACTAATTTTCCATCTTTGAAAAGCGCAATAGAAGGCGAAGAAGGCGGATAGGGTAGAAAATATTCTCTTGCCTTTTTTGTTGCATCAAAATCAACGCCGGCAAAAACCGTAACCAATTTGTCCGGTCTTTTATCATTAGAAAGGGACATACGTACTCCGGGGCGGGCATTTGCCGCCGCGCAACCACAGACGGAATTCACTACCACCAGTGTAGTTCCCTCCTCATTCTCAAGTATATTGCTCACTGACTCAGCAGTAGTAAGTGACTCAAATCCAATGTCATTTAGTTCTCTCGCCATCGGTACAGTCATCTGTAATGGATACATTATATTATTATTTTGTTTTATTAAAAAATATTCCTCAGTACGAAACAACCCATCACTGGTAAAGTTTACAGTACACAGCACAAATTTACTAAAATAATACCCATCCTTGAAAACATTGCACATCATTCTAATCAGCATATTATTTCATTCCAAGAATGTACGCAATCAATAGTGCGAAATACCATTGGGCAATTAGGCAAATGCGCAAATCTGCAAATTGGCTAGTTCGCTAATAAATAATGCAATGATAAAATATCGTTTTACTTTTCTTGCAATCAGAGATTGCAAGGCCTATGTGCCCGATCACATTACAAACTGCGATTATAGTCAGTGGTTCCCAGCCCAGAGGGGCGTAGCCCTGTTTTCTTTGTAGAAAAACCTATCAAAGTGCTTGAGGGGTGGAGCCCTGATATCTTACACATCAGCGAGATCAGTGGAAGAGTTTCTCCCACAGACAACGCAAAAAACCGCTGATAATCATCTGCAGGAATGGCCACTTCTGCGAGTTCACCGGGCAAATCTGATAATTATATCATTATTCCAATGAAATATCGCTTTCCTTTGCTTGCATCAGCCATTGCAAGGCCAGTCCTATTCGATTGCAACCGAAAAAACATCTGCTAATTCTTGTTTTCTGATGCAATTCATTTTCGCTTGGCAGGAATTGCTATTTGATACTGACTTTAGTAATAAATTTCTTATACACATGTTGGACAATTAATGATTATTGGTAACAAAACAGCAAGTGTTGTATTTAAATAATAATATAATATTATGCTTTACAATATTTTACATATTATACATATAACATATTATATATTTTAATATGCGACAATGCTTCGTTTTTGTATTTGTTTTGGGTGGTAAGTTGGGTGATATTTGTATTGAATATAGTACTTGAATAAGGTAGATGAGGATTTTCCAGATTCAGTACGACAAAGATAAACTTAAGGTAAACGAATCATTAAAGTTTAGATTTGGATATGTTCATGGGATTATAATTGTTGAAAAGGGTCGTAATTCGGCCGATTTACGACCCTTCTTTTTCAAACCCATTACTCAAAAGATAAATAAGACATAATCATATTATGAGCATTTAGTTTTGGAAAAAGATTTTTGGATTTTCGTTTTGGTGTAAGTCGTGGTGCCGCAATACCACGACTTATTTTTTTACACTAATATCAAAATTCAGTTGAGCTACTTACTCCGGCTCATCCTTCCTGTAAGACCGGAATGGACGTGAGGTAACCATCTTCAATACACCAAGGATTCCCTCCCGGATTATTCCCTTTGACATCTTCGAAGTGCCTCTGACTCTGTCGCGGAAAGTAATCGGAACTTCTTTGATCTTGAATCCCAGACTCATGACTGCATATTTCATCTCAATCTGGAATGCATAGCCTATAAATTTAATCTTATCCAGATCAATAGCTTCAAGTGCCTCTCTTTTATAGCAGATAAATCCGGCTGTCGGATCCTTAATCGGCATCCAGGTGATGATCCGGACATACAGTGATGCTCCATAGGAAAGAATTATCCGGTCGCGTGACCAGTTTTCTACTTTACCACCGGTGATGTAGCGCGAACCTATGGCCATATCATAACCGCCCTTACTACAGGCATTATACAATCGGACCAGGTCATCAGGATGATGTGAGAAGTCACAGTCCATCTCGAAGATATACTCATATCCGTGCTCAAGGCCATACCTGAATCCTAAGATATAAGCGGTACCTAACCCCAGTTTGCCTGACCGCTCTAATAAAAAAATACGTTCCGGATACTCCTCCATTATCCGTCTGACTTCACCAGCGGTGCCATCAGGTGAATTGTCATCTATGATGAGTACATCAAAGTCCTTAGGCAGGTGCATTACTGCTTCCAGCATCAGCGCAACATTTGCCAGCTCATTATAGGTTGGAACAATTACTAGGCTATCGGACAATCAATGAAAATTTACGGCTAAATAGAAAATACAAATGTAATCTTATCAATGGATTTTATATCAGGATAATGGTTGGTAATCCATCATTATCTGTATGATCTTTTGGGCCACATCTTCAGCATTGGGCTTTGAAAAGTAATCACCTTCTGAACCAAATGGTGGTCTGTGCGCCTGTGCTGTGAGTGTCTGAGGTTTGTAGTCCAGGTATTTATATGCACCATCCCGCTCTACTACCTGTTGCAGGATAAATGCGCTTGCACCACCGGGTATATCTTCGTCGATGACTAATAATTTATTCGTCTTTTTTACTGATTCAGCGATGACACCATAACGATCAAAAGGCATTAGCGTCTGCACATCAATCAACTCAACAGAAATACCATAAGCAGCAATCAATTCCAGAGATTCACGCACTACCCGCAGACATGAACCGTAAGACACAACGGTAATATCGTCTCCACTTTGCAATATCTCCGGAACACCTAATTCTATTTTATAATCGAGTAAATTCCGGGGTGCAGTTTCTTTTAGGCGATAACCGTTCAGACACTCGACCACTATTCCCGGATCGGTTCCTGCCATCAGTGTATTGTACATGCCCACTGCCCGGGTCATATCTCTGGGAACACAGATGTGCATACCACGAAGACTACTTAGCAATAATGCCATAGGCGAACCGGCATGCCAGATACCTTCCAGTCTGTGCCCCCTGGTCCGTATGATTGCCGGAGCAGCTTGCCTGCCACCAGACCTGTATCGTAAAGTAGCCAGATCATCCGTCAATGGAGACATCGCAAAAGTCAGATAATCCAGATACTGGATCTCAGCAATAGGACGAAAACCCCGCATAGCCAATCCGATTGCCTGACCTATGATAGTGCATTCTCTGATACCGGTATCAAAGACCCGATTTTCCGAGTATTTCTCCTGCAGTCCTGCCATGCCTTGATTTACATCTCCGATATAACCTACATCCTCACCAAAGGCAATTACTTCAGGTCTGGATGCAAATAATGCATCAAAATATCTGTTCAGCACCTGTGAACCGTTGATCTTCTCCTCTCCCGACAAGTCCGGATAAACACAGGAAACATTCAGTGGTGAATCCTGCCCTTCGGCATATAAAAAGGTATGTAATGGCTGATCAAATCGCTTATAGATTGCGTCTACAACTTCCGATAAACCCGAAATTGTATGTTCATGTGCTTCAGACAACAGGACTAATCGTCGGGCGATCCTGGCTAATTCACTGATTGTCGGTTCGGAGGGCGGTTGTCGCAATTCATGCAGCGTAGCCGATAGCCAGGGTTGCGCAGATTCTGACAATGAAGCTGTGAGGGCAGTTATCTGTTGTCGAATCTGTCTGGCTGGCTCCATATACCTGTCATAAGCAATCTTCCTTTTCTCTTTGACAAACTCTTTGGCCTTTTCCTTTAAATTAATAATGTATTCCTCATCCACAAGACCACTTTCGATCATCCAGGCTGCCATAACTTTCAGACAATCATGCTCATCTTCCCACGCCAGTCTCTCTTTAGACTTATATCTTTCCTGACTGCCAGATGTGCTGTGCCCCTGGGGCTGCGTCATCTCCTGAATGTGAAATAAAGCCGGAATATGCGTTTTACGGCATCGCTCAAACCCAACTTCAAACCCCTCTATCAGTGCAGGATAATCCCAACCTTTTATAATATATATATGTATGCCTCTGCCCTGCTCATCAATATAATAACCTTCCATTGCTTTTGAGATACTGCCCTTTACAGTTTGTAACTCTACCGGCACTGAAATTCCATATCCATCATCATATACACAGGTAGCTAAAGGAACTCCCTGTACGGCTGCCGCATTCATAGTCTCCCAGAAAGGACCTTCCGAAGTGCTGGCATCACCGATAGTAACTACAGTGAGTCCGTCGCCTCTATCATTGAAATTATGCATTGAAAGTAGATCAGCATTCTTTCTGAATAACTTTGTAGCCAGTGCATGACCCAGCGCGCGTGGCATCTGTCCGGCAGTAGAAGAGATATCAGAACTTAAATTATACTGTGTTGTCTGATCATACCACTCACCTTCCGGAGAAATCAGTGGATTGCAGAAGTGATTATTCATCTGTCTGCCTGACGAAAAGCGGTCATTATCGATATCTGCATATAACTGTGCGAAAAAATCTTCGACACTACATTCGCCGATTGCCATCATGAATGTCTGATCCCGATAGTACCCGGCTTTAAAATCCCCTTTCTTAAAAGCTCTGGCCATGGCAAGTTGGGCCACTTCCTTACCATCGCCGGTAATACCGAACTTTGCCTTGCCGGTCAACACCTCTTTTCTAGCTATCAAACTGGCTTCACGGCTCACAAGCCCGATCCAGTAATCTTGCAATACACTATGCACAAACGCTTCTGGCTGAACACTATTTCGGGGCATTATCTCTTCCGGCAATACGATCTGTGACTCTACCATTCTTTTGACTCTTTACCACAAAGATAACAATTCTCCACTCCTCTCAGGGCTATTTCCAATTGATTAGGGAAAATTAGACAGTTTAAACTTATTAATTAATTTTTATAGTCATTTTGGCATTACAGTATAATTTATTTATTAAATAATTCATAATAATAAGATTTATTCAAATTTACTACTTCCGATTCAACAATCCAAATTCCTCAACTTTAAACAATTATATATTTATATATCCTTGATTGTGTGTTATTTATAATATTTAATACTAATTTAACCTATTATTAACAAGTCAACAGCCGCCCAGATAGCCATTAAAAGTTTTTTAAACTTATCTTTGCTAAACATTAATTTTAAATTACAATTAATATTTCATGAAAAAGCTAATTTTATTTTTTATCGCATGTACACTGTTTTCTACTTTTACTTATGCTCAAAAGGACAAAGCAGCTACTGCTACCAAGCAATCTAAAGTTCAGGGTCCGGATATGACTTTTGAATCTACAACTGTTGATTTCGGCACAATCCAACAAGGTTCTGATCCATTCAGAGTGGCCAAATTCGTCAACAATGGTACTGAGCCTTTATTAGTTAAGAGTGCAACTGCAAGCTGCGGATGTACTGTACCTAACTGGCCAAAAGAACCGATCATGCCCGGTGAGTCCGGTGAGATCAAGATACGCTACGACACAAACAGAGTAGGCGCTATCAACAAAACAGTCACTGTTAATACTAACATTGAAGGCAAAAACATCATTTTAGCTGTTAAAGGTAAAATCCTTCCTAAGGAAGCAGAGCAAAGTGCTCCTGCCGGTACAAAAAACATTATCAAGTAACATCAATGTTATTTGTTTGTTAATAATGTAAATCTTTAACAAAAAAAGCTTATATTTGTATTTAGTATTTGCTAATGTCCAATGACATCAAATACAATCAAAATTAGGGGTGATTTAAAGTTTTCATAATTGGGCCCTGTACCTAGCTCTAGGTGCAGGGTTTTTTAATGTGCATATAATTCATCTTACTTAATACCCGTAATCTATATCCAATAGAGTATCAATATTTTAGGACTATTACATCTCGTATTAACAATTAATTTGATAATTTTTTTTAGTGCTAATGCAAATAAATATTCCAGAAGCATATATCTTTACGTAATTATTACACACTATATGTAGTGTTCTGAAAGATGATAGATCTTTCATTTAATTAGGGGTGATTTGAAGTTTTCATAATGGAGTCCTGTACCTTCTCAAGGTGCAGGGCTTTTTTTCAAACATCTTGAACAATATCTACTATTATGTGTTTAAATATTAATATCACAGCGCAGGTTGTGATTTGAAGTAGGGGTGATTTGAAGTTTTCATAATGGAGTCCTGTACCTTCTCAAGGTGCAGGG
>CAZGKN010000020.1:0-4799 GCA_964525915.1 uncultured Saprospiraceae bacterium | reverse complement strand
CTTTTTTTTATGACATTTTTTGATACCAGAGTAGAACTGATATTGGAACACCGTATTCAAAATGACTCCAAACTTCATTCCCGATAACCTTATATGATTTAGCATGAAATCAATCACCTGCCATAAGTAATCAATTATTAAGATTACATTTGTCACAGTATTCAAAAAATGGCACTTTCGTTAGACATAATCAAAAAACCTGTAGCCCGGGAAATAGATGAATTTGAAAAATATTTCAGAGGTTCGGTCAAGAGCAATGTTGTCCTCTTGGATAAAATTATGTTTTATATTGTCAAACGTAAAGGCAAACAGGTCAGACCATTATTTGTCTTCTTAAGTGCAATGGCAGCAGGTGGAGTCACAGAAAGGACACATACAGCTGCTTCACTGATCGAGCTGCTACATACTGCTTCACTCGTACATGACGATGTCGTCGACGAAAGCCTCGAAAGACGTGGGTTCTTTAGTATTAATGCACTTTGGAAAAATAAGATAGCCGTACTGGTTGGTGACTACCTGCTCGCACAGGGCCTCATAATGGCAGTTGATAAAGAAGAATTTAACTTGCTTCGTATAGTTTCCAAGGCAGTGAAGGAAATCAGTGAGGGTGAATTGCTTCAAATTGAGAAAGCCCGGCGTCTGGATATAAAGGAAGACATTTATTATGAGATAATTCGTCAAAAAACAGCTTCATTAATCTCAGCAGCCTGTGAATCCGGAGCATCATCCGCGGGGGCATCTGAAGAGATATGCCTGCTCTTCCGCCGTTTTGGCGAAGAGGTAGGTATCGCCTTTCAAATCAAAGATGACTTGTTTGACTACGGCGTGGATGATGTAGGAAAGCCGCTGGGAATAGATATCAAAGAGAAAAAAATGACGCTACCACTGATCTACGCACTGCAAAATTGTAATGATTCTGAAAAGCGACATATCATCAACCTGATTAAGAACCGGTCAAAGGAAAAGAAGGTAATCGCAGAAGTTATTCGCTTCGTAAATGACAAGGGTGGTCTGATCTATGCGACTCAAAAAATGGAGGAATTTACAGCCAAAGCCAGAAAGACATTGCGTCAGATTGGTTCTAATGAAGCAATAGATTCTTTGGAGGCAATGATACAATATGTCACTGAACGAAAAAAATAATCGTTTATAATCTGAGATTCAATAAATTAAGTGCATTTGATCTACGAATTAATCGCCTGTCAGAATATTAGGTAAAGTGAACAAGAAACCTTAATTTTGCCCCCTCAAACAGAGCTCAATAGCAGTATAGATGAAGTTGTTTAAATTTTTTACACAGGAGCTGGCCATTGATTTAGGCACTGCCAATACCTTAATCATACAGAATGATAATATAGTGGTCGATGAACCATCAATAGTTGCCATCAACCGCAGGACTGGCGAGACCATTGCTGTTGGATCCCGTGCAATGCAAATGCATGAAAAAACTCATGAGAATATCAAGACGATCAGACCATTAAAAGACGGTGTCATTGCTGATTTCCAGGCTGCAGAAAGCCTGATGGAAGGTTTGATAAAAATGATAGACACCCGGCGCAAATTCTTCGGAAACCTGAAGATGGTCATCTGTATTCCTTCTGGCATAACTGAAGTGGAAAAAAGAGCAGTATTTGATTCGGCGGATCGTGTAGATTCCAAAGAGACTTATCTGATCCATGAACCGATGGCGGCCGCACTGGGTATCGGTCTGGATGTACAGGAACCGGTAGGTAATATGATAATCGATATAGGAGGTGGCACTACTGAAATTGCAGTCATCGCGCTGTCCGGTATAGTTTGTGATCAGTCTATTCGTATCGCAGGTGACGAATTTACGAATGATATCATGAACTATATGAAGCGACAGCACAATATACTCATCGGTGAACGTACTGCCGAACAAATAAAGATACACGCCGGATCAGCGCTACAGGTTCTCGATAATCCACCGGATGAGTATTATGTCAATGGACGTGACCTGATGACCGGTATCCCAAAACAGATTTCTATCACTTATCAGGAATTAGCCCATGCACTGGACAAATCTATTTCTAAAATAGAAGAAGCCATCATCAAAGCGCTTGAATCGACGCCTCCTGAACTGGCTTCCGATATCTTCCAGCGGGGTCTTTACCTCACCGGTGGCGGAGCTTTATTGCGTGGCCTTGATAAGCGTATCTCACAAAAGACAAAATTGGATGTCCATGTAGCCAATGAGCCACTGAAAGCTGTAGTGAGAGGAACCGGTATCGCATTAAAAAATACAGATAAGTTTTCTTTCCTCATCGACCGGAAAAGTATCTAATCATTGACTAAGGAATTACCTGAGCAATGCAGAGTTTACTTTATTTTTTCGCTCGATTTGGAAACTTTATATTCTTTGTCTTCCTGGAGATTGTCTGTTTTGTCCTGATAATCAAATACAATAATACACAGAAACAGATTTTCGTCAATTCCTCGGCTTTTTATGTGGGAAAATCGATGGACTATCTGAATGCGTTGAAAGTATATAGCGGCCTGATAAGCCTGTCAGACAGTATCGCAGAAGAAAATGCACGGCTAAGAGCAAAACTCAGATTTGCTACTATTGATGCCAGTTACAACAGAGATACTATCGTAGATTCTTTGTACAAGACCAGATATTCATTCATCTCTGCAGAAGTGGTCAGCAATACGATAAATCAGCCGGACAACTTCATTACCATCAACAAAGGTCAAAAAATGGGGCTGGAGCCCGGTATGGGTGTTATAAATGACAATGGCGTCGTCGGTATAGTACGTAAGACATCGAAAAACTTTGCCACTGTTTCCTCCATACTTAATTCACAGACCAGAATCAGTGCAGCTATCAAACGGACGGGTGCTTTTGGTTCTCTTATCTGGAATGGCCGTGATATCCGCTTTGTAAATTTGCAGGACATACCGAAGCATCAACAAGTTATTACGGGTGATACGGTCATCACCAGTGGATATAGCAGTGCATTTCCGAGGGGTATCATGATTGGGACGGTCACTAAAGTACAATTCGACCCGGGAAGTAATTTTTATGATTTACAGGTAAGACTCGGTACAGATTTCAGTCGGTTGAATTACATCTACATCATTCAAGATAAAGCGCGTATAGAAATAGACAGCCTTACTCATGAAACTAAAATCATCCAATGAATTCAAGAGTCTTACATAATATCTTACGATTCATAATCCTGATACTAATACAGGGCCTTTTTTTAATGGGCCTTACTATAGATAACGGGATTCTGATTCACATGAATATTATCATCTATCCGTTAGCAATCCTTTTGTTGCCAGTCAACACACCAAAATTTGTACAACTGCTATCTGCTTTCTTACTCGGAATAGCAATAGATTTTTTCTATAATTCACCGGGTGTGAATGCTGCTACCTGTGTATTACTTGCCTTTTCCAGAAGTTTCCTTTTGAACAGGCTGGAACCCAGAGGTGGGTATAATGTCGATTCTGTGCTAACCTTATCACAGTATGGATTCAAATGGTTTATCACCTATAGCAGTATTTTCATGGGTGCATTTCTGTTGGTCTTATTTTCAATCCAACAATTCACTTTTGTTTTTATACATCTGATACTGTTAAAAACTATTCTAAGTTTTATTATTTCAATGCTATTCATCGTTGTATATATGTTTCTTTTTAATCCGAAAGAATAGTGCAACCGAAGACAGATAATAAGATACGTACGCTTCAGTTCATATTTGCACTTTGCACATTTGGATTATTATTGAAAGCAGCGCAGATACAATTGTTTGACCGCTCTTACTTATTGCGGGCGGATGCTACTGCTATTGAAAAGCATATTGTGTATCCTGCACGGGGTCTCATTTATGATCGCAATGGTAAACTATTGGTCATTAATGAACCCATGTATGATCTTATGGTCACATACAATTCTGTCAATCCGGATATGGATACGGCTAAATTCTGTCAATTACTTTCAATTGACAAAAAGACATTTGTCGAAAATCTTGAGAAAGACTGGACTAATAACCGGTATAGTAAATCAATCCCTTATGTATTCCTTAAAAATATATCCCCTGCCCAATATGCTACACTTCAGGAATCACTATGGGAATTTCCGGGATTCTTTGCGCAGCTCAGGATCACACGTGGATACCGGACACATAATGCAGCAAATGTATTAGGCTATATCACAGAAGTAAATAAAAAACAGATCGAATCGTCTCATGGTCTCTACAAACCAGGGGACTACATCGGCATTACAGGTCTGGAGGGAGTGTACGAAAAGGCACTCATGGGGCGCAAAGGAGTCCAGTACATCATGAAAGATAATCTGGGGAGAAATGTAGGTCCATATAAAGGTGGCGCAAATGACTCACTGGCAGTTGCCGGAATGGATATCACGACCACGATAGACCTGGATTTACAAGAATATATAGAGGGTATCATGCAGGGCAAAAGAGGCTCTGTCGTAGCAATCCAACCATCCACAGGTGAAATCCTGGCTGCTGTTTCTTCACCCAGTTATGACCCCGGGTTACTTACACTGGACCAAAACCGGGGGGATGATTTTTCAAAATGACTCCAGGACTATAATAAACCCTTATTCAATCGGATTACACAAGCAAAATATCCGCCGGGATCTATCTTTAAAACCATCGTCGCACTGACCGGCCAGGAGATGGGCGTACTCTATCCGAATACCAGTGTCACCTGCAATGGTGGTTATTACTATCGGGGTGGAAAAATAAAATGCCATGCACATCCGCCTACACACGACATAGAACATGCCCTTGCATATAGCTGCA
>CAZGKN010000019.1:3080-34279 GCA_964525915.1 uncultured Saprospiraceae bacterium | reverse complement strand
ACCGCGACATCACCTTCGTCTTTTTCCACAAATCGCTTGATGTAATCTTTTTTCTTTTCTTCCTTATTGTCAAATATGTTATTCATAGTTTGATTTATATTAAAAAATTAATAATAGCCTTTGACAGATGTCTGTCGGAATTCTGTTTAAATATACGACATTTTTATCCGAAAACAAGAAAAATATTCTTCACTTTCAGGACAGTTGTTTTTTTTGCTTAGATGCACTCAATATTGTGTAAATATTACGAGTCAAACCAATAAATGTAATAATCCAGGCTATCAATGCCAGATAAACGAACAGCGTGGAAACGGGTAATAGAAAAGGCATGTGGAGTGCTTTTGACATACGAAAGGTACAGACTGCATACATACCCTGAGGGAAGACAGCACCCCAGTATAATGAATCATACTTGAGCGGGTATTTCTTATATACGTGCCGCCAGACTGCTAGAATGATCAGCATTGGAATCCACCAGGTGCCTGTCGCCCAGTAAAATACAGTGAAGCCTTTGATAAAAGGCAACAAGGATTCGAGAAACGGCGCATCAGGTGCATTCAGGATGAGTACAGAGCCTCCCAGCGTGGAAATCGCCATAGCTCCCATGTTGATCCAATAAGGGGGGGCAAGATCATCAGGAGAAAATTTAAAAAACGTGTATCGATAAAAAATCAGTGAGATCATCCAGATGTAAAACATACCGCCCCACAACCACATCGAGAGTGCAAAGAAATTTATCTCCACACGATATGGTGGTATCGTATGTGTCGCAATGACAGCGCTCAGAATAGACACCGATTGTGTAGCAACTATGGCAGTAAGCCATCCTCCGGATATACCCTGATCAAGCGTAGGTTTATCCTGCCGGGTGGTAAGCGTCGTAAAAATGGTGTATGTCAAAAAGAGCCAGAGGAGTATTCCGAAGATAACAAATGTCACAGCAACAGCATAAAACTCAAACATTATAATATACTGAATGCCGAGTACGCAGGTGCCTGCCACTATTGTAAAAAAACCTGGTCCATCCTTGTGATTGGTGAGATCATGCTTTAGTATGGGAAAAAATAAGATTATTCTAAGCAAGGTTAAAATCCACAGACAGATATAAAATAAATTGTTGAGCCCAAATAATATATAAGAAACCCAATACATATCCATTAGGTATGAACCAATCGATATAATACCCGTCGCCATCACCAAGGCAAAATAAGAGGGTGAAAGTGATTTTATACTTTCCAATAAAGCAATACTTCCGTCTCCTGCGTTATTTAACATAAAACTATTGCTGAATTTGCTCATTAAACCTACCTATTAAACCTTCTTTTTTGAAATTGCATTAATTGCAGTCCGTTGTAGCACAATACATATCGCTACTAAAACTGACAGGAACATCCAGCAGGATGTCCAGATACCTGTAACTTTTAACAGATAACCAAAAGTAATCGGACCGAAAAAGCCCCCCAATCCACCCAGAACACCAACTATTCCTCCGACAGTGCCAATATTTTCAGGATAATAGTCCGAAATATGTTTATACACTGCTGCCCCACCTAGGCCCATCATTATGCCAATGATGAATACCAGTGAAGAAAATATCCATTTATTGGCTTGAAAATAAATGGATGTAAGGCCTTTTGCCAATAACTCACCTTTTACCACTTCGTCACCGACTTTTACATTAGGAACCTGATGGAATGTAGTAGTGGGGAGAAATAAAAAACCTTCCTGATCATGATGAATACCAAAGCGTATAGTAACCGAAGATGAATCACCAGCTCTACTTTGTAACACATAGGTATCAACGCCTATTACAATTTCATGATCACTCACAGCTATTACTTTTCCTGATTTAGCTGCCATTATTCCTTGGCCGGGAGCCTGAATCTCCATACGCGGGATAAATAGAAAAAACATACATACCAGGCTAATTCCCAACACCCATAGGAGCACCATTCGGGCACCTACTTTATCCGAGAGCATTCCTCCGGCTGCTCTGAAAATTCCTGAAGGCAGACTAAACGCTGCAGCCATAATACCCGCGGACACAATCGTCATTGAATAAACATTGACATAATAAGGTATTAACCATTGTGATAAAGCCACAAATCCTCCAAAGGCAAAGAAATAATAAAATCCAAAGCGCCATACTCTGATTTCTTTTAATGGCGCCAACCGTTGTTTTAAGTTTGCTGATTTTAAAGGTCTCTTATGTTTTGTCGCTAAGAAAAAAAACAAGGCAGTTACTAAGAGTAGGGCAGCATACAATTTTGGCAGATTTCTCCACCCTTCGATATTATTCCCATTATCCGTAAGTACTTTTAAGAGCGTGGGTGCAAAAAAAGTAGTTAAAGCTGCCCCGATGGTCCCCATTCCAAAAATTCCCAGTGCTGTCCCCTGTTTTTCTTTTGAAAACCAAAGGCTTGTATAAGCCACTCCAGCAGCAAATGAAGCTCCGGAGAGACCAAAACCAAAGCTCAATAACAAAAAGGTCGTATAGTTATTTGCCACTGACAGGAAATACATAGGTATAGCACAGAATACCATAATAAATGTTAGCATCCATTTTCCACCGATTTTATCCGTAAGAATGCCAACTGGCAATCTCAGGACTGAGCCAATCAGTACCGGCATACCCATCAACCATCCAATTTCTACCGGCGTCCAATGAAATACATCTTGCTCAACCAGATAGGTCGCTAAAACACCATTAATCATCCATGCTGCAAAACATACGGTAAATGCGATGGTATTTAATATCAGGATTCTCCCGGCCATTTTACTTGTCTCTGAATTCATAATCATTCATTTTCTATTTTTTACCGGGAATCGAATTGAAGTTCATTCTGCCCTGATCCGGATAGTCCGATGTAGTCCTTACCATGTATTTACCACCAGGAACTTTGATCTTATCTTTTGGCAAGGGATGAAATGTACTGCAGTTATGATAGTTTACTCCATGCACTGTGTACTCAAATTCAATCCCTTCTCCTTCTGCAAAAACATTACAATATCCAATCGTAGTACCGGTAGCATAAACTGGCCTTTTTAGTAATGCGGCTTCTATTAAAAAAATTTTTATTACGAAGAAGAAAATCACCGCAAGGGCAATAAACAGGATAAGATTTACTACTCGCTCCCAGATGGATACTTTGCGAAACACTCTGTATAGATTGAAAATGGCGCCCCCTGCTGTGATTACCAGTATTATTGACTTGACAATCTGGCTGGTAAATAATTGGTCGTCAGTAACAATACTAGCCAGCATAATCAGGTATTTTTAGGTCGCTGCAACGACCATGGAGTCCGCTTGCTTCTTACTTTTTTTCGATTCCAGTTCCACATCACCTGCTGATAAGGCCTCCATAAGTAATTCAAAGGAAGGACTAAAAAATGGATGAGTCTGGAGAATGGGATGATAGCGATAATCAGATAAGCACCGGTAATATGTAACTTCACCGGCCAGGGCAATAATCCCACTGCCGAAATGTCGGGTTGAAACTTAAATATCGAGTGCAAGTAAGGTGTGAGTAGGGTAGAAAACCAGGATGAACCCCATCTGAAATTATAAGCTATCCAAAGTCCTGCAAACGTCTGTACGATCAGTAATACATAGATTACAAAATCCATATAGTTAGTTACTGCTTTTAATCGTGGAGTCGTATATCGACGAATCATCAGATTGATCAGACCGACTAGCATACTTATCCCGAAAATAAATCCGGTAATTTCCAGCACTACCAGGCGCATCGGATCACTATTCCAGGCTAATACACCTCTCGGTATTAAAAAAGCAATCAAATGGCCACAGAAAATAAATAAAATGCCCCAGTGGAAAGGTACAGAACCATAGAATAATTTCCTGCCCTCTAAAAATTGAGAGGAAAGTGAAGAAACCTGAAACTTACGGGCCTTGTACCTGTAGATTGACCCGATTAAGAAAATTGCCAAAGCAAGATAAGGTAGCACAATTAAAATGAAATTATCAATATAATTCATGACCGTTTATTTTATTATTTTCAGTTTTATTTTTCAGTTAACATCTCTGATTCAATATTCTGGCTGAAGTCCTTGATAGCTGTTGCTTCAGATTCCATCGCGGGGATATTGGGGTCTGTAAAACCGGCACAATTACCGGCTAACTGTGCCCGCTCATATTGCGAACCAAAATCCCGGTATAATACCAATGAAACAGCAATCAGACATTTTTGGAAAATTGTTCTAAAATCAGATGAATATTCCAGCAGTACTTTCAGATGTTTCTTGTATATTTTATCTTTCTGCTCAATTTTTTCAAAGGAAAATTCATCAATCATCTTCTCAATAGCCGGCATGATCAGCAAGGTGACCAGTTCAGTCTGGGTCTCGCTATCTGCTACTCTGGGGAGCAAGCGCAACAGATTAGGCAGATGATCTGACAGCTCTGTATCACAATCATTAGATGCTCTCCGGTGCTCCTCATTGAGGTGTACTAACAGTTTTCCCCGCTTATAATCTTCACCAAACAGCACAAAGCCAATATCGAGTGTAGTAATCGCCTGCACATCAAAGGATCGAAGGAATAGCTCCTGGATCTCATAGAGTGAAGAAGTATTTACACAGTGCATGAACTGATCCATTGCTTGAGCTGCCTCCGGACATTCAGCTTGTAAATAATCATTAATTTTTTGCATTTCGTCCCGATATGACTCATTTTGAGGATATTGGAATAATCCTGACAATAGCGTATAATCTGCCATTGACTGGCGGACCATTTCTTTCTCTTGTTGCATCAATTCTGACATCTTAAATAGTATTACTGTTTGATCAAAATAATCGGATTGACTTATAGTCCTCTTTGTGCAGGTGTCTTGAATCCAAATCCCGCATCACCCTTAGTATCGCCTGTGAAATCCATCATTTCAATCGCTTGTTCGCGATGAGCTGCAGGTATCACGAAGCGTTCCTCAAACTTAGGAAGTGAAGTCAGTGCATATATCGCATCAGCCTCATCTGCAGTCATATCTGCATCACGCAGGGTTTGTTCTACTTTTTCGTCACTGATATCACCGACAGTAACTTTACGGCGATGGATACGGACTGCCATCAGTTTTTTCCATTTTTCCTTTATTATTTCTTCATCACCTGCGCTGAATAAACTGGCAATATATTTCAGCGGGAATCTGATCTGATCCAGAGTCCCCCACAATTCCTCTGTACTGGTATCGTATAGCCAGTTATCTTCCCACTTCTTGGCTACCGGGCTCATCTTATCCAACTGTTCGGTATTATCTGTTTTCTTAACCGTTGCCATTACCGGCAATAAAGGTGGAACATAAAACAGCATGGGCAATGTACGGAACTCCGGATGGAGTGGTAATGCGAGTCCCCATTCCTTGACAAACTTATATATCGGTGAGAAACGTGCTGCATGTAAGGTAGAGTCGGCTATACCATTCTGCTTGGCAGCAGCGATCACTTCCTCATCAAACGGATCGAGAATAATGTCGAGTTGGTTATTGATCAGTTCGTGATCATCTGCACTAGCTGCTTCTTCGATACGTGAAGCATCATAGAGCAATACGCCCAGATATCGGATACGGCCTACGCAGGAGTGCATACAGGCAGGCGCGAGGCCTGCTTCTATACGTGGATAGCAGAGAATACATTTTTCGGATTTACCTGTATGCCAGTTGTAATAGGATTTTTTATACGGACAGGCTGTCACACACATCCGCCAGGCACGACAGACTTCCTGATTGATCAGTACGATTCCATCTTCTCCTCGCTTATAGATCGCACCAGAAGGGCAGGAAGCTACACAAGCAGGATTCAGACAATGGTTACATATCCTCGGAAGGTAAAACATTGCCATTTTCTCCAATTGGAACATCACTTCCTGTTCTTCAGGTGAGATATCCTTCAGATTCGGGTCATTGCGTGCAAAATCCGGTGTGCCACTCAGATCATCATCCCAGTTTGGCCCCATTTTAATATCGATAGGCTTACCTGTGATCAGTGAAACTGGTCGTGCCGTGGGCTGATCATCGCCTTCAGGCGATTCGATCAGATCCAGATATTTATAGGTAAAGGGTTCATAATAGTCGTCTATCACCGGCAGATTAGGATTGTAGAAGATATTGGTGAGACCGCGTCTTTTTCCTGCGCCTTTGAGATGGATTTTTCCATTTCTTTTTTCCCAACCACCTTTGTAAATCTCCTGATCTTCCCATTTGGTAGGATATCCTGTACCCGGCTTAGTCTCTACATTATTCCACCACATATATTCAGCACCTTTCCGGTCGGTCCAGATATTTTTACAGGCAATAGAACAGGTATGACATCCGATGCACTTGTCTAAGTGAAAAACCATTGCTATTTGTGAGCGAACATCCATGATATATTATTTATTATTAATCGCTTTATTATTTAATATTAATTTGCAGTGAAATCATCTTTTATGTTGGATGAAAATCACTGCTTTATTATCAATTCTTTACCAAACCAATTTTTCCATTTTTTTGACAATTACGTGCGTATCACGTTGCGGTGCGACGGGTCCCCAATAATTAAAATGAAATGAGAATTGGCCGTAGCCACCATTCATATAGTTTGGCTTGAGGTGTATCCGCGTCACACTATTATGGCCACCACCCCGGCGATTGCCTCTGAGTTGTGATTTCGGAATACCTACAGTTCGCTCCGGTACGTGATAAACTACACACATGCCCGGCGGGATCCTGGAACTTACGACAGCACGGGTCACATATACCCCATGATCATTGTGTACTTCTACCCAGTCATTATCTTTAATTCCCAACTCATCAGCATCAATTTCACTCAGCCAGCAGGGTTCTATTCCCCTGGACAGTGTAAGCATTCGCAGATTCTCCATATAGGTAGAGTGAATATGCCATTTACCGTGCGGCGTGAGATAATTGAGCGCTTTTGCCTTGCCTCTTTTCCACGTCTCCCGCAAGTCTCCATAGACTTCAGGATTTGGTGCAGGCTTGAATGTGGGTAAGTGTTCGCCATAGGCTATGTACATCTCCTGATCCAGATAGAAATGCTGACGACCCGTCAGTGTCCTCCACGGCACCAGTCGCTCTACATTATAGGTATATGCCGAATAAGCCCTGCCGCCATTCATCAATCCGGACCAAACCGGTGATGTATTGTACCGGTGAGGCCTGGTCAGTAAATCTGCATATCTGATACGGACATCCTTACTACCGGCGGACAGATCAGCCAGTGCTAGACCTGTCTTTTTTTCCATAAACTGGTATGCCCGCTCGGTCAGTTTTCCATTAGTCAGGGTGGATAAGTGAAGCACTGCATTGGCAGCCCATTCATCTTCCTGTATAGAAGGAAGAATTTTATCCTGGTATTTGCGCTGATGAAAATGATGTGAAGTACACATCTCATCAAACTCTTCTTCACATTGATAATGATTACCATGTGCACCGAGGCCCTTCTCCCGTATGCCTTCGCCCAATGTGATGAATTTCTCATAGATCTGGGTATAATCCCGCTCTACGACTGTAAGCTTATGCATGGTCTTTCCCGGGATTGCTTCACATTCCCCATGATACCAGTCCTTTATGGTCGGCTGAGTGATCTCATCCGGACTATCGTGTGAAAGTGGTGTAGCGACTATATCTTTTTGAACTTCAGCAAAATATCGTGCCGCCATATCACTGGTTGCTTTTGCTACATGCTTGAAAATATCCCAGTCTGTCTTTGATTCCCATACAGGTGCGACAGCCTGCCCCAGTGGATGGATGAATGAATGCAAGTCCGTGGAGTTGAGATCTGCTTTCTCATACCAGGACGCAGCCGGCAATACAATATCAGAATACAAGGCAGATGAATCCATCCGGAAATTGAGATCTACGACCAGGTCCATCTTACCTACCGGGGCCATTTCATGCCATTTTACTTCTTCGGGTTTATCAGTGGCGTCTGTTGCGATCAGGTTATTATGCGTACCCAGATAATGCTTGAGTGCATATTCATGTCCTTTCATACTGGCCAGGATAGCGTTTCCCCGCCAAATAAACCATACTCTGGGGAAATTGACCTCAGCTTCAGGATCGCTCACTGCGTATTGAAGATCCTTTGATTTTAATCGCTCTAAAACATAAGCCTTGATCTCTTCATCATTCTGTGCACCATTGGCGACCGCTTGCTTTGAAAGCTCCAGCGGGTTTTCATTAAACTGTGGATAGAAGGGCATCCAGCCATTTCGCACTGATGTGAAAATGGTGTCAGCTACATGCTTATCTGTCCATTTATTCTTATGAATCGTATTATAATTCGAATAATGCCCGTCATATCTGTATTGGCAGGTATTGATATAATGCCAGATCGGAGCCTGCTGAAGCCGGGAAACCGGCACCCAGTCCTTCGCAAATGTGATAGACGACCATGAATCGACCGGTGCCAGCTTCTCTTGTCCTACGTAGTGATTTAGTCCGCCTCCATTTTTACCGATACATCCACACAGCATCAACGCCATCGCTCCTGCCCTGTAAGTCAGATTCTGGTGATACCAGTGATTGACGCCTGCGCCTACCAGGATCATGCATTTGCCCTCAGTTGCTATAGCTGTCTCTGCCCATTCCCGGGCAAACTGGAACAATGTCTTTGAGTCAATCCCTGTAAATACTTCCTGCCATGCGGGAGTATAAGCGGCATCGGGATCGGCATAATCTACCGGATATTCGCCTGGTAAGCCGCGGCTCACACCGTATTGTGCCATGATAAGATCATAAACTGTAGTTACCGGTCTCTTGCCCGACGGCGTTTCGATCCAACGGACCGGTACACCTCTTCTTGCTTTTTTAGCTAAACCAAACTCAGTAAATTCAACCTGCAGCACTTCCTCTTTCTGATCTAATAAGGTGAGAACCGGATCATAGTCTTTGTCAGATTCACCGCATTCAAACTTCATATTCCATTTACCGCCATTCTTATCCCAGCGATAACCCATACTACCTTTCGGTACGACATAATCGCCACTATTTGCATCTATACTCAGAAACTTCCAGTCGCCATTTTCGATATCTTTCCATCGGGAGAGTTCATTCGCCCTGACCATGCGTCCGGGTGTATAAACACCTTCACTCTCATCCAGATGAACCAGCATCGGACTATCAGTATAGCGCTTGACATATTCGATAAAATAAGGCGCTTGTTTTTCATAATGATATTCCTTCAAAATGATATGCGTGACTGCCATCCATAAGGCTCCATCACTACCGGCATGTAATGGGATCCATTGATCCGCATACTTACATAACTGACTGAAATCCGGCGAGAAAACTACTGCTTTTGTGCCATTGTGCCTGGATTCTGCAAAGAAATGGCAGTCAGGGGTCCGGGTCATATTCAGATTCGTTCCCATATCGGCAATCATCTTGGCATTGTACCAGTCTGCACTTTCACAAACATCCGTCTGCTCACCCCAGATCTCTGGAAAGGCCGGAGGTAAATCACAGTACCAATCATAAAAGCTTAGGTTTACACCGCCAAACAATTGCAAAAACCGCGCTCCGGCAGCATAACTGAGCATTGACATGGCAGGAATCGGCGAAAACCCAATAACGCGGTCTGGTCCGTACTTCCTGGCTGTATAGATATTTGCTGCAGCCATTATCTCTAGGACCTCGTCCCAGGTAGCTCTTCTGAACCCGCCTTTACCTCTGGAGTTTTGATACTTAGCTCTCTTCTCACTGTTTTTCTGCAAATTTTCCCATGCCAACACAGGATTGCCACCTGCTCTTGATTTTTCATCTCTGTAAGCATCCAATAGTGTACCACGGATTAAAGGATACTTGATCCGAAGCGGACTATATAAATACCATGAGTAGGAAATACCCCGCTGACAGCCGCGTGGCTCATATGGTGGCAGGTTCTGATCGATCAGCGGATAATCCAGTTGCTGTGTTTCAAAAACTACGATTCCCTCCTTCACATGTATCGCCCAGGAGCAGCCTCCGGTGCAGTTCACACCATGTGTACTGCGCACGATACGATCATGCTGGAAACGATTGCGGTAAAACTCTTCCCACTTGCGTGTCTGCGGTGAGATAATATCTTTAATCCAACTCATGATTAGTATTATTATTAATTATTTATGAATTATTCTTTATTTTTTACTATTTATAGTCCGATTCGCTCTACTCAGATTTAGTCTGTCTGTCGAAAACTGAGGAATAGACTGCGCCTTTCTTCCGCCGGATCCAAAAAAATGAATAAAGACCCAACAGCACAGCTACGCCTCCCACACCACCGGTAATCACATAATTCCCCATATCATTGCTAATATTAACCGGAGCTTCCTGATCTACTGTAGTCAGAAATGCAGTCAGATCGGCAATTTCCTGTGCACTGACAGGATGAGCCTGATAGGTTTCTTTCATCTGAGGGAAAGGTAATCCGGAGACAACTGCAGCGACACCTGCCTCTGACAATCGGGAAATGGCATGTGTCAGATCCTTGCCCAATGCACCACCACTGATATACCCGGGCAGATCTACATTGTGACAAGAGTTACAGGAAGCGCCTCCGTTTTCAAAACGGATCTCACCGACAAATAAACGCTTTCCACGCTTTGCATTACCGACGAGTTTTTCCTCGGCATTATCCGCTGTAGCAGCAACACTACCTGCTTCTTCGCCTGCCGCAACCGGAGCTTCACTGTTTTCTTTTATATACGCAATTATACCCTTGATATCCCCATCGGTTAGGGTAGGGTGATCCGGCATGACAACCTGATTAAATGCCTGGAAAATTGAATCAGCTGACTTGTCTCCCGACTTTATCATCGAAGTGGAAGATTTGACAAAACTAATCAGCCATTCTTCTTTATGACGATTCTGTACATTCTCCAGGTCCGGGCCTACTAATTTCCCACCACCTATGGTATGACAAGCGGCACAGGTGCTTTTAAAAATATCTTCCCCACTTTGCTGTGCAAATAAAGGTGATAATGACATACATAGTATGGTCATAATCATCCAAATTGAAGTACAATCTTTTCTGGAAAAACTATTCTTCATACCAGAATAAACATTAGAAATTCGCTGCCACATTTTCTAAAATTTAAAAATTATCCTATAAAAGAGCAGACATTGGTAACCAAAAAGTTCAGGCGAATTTATTGATTGTAACTATCCAAACAGTTGTGCTATCCTCCTTTTCGCCAATTAATCTCACCCGGCAAATAACACGCTTTCTTTTCTGCTGAATTTACTGGAAAACTATCTCTCCGGCCAGAATGATATCCCTCATAATGAGACAGTTATTTGTCTCTTTGATGTTGGGATAGGTCGGCATTGTACATAAACTTAATGGTCTTTATTATACTTTGTATTGTATAATATGTCTATCACTTTTGATTTAAGGACAAAATACTCCTTTATCCGTAATTTTGCTGAACTTTACAGATACAATTGTTGGCAAATGGCCTAATTTAGAATCATTAAAAATAGTATCAGATTTTAATCCAAAATATGTGATGATTTATATTCATTTTATCAATATTTTGTTCCGTATCAGTCTTCAAGTAATGAATAAAATTTTTATCAATGTCGATTCAACATATATCAAGGGTGATATTCCCCGAACTTAGCATATTAGCATTATCTTTGACTTACTTAAATCACAGCGAATGAAATACTTGCCTGCATACCTTTTCCTCTTGGTAATGATAACTTTTAGCAGTTCAGGTTGTAAAGTTTATAAATTCAGATCTGCTTATACACAGGCCAATGAACTGATTCATAGTACAGATAACCGTGAACCATTGCCTTATCTGAAAGCGCACATGAAAAATGGCAATGTATATATCCTGACCAATCAATGGGAGATTGACACAACAAAAAATCTGGTAAGTGGTGATGGAACATTGTACGACTTCAACCGCACCTTCATATCCAAAGGAAAGCAAATCGTACGCATTGATAGTGTAGCCATTTTTGAGACGAATAAAGTGATACAACCACATGAAGGAAATCGCATCGCCGCACTTAGTATTCTCACGGGATTTGATGTAACTTTAGGAATTATCTGTTTTGTCGTCCCCAAAGCATGTTTTGGTTCTTGTCCCACCTTTTATATCAATCAGAACGATAATTTTCATTATGCTGATGCAGAGGGTTTTTCAAATGCAATTTCACCAGCCCTTGAATATACAGATATTGATGCGCTCAATTATACGACGAGTGGCACTGACACATTTTGTATTACGATGAAAAATGAAGCGCAGGAGACACACTGTGTAAATGACGTCAGCCTGTTGGCCTATCCAGTAAATGCCGGTGAATATGTTTTCCAGACACCCGACCAACAATTTTATCTATGCAAGGAGATACAACCACTGAAACAAGCATCCAGCACAAAGGAGGATATCACCCATGAGTTGCGGTATAATGACCGCGAAGAATGGTTTTCACTGGCAAACGCGAATAATTTGAGTAGCAAGGAAGAGTTGTTCTTAAATTTTGACAATCCGGATACCAGTGAAAATTTAGGTCTGATTCTGAATTTCCGCCAAAGTCTGATGACTACCTATTTTATATATAGCGGCCTGGATTATATGGGCAATCAGGCCGGTGATATTTTTGCAAAAATAGAGAACGGTAGCGAAGTCAGTATTAAGTTGCGCAATGGCATTAAGAAAGAACTAGGTAATATTCAGGTATTTCTCTGGGATGAACAACAAAAATCCTGGATAGAAAAAGAGGGTTTTTATGAGACCGGCCCTATCGCCTACAATAAGCAGATGACCCTACTCGGTCGCCACCCGGCAGGTCAACCGGTCAAACTAAAAATTGTAGTCAATAAAGGCTTATGGCGGCTGAATTATGCTGCATTGACGCATGTGCTGCATCCGGTCAGCCCAGTTATCCTAAAACCAGATAAAATAGTAAAAAATGACAAAGAAAACAAGCAAGCACTGGCAGATCTGAGGAGTGACAAGAATTATCTGATTTCAATGACCGGGGATACTTACAAACTTCATTTCAATCTACCGGACAGTACACATGATTATGAACTATTTCTGTCGGCTACAGGATATTATCTGGAGTGGATGCGCTCTCACTGGCTCAAAGAAAAAAACCTGCCCAAACTGAGACAGATGCTTCATAATCCCCGAAAATATCTGCGCACTGAAGCCAAGGCATATAAGCAGTATGAAGCCACCATGGAGGAGCAGTTCTGGAATTCAAAAATCGAAAGTAATCCATTTACCTTGTATGAAAAATAATTTACTACCGATGGCCTTAATGGTATTGTTCTTTAGTAGCTGTACCATTACTAATTATCTGCCTCAGGCAAGTAAGATACCTGAATACCCTTATGGTGCCTATATAAAAATAGTTACCAAAGCCGGTGATAAAAACCTGCGTAACAAAGGTGAATTAATTTCTGCCGGTGATGAAAAAATTGTCCTGTTGGATAAAAAAGACAACCATTGTATAGAAATACCGGTAGATTCAATCCTCCGTTTTAAATTGTATTATGCCAAATCAGACCATGTGTATTGGTGGACGATTCCTGCTCTGGCGGCTTTATCTGCGACACATGGATATTTTGGAATCCTCACTATTCCGGCAAATCTGATAGTTACTAGTTCGGTATATGCCAGTTCACAACTGGGTTTCCAATATACAGAAAAGAATTTACCAATTATTTCGCTATATATGTATGCCCGATATCCGCAGGGAATCCCGTCAAATGTGGATATAAAGTCAATAAAATAGGTGTTATAACATACAAGAAGTTATTTCAGTATTCGTAACTATTCACCTCAAATTGTATTATACTAAATGGATTAGGAAATGACCATCTGATATCCTAGTCTGACCCCTTCTCCCCTCCTGGGACAAGGAAATCAGATGGTCATATTCAATTACGATTTGTTTACAATTATTTCAGTATTTTTATACCTAATCCGGATATTTTAACTTTGATTAAAATGAATAACACCATGGAAGAGATTTTCAACTGTAATATCGTAGATATCTGTGCAAAAAAGATTTTCAGCGGTGTGCTTACTGTACACGAGGGTAAGATAGCTTCTGTTGTTGAGAACGGGCCGGAAGACACCTCTTTACCCTATATCCTGCCCGGATTCATCGATGCACATGTACATATTGAGAGCAGCATGTTGGTTCCCTCAGAATTTGCACGACTAGCGGTAGTCCACGGCACGGTGGCAACGATCAGCGATCCGCATGAAATAGCGAATGTATGTGGAATCGCTGGTGTAGAATACATGATTGCAAACGGCAAGACAGTACCTTTTAAGTTTCACTTTGGTGCACCCAGTTGTGTTCCTGCCACGAGTTTTGAAACTGCTGGTGCCGAATTAGATTCCGCAGCAGTGGGCCAATTACTGCGATCTGAAGATATTTTCTATCTGAGTGAGATGATGAACTTTCCCGGAGTATTGCACCAGGATCCCGAAGTGATGGCAAAAATAGCTGTAGCCCATCAGATCGGCAAACCGGTAGATGGGCATGCACCGGGATTAATGGGTGATGATGCGATTCGCTATATAAACGCCGGAATCAGTACTGACCATGAGTGTTTTACTGCTGAAGAGGCACTACACAAGTTATATCATGGCATGAAAATCCTGATCCGGGAAGGCAGCGCTGCGAAAAACTTTGACGCATTGATCGGATTGCTCCATGACCATGAAGACAGGATGATGTTTTGCAGTGATGACAAACATCCGGACAGTCTGGTTCAGGGCCACATCAACGAGCTCTGTGCCAGAGCGGTCAGGTTGGGTATCGATGTATATAAGGTATTGAAGGCAGCCTGCATCAATCCTGTACTGCACTATGACATGCTGGTCGGTTTATTAAAGCCGGGCGATGCCGCTGACTTCATCCTGTGTCAGGATCTCCGGGATTTTCAGGTCATAGCAACCTATATCGATGGCCGTAAAGTCGCAGAAGACGGGCGGAGCTTGATTGAACCGCCTGTAGCACCACTCATAAACAATTTTGATTGTGCCTTAAAGACACCTACTGAATTTGCTATCGCATACACGAATACTCCGATCCGGGTAATACAAGCCCTCGATGGTCAATTAATCACAGAGTCAATCAATGTGGAACCTAAAGTACAGGATGGCTTGATCGTGAGTGATACAGACCGTGATATATTGAAATTAGTGGTTATCAACCGGTATCAACCAGGCCAACCGGTTGCCAAATCTTTCATAAACAATTTCGGGCTGAAATCCGGCGCGATCGCATCTTCTGTGGCACATGATAGTCACAACATCATTGCCGTAGGAACTGATGATGAAAGCATCTGCGCTGCGGTGAATCTCATCATCACAGCAAAGGGTGGTGTTAGCCTGGCTAATATCGGGCATCCCGAACAAAACCAACTGCTTCCGTTACCCGTTGCGGGCTTGATGAGCACTGAAAATGGCTATCAAATAGCAGAAAAATACGCCGCAATTGACAAAGCAGCCAAAGCGCTGGGAAGTACCTTATCCGCACCCTTTATGACTCTTTCCTTCATGGCACTGTTAGTAATACCGAAATTAAAACTCAGCGATAAAGGCCTTTTTGATGGTGAGCGATTTAGCTTCGTTTAGTAAAACAATTCAGCCGGATTGATTCATTCATATTATTCAATCCGGCTGAAAAAGAATTTAAAATACTATGCTTAGTCGATCTTTTTACCCAGCGTTTTTCCTGCTTTAGCATACGCTTCTGAAATGCGCCAACCGGTATCAAAATCAAACCCGACTACATCCTGCCCGGGGATATCTGTAATAGTCAGTTTTGCGATTTCCTTATTTCTGTTTTTAGTTTCAACTACTGTCACTTCTGCATCGATATAGGCATTCTTACGCATTACACCGATATTGAATCCCGGTTCGGTATGCACAGTATGGAAAATGATGGTGTACTTGGCATCATCATCGACCGTCTTATCACTGGCTTTGGAAAATAATTCAATAAATTTTGGTTCATAACGTTCCTTGCGGTCATTTACCCAATTTTTCGCCCAGGTGTCCCCCTTTCCGGCTTCAGATTTATTGTAATCAGCCGTTTTCTTATCCACATAAGCCTTTTCATTGTCAAATTTACCTACTGTCATATTATCATAGGTAAACTCAACATTGACAGATTTTTGATCTTTCAGCACATCCAGGCTACCGCTTTTTACCTTGACCCGTTGCGCATACATTGAATTAGCCATTAAGAGCGCCATGGCCAACAGCACAAATTGAATACTCTTTCTCATAATTAATCTTTTGTTGATGCAATATAGAAAAATAATTTGAATATTTCAGTTATTCCAAACATAACTATTTAACCAAAAAAATACAATCTCTATGATAGAATACTGTTCGAGCGAAAGCTGAAGAATGCAAATTCAAATGATAAATTTTGGGTAACTATTCACGTCAAACAAATTAAAATTAGTGAAAACAATATTATACCTAATTAATCTTAGTATCGCAGCCCTGATAGGGCTGAATATGAATAACCCCCAATTGCAATTGGGGGGAAGAGATCAGAAAAGCTGCCAACCCTGAAAGGGTTGAATATCAGCAATTAATTTATTCAACTCCTTTCTCGGAGTTGCCTGAATCCATTGATTTCCCACGGGCTTAATCTGGAGTAATGATTTTTAAACCTTTCAGGCTAAATAAAAAATTGGGTACTGCTTTCAATACATGCTATTACATTTTCAATTAATGAAATAGGAAAGGTTACCCTAAATTTTAAACTTTTGAACTGAATAGTTACAATTTCTGAAAGTTTATTTTTTCTGCAGCCAGAGAAATAAGCCTTTTCTCTATTATTTTACTTAATTTTATTCATTGGCGACAACCTTCAATATTCATACATACTAAATAGGTATATTATGAAAAATGCACTATTATTTACCCTTCTTATACTTTTTCTCACCGCAAAACCCGGTTCTGCTCAACCCTGTAGCACATTGAATATCGAATGGGAGGCCGATATCGCATCCACCTGCGATCAGATGACTATGACGATGATACACGATGCCCTGGATCGGCCATACTTATATGTCGCAAATAAAGAGGCAGGCTTGGTTATTTACAATATTACGGATATCAGCAATCCAACACAGGTTAATCGTATTCCTACCTCGCTGTTTAAATCACTACACGTGATGAATTTATCACAGCAGGGTAATTATTTATATCTGGCTATCGGTAACTTTTTTACCAATTCGACAGCAGGAGGTATGGCCATTATCGATATCACTAACCCGGAATTTCCAGTACTTACTGACTATTTTGTGGTACCAAACTCCGACAGTGGTGGCGGAATAGTCAAGGTAGAAGGGGATTATGCTTATCTGGGTGCAATGCAAAGCGGATTAGTGATTCTAGACATTTCTGATAAAAATAATATTCAATTTATATCTCAATTTATTCCTGATATTAATTATCCGCCAGTTTTTAACCCAAACCCCAATATGTTTAATGCCCGGGGCATGGAAGTCAGAAATAGCATCGTCTATCTTTGCTACGATGCCGGTGGCTTGAGAATTATTAATTGCACGGATAAAAATCATCCTGTAGAAACCGGACACTGGTGCAATCCCGCTATGTACACTCCGATAAATCACCCCAAGGCATATAATAACTGTGTGCTGGATGATTCATTGCTCTATGTAGCAGTAGATTATGCCGGATTGGAAGTCTTAAATGTCGCTGACACAGCTAATATTAAACTACTCGGCTGGTGGAACCCTAACGGTGCTCCAAATGCCAATTGGTTTACCTGTCGTATCCACACAAATGAGATCCGGTTTAACAAAGAATGTAAACACATTTTCTTGTCTGATGGCAAAAGTGATATGCACGTAATCGATGTTACTAACCCGGCCATGCCCGACTCCTGCAACTACTATGGCGGCATCGCCAACAATATTGGCACCTGGGGTATTGGGCTGTGGAAAGACCAGATCTACCTTTCTTATATCTGCACACAAATACCATTTTCATCCGATTGGACAGGTGTAAAAATTCTAACCTATGAACGATGTAAGGAGGCAAAGACAAAAGTACCCGACATCTCTGAATCAATTGTTGTATTTCCCAATCCTTTCTCTTTTAGCACAACAATAAATATTCCTTTCACATTTCGGGATGGGACAATGATCATCTTAAATTCAATGGGCATTCCACTACTATTGAAAAAACATCTTACCGGTAAGTCGATCACACTCGATCGTGAAAATTTGTTGCCGGGACTGTATTTTATTCAATTGTATGAGGGTTCACACCTTGTATCAACAAAGAAAATAATCGTCCGATAATTCCAGTTATTATGACCTAAGTATAAATTCCGTAATTAAATCCAACGCCTCGTTTTAGAACAATATGCTTCAAATGCAGCTCCGAACGCATCCATCAGATATCGCTCCTCTCTTTTTATCAGATATTCCTGCAAGAAAATAGTCAGAATAATCAGTAGTAAGAAATTCCACCAATTTCCGATTAACAATGCAATTCCGATATATAAAATCACCAGTCCCAGATACATGGGATTGCGGGTAATCGCATACACACCGGTAGTCTGCAGTGATGTCGCCGGCTTAACTGTGATTACAGTATTCCGGGTGAGAAAGAATTGACGCAGGCTCCGCCACAGGAAATAAAGCGACATTAAAATAAAAATATACCCCAATATTCTGGCGACAGAAGTCTGAAAGAAGCCCTCCGGTAAAGGAATTCGTTTCTGTAAAAAAATAGCAATTAAAAAAGTCAGAACATAAAAAAGCGGCGGCGGAATATAAACACCGGGGCTTTTCATTTTTGAAGTGTTTTCCATGTAATTATTCTTTTAATGGTGGTAGTAAAAAATAACTTGATTAAAATCAACTAAATAAAGATACAGCAATGCTCAGTAAAACTAAGAATTTATTTCTGGAACTGCCTCTTTACAACTTTTTCAGCCCATCTCTGTTTAATTAATTCCAACACAAATAACTTATATTCCAACACACATGAAAGTAGAAATTTGGTCGGACATAGCCTGTCCTTTTTGCTATATAGGCAAAGCACATTTTGAAAAAGCTTTAGCCTCATTTGCTTCAAAAGCAGATGTGGAGGTCATTTACAAGAGTTTCCAACTCGATCCGGAGTATCAAAATACTGAAAAAGAGACAGTTTATACCCATTTATCCACAAAAAAGGGAATGTCCCTCTCACAGGTCACAGAAATGACTGCACAAGTTGCTTCGATGGCGGCACAGACAGGTCTGACAATTGATTTTGACAGCAATATTCCGGCTAATACAAAAGATGCACACCGGCTGATTCATTTGGCAGCATCACAAAATAAAGCAGATATCGTACTAAATGCATTATTCGAAGCGCATTTTACGAATGGGGAAGATTTGGAAAATATTGCGGTGTTAAAACAAATTGGCAGCCATTGCGGCCTTACAGAGGCGCAACTTGACAATTTATTTACCACCGAAACCTTTGCCTATGATGTGACACAGGACATCCTGGAAAGCCGGAATCTGGGTATCAGAGGGGTTCCGTTCTTCCTATTCAATCGTAAGTATGCAGTCTCAGGAGCACAGCCGGTGGAAGTCTTCAGTGGAGCTCTGGGGACTAGTTTTAGTGAATGGCAAAAGGAGAATCCCCCTTTGGTTTCTTTAAATACCACTGATGCAGGGATATGTAGCGATGGAGGCTGTGAGATATAACCCTCATAATGTCCCTTAAATGTAACTACGTTCATTCTCACTAAAGTAATATTAATATCTTTGGATTCATGAAATCCATAGATTTGAATAGTATTGTAAACCGACATGACCAATTTTCCTTTGTGAAAAAATGGCAGAAGTTGCTTACGCTCATGCTATCATTGATACCTGTCGGAATGCAGCAAATCTATGCCTGTTGCCTGTATAAAAACAAACGCCTCGTCATACGATTACAATTATTCAATTATCATGGCTGGGAAAATACAGTATGGAAATGGAATGATTTTCTACCTGGTCTGATACCACCTTTAATTCGGGGAGTAAATCCTGCAATCATCGTGGATAATTGGAATTCTGTCCCTGAGAAAATACTGAAATACTAATTGAGCCTATCCATGAAATATCTGTATATCCTTTCTTTTCTCTTTTTTTACTTCAATGTTTCTGCCCAGGAAAACCGTTGGGAAATAATTGATGAAAATCAAATTAAATGGGATGTAATTAAAAATAAATTGCCACACTATGATCATATCGAGATGAGTGGCACCGGTGTATCTGCATGGATCCGATATGGTGCTGATGCCAGGAAAAAATTATCACTGAACAAAACACTTGTGTTTCCATCATTCAGGACTATACCCAATAATACACATGGAAGCTTTATGTATTCATTCGGTGAGGAAAATGATCCACGCATATTCATCGACCAGGTCCCCTATCGGGCGACGATCTACAATGGCAAGACATACAAAGACATTAGTGAAGAAGTGCAGTCATTCTCCCTGAATGGATTATTATGTGCAAAATCAATTATTTATTCAAAAGAAAAGAATCCAAAACTATCCATAGTACGGAAATTATATCCATCAGTCTATTCACCGGCATTTTTTGAAGTATGCTGTTTTAAAAATATTTCAACAAATAAAATAACGATAAATGTTGAACAATTAAATAAGATTATTACTATCGATTCAGGCATAGCCTACGATAAAAAATATTTTCTGCATCAGTACAATACAAATACCGGATTCCATCAACTGAGTCCGGGTGATTCACTGTTAACTGCATCGGTGTATGAAGTTAGCTATTCACCGCTCTGGGCTACCTATGACATAGGCAGGGAAGAAGAGGCCAGGCTAAACAGAGTCAGGGAGATCAGTCAGTCACTTCAGCTTATCACCCCTGATTCTATAATTAATACTGCATTCTCCTTCGCTAAACTCAGAGCGACTGAGAGTATTTTTAAAACAAAAAATGGCCTTATTCATTGTCCGGGTGGTTTATCTTATTATGCCGCGATATGGGCCAATGATCAGGCAGAATATGCAAATCCCTTCTTTCCGTATCTGGGCGATCCTACAGCCAACAAAGCCGCGATGAATGCATACCATTGGTTTGCCCGATATATAAATGATGCCTATACAGCCATCCCTAGTTCAATAATTGCCGAAGGGACAGATTACTGGAATGGCGCAGGTGACAGAGGAGATCAGGCAATGATAGCCTATGGAGCAGCACGCTGTGCTCTTGCCCTGGGCGATAAAGACAGTTGTCTGAAGCTGTTGCCGCTGATTGATTGGTGCCTGGAATATTGCCGGCGAAAAATCAACTCATCAGGTGTAGTGGACTCAGACAGTGACGAGCTGGAGGGTAGATTTCCGGCCGGTACAGCCAATCTGTGCACCTCATCATTATACTATGACGCACTGATCTCTACATACTATATATATAATTCACTCGGGCTGGACAGTGAGAAGGCACAGGACTATTGGCAAAGAGCACAAAAAATAAAAAAAGCAATTGAAAGTTATTTTGGTGCTTCTATCGGGGGTTATGATACTTATCGTTACTACAAGGGGAATACCCTGCTTCGGTCCTGGATCTGTATTCCGCTTTCTGTTGGTATTTTTGAAAGAAAAGCAGGAACGATTGCTGCATTATTCTCTCCTGCGCTCTGGAGCGATGATGGGTTACGTTCACAGGAGGGTGACTCTACCTTTTGGGACAGGAGCACATTATACGCACTGAGAGGTGTATTAGCTGCCGGAGATGTAGAGGCTGGAATCAAGAAGTTAAAATACTACTCTGCCCGCCGCTTACTGGGAGAACACGTTCCTTATCCGGTAGAGGCCTATCCCGAAGGGAATCAGCGGCATTTATCTGCTGAAAGTGCACTGTACTGCCGGATAATCACCGAAGGTTTATTTGGAATCAGGCCTACGGGATTACGACAATTTTTATGTACGCCTCAGTTGCCTGCTGCCTGGGAAAGGATGGAATTGAAACATATAAAGGCATTTGGCTGTGATTTTTCTATATTGGTAGAAAAAGATAAGCAAAAAATCAAATTATTAATCCATAAAAATGATCAGCTCATCTACGCAAGAAAGATTAATAACGGTGAGGAAGTGTTGATAAAATTGTAACTGGACTTTCTCATGATAATAAGTACATTAGTGTAATAGTGAATCAAAAAATACTCATACGACTGCCCAATTGGTTGGGCGACATTATGATGAGCCTGCCGATGGTGAGGACACTACCGGGTACTTTCCCGGAGGCTGAGTTTCTGCTGGTGATCAAACAAGAATATGCACCCTTATTAACCTATTTTGACATACCTGGAACCGTAATTCCCTTTGATAAAACGCAGTACAGTGGAGTATCCGGTCAGATTCGCTTTGGCCGTATGATCCGTCAGCACTACCATCCGGACATTTTTTGCTCGCTACCGGACTCATTGTCTTCAGCAATCATCGGATATACCTCCGGGGCAAAAGTGCGAATTGGGTATGGTGGGCAGTGGCGGAGCACACTATTGACCCATGCTTATGACAAACCGCAGGGACTGCACCGTGCACAGGAATACCTGTATTTAGTAAATAAATTCACCGGCAAAGAAACTTCCATAGACTTTAATCCGGTAATCACACCGCGGCACCTACCCACTGATAGAAAATTAAAATTATTGCTGAACATCAATTCAGAAGCCAGTTCGCGCCGCATGCCCATTGATTTTGCAACCAACTTACTTCAGGCATTGATTAATACTGGTCTCTTTGAAATTTACCTGAGTGGTGGACCTCGGGATGTGACGCACGTCAATGCGCTTCCACAGGAATTATTGACGCATGCCTCAGTTCATAATCTGGCAGGCAAAACCAAACTGGCTGCTCTCTTCGAACTGATCCGAACGATGGATATAGCGCTCAGCACTGATTCAGGGATAGCACACGTCTGCAATGCGCTGGGCATTCCGCTAGTTGTACTGTTTGGTGCCGGTGATGAAAACAATACCGGTCCGGTAAACCGCAGTATCGCCCGGGTGGTTCGTCTCGAAGCGCTGCATTGTGCGCCCTGTCTCTCCAATACCTGCAGATACAATGATCCGGTGTGCATCAGGGGCATTCAGATAGAACGGATAGTGAAGGAATTGGTTTCTTCATTTCTGGTGAAACCTTAGTCAGGCTTACAATATTGGAGGATTTTACTTTACACATTTAGGGCGATTCACCGCAAATAGAATTTTGTTCTACACATTTCTTCCCATTTATATTATAAAATAATTTAATGTATATTTGTGCGGTTTAAACTCAGACCTGATGATAGCATTCCTGGAAGGAACCGTAAGCCGTTTGTCACCGACACTATTGATACTGGATGTTCAGGGTGTGGGCTATGAAGTGCATATCAGCTTCAATACCTATTCACGCATAGAAGGGCAGCAGGGTAAGTTGCGCATACTGACGCATCTGCAGATCAAGGAAGATGCGCATACCTTGTTTGGGTTTGCTGATGAGGAGGAGCGGGAACTGTTCAGGCATCTGATCTCTGTCAATGGCGTCGGACCGGGTATAGCACGGATCATTCTGTCGTCCATGCAGGCTCAGGATGTACGTAGTGCCATCATCCATGAGCGCGAGATCGCATTTAATAAAGTCAAAGGCGTCGGACCGAAGACTGCCAAGCGTATCATCATAGACCTGAAGGACAAACTGATGAAAAGTCTGCCGGCAGAAACTGAGTTTGCACTGGTGGATACAGGGGTTTCAAAGCTGGAAGAAGCTGCCTCCGCCCTGATGTCACTAGGCTTTGCCCGCAATCAGGTGGACAAAGCGCTCCAACAGGTTGCCAAAGAAGGCGGTGACCTGAGTCTGGAAGAATGGATTAAGAAAGGGCTCAAAAGCCTTTCCTCCTGATAAAGGGGTGGAAAGTGTTAATTTTTGAGGAAATAAAAGAAATTGAATACTAATACGTTTTAGACATTGTCACTTCGTATGAAGTAAGAAATAGTGTATATAGGAATAAACAGGATACAAAAAAGTTATTCTGTTAAATTTGCAGTTTGAAATTCACGTATGATATTAAAGAATACTGTCTTTAGCCCGATACTTATCATTACTCTATGTCTGTACAGTCTCACTGCAGGACATATTTTCTGGAGAAACTCCGGTAAGCATTCACGGCAGGAACAGCACGCTACTGATAAAGATATAACATCGCCTGTGGATACCGTTCCGGTCAAAAGCCGGAAATCTTTTTATCCACCTGATACCACTGATCCGATTCATCTTCAACTACCCAAAGATCTGGACCACACGATCGACTTTGACCCATTGACCAATACTTATTTTGAAGGTACGAAAATTGGCAATGATTATCTGGATGCACCGGTTGGGTATTCATTTGATGAATATCAGAAAATGAAGAAAGACCAGCAGGAGAAAGATTATTTTGATAAATTAGCCGGTATCAGTGGCCGCGGTTCAGGCTCTGCCAAAGATCCACTCGAAGGCTATACCACAAAAAACAGCATTATTGATCGTTTGTTTGGTGGGTCCAATATCGACATCAAGCCTACCGGTAGCGTTGATGTCAGTCTGGGATTCGCTTCCAACTTTACAGATAATCCCACTGCTACAGAGCGCCAGCGTAAGTACACGCGCTTCCTGTTTCAACCATCGATCGATCTGAGTATCGCCGGTAAAGTGGGCGAAAGACTGAAGATCAATGCCAATTACAACACACAGTCACAGTTTGACTTCGATCAGGTCATAAAGATTCACTATGAAGGTGCTGACTTCGGTGAAGATGAAATAGTGAAAAAGGTAGAGGCGGGAAATGTGAGCCTGCCACTAAAAAGTTCACTCATTCAGGGTAGCCTGTCACTGTTTGGTATCCGTACTGACCTGCAGTTTGGAAAGTTGAAACTCACCGGACTTGTCTCACAACAGAAATCTGAGCGTAAAAACCTGCAGGTACAGGGTGGAAGCCAACTTCAGACCTTTGAGATTCCGATCGACCAATATGATGAAAACCGACATTTCCTCCTGTCCCAATACAATAAAAATACGTTTGACAAAGCGCTGGAGCACCTGCCACAGATTAATTCCTTTTTCTCTATCACGGATATCGAAGTGTGGGTCACCAACGACAGACAGGAAACAGAGGATGTACGGGATATCGTAGCATTCGCTGACCTGGGCGAACAAAAGAACCTGACTACTTACAATCCCTTTCTGAATGATACAGTCACGATCAATCATCCTGATTACACCGGCCGTATTGAACTTCCGAATAATGATGCCAACAAGATCTATCAGCAGATAGCGATACAAGACTCTGCGAATACCCGGCCGCTCAATAAAACGGTTAGCACCCTGACTTCATCGCCATATAATATGGTGCAAACCCGGGATTTTGAAAAGGTCCGCGCCCGGAAACTCAGGCCCAATGTCGATTATACCTATCATCCTGAACTGGGATTTATCTCTATAAATACTACGATCCGGTCTGATCAGGTCGTCGGTGTTGCTTATCGTTACCGGTACAATGATAAGATCTATCAGGTAGGTGAGTTTTCACATGAAGTACCTGTGGATCCCAACAATCCCAATGCACTCTTCGTAAAATTACTGAAAGCCACTACACAAAATACACAGGTTCCGCTATGGGGGCTGATGATGAAAAATATTTACTCTACCGGTGCCTATCAGGTCAATCCACTGGATTTCCGGATGGATATTTTCTATGAAGACCCTGGATTTGGTCAGAAACGATTCCTGCCGGACACAGATCTGAAAGGAGTGCCTTTACTGCGGGTATTTAATCTGGATAATCTCAATACTACGGGTGATCCACAGCCGGATGGAGTATTCGACTTTGTGGAAGGTGTGACGATCAACAGTAAGACAGGACGAATCATGTTCCCCGTCCTCGAGCCCTTCGGGTCACGCCTGGCTGAGAAAATAGGCAATAAGGTTGAGGCTGAAAAATATACCTACCCACAGCTCTATGAGACGACGATAACGCGGGCGCGGGAATTTCCGGAATACAACCGGTTTACACTGAAAGGTTCCTATAAATCATCAGTATCTTCCGAGATTAATCTCGGTGCATTCAACATACCGCGCGGATCAGTGAAGGTCACAGCCGGTGGTACAGTACTAACTGAAGATGTGGACTATACGATCGACTATGGTGCCGGTCGTGTAAATATCATCAATAAAGCCTATTTATCCTCTGGTGTACCGGTCAATGTCTCTTTTGAAGATAATGCACTGTTTAGCTTCCAGCAGAAATCAATGATGGGTTTACGTGCCGATTATGCGCTAAATAAGAACCTTAATCTCGGTGCCACTTTTATGACACTGAAAGAAAGACCATTTACACAAAAAGTCAACTTCGGGGATGACCCACTGAATAATAAAATCTATGGTGCTGATGTCACCTACGGCAAGGATGCTCCCTGGCTCACCCGGATGGTGGATAAGATTCCATTGATCCAGACAAAAGAGCCTTCAAAAGTCAACCTGACCGCCGAAGTAGCTTATCTGCAGCCCGGCCATTCAAAATTTATCAACAATCTCTCTGATGAGGGCGGTACAGTGTATATTGACGACTTCGAAGGAAGTACGTCCAGCTTTGACCTCCGCACACCGACCATCGACTGGGTCATAGCCAGCGTACCCCAAAATGATGCACAAAACAACAATCCGCGTTTCCCCGAGTCAGCACTCAATGATAACCTGGCCTATGGATACAATCGTGCTAAATTGATGTGGTACCGCGCAGAAATTAATGCGCTCAATGACAATGACCGCCGTGATCCGTATTCACGTTTTGTGGATCTTCGGGAAGTTTTTCCCACTAAGAATAATATCACAGGATTCAACAGTGGTTTGTATTCTTTCGATGTGGTCTATGAACCACAGAAAAGAGGACCCTATAATTTTGAATTACCCTCCGGATCAGCTTATTCAGCCGGTCTGGAAAGCAATGGTGACCTTCGTAAGCCGGAAACACGCTGGGCAGGCATTCAGCGGGCACTCCCCAATACTGACTTCGAAGCACAGAATTATGAGTTTATCGAGTTTTATATGCTGAGCCCATTCCTCGACAGACCAGGTGGTATAAAGAATACTTCTGATGGTAAACTGTATATCAATCTGGGGAATGTGTCAGAAGATATCATGAAAGACTCTCGCAACTTCTTTGAGAATGGTTTGCCCGGACCTAAAGATGAGAATCAAAAAGTCTTTGAAACCAAATGGGGCAGAGTCCCTGCGGTCAATCAGTTTATTACAGCGTTTGACAATGATCCGGAGAAGCGGGCAGCACAGGATGTCGGTCTCGATGGCCTGGACGATGATGGTGAACGTGATTTTTATAAAGATTATCTCAATGCGATCAATAATTCCAACCTGACTGCGACCGCAAAACAGGAGATAGAGACAGACCCGTCCAATGATAATTTCAAGCATTTCAGGGAATATCCGGACAATGAAGCCATCATCACCAAGTATTCAAAATACAATAATCAGCAGGGTAACTCGAAGCCGACAGACAGTAATTCGCCTTACCAGACGGCCAGTTCGAATTATCCGGATGTAGAAGATATCAATAAAGATAACTCACTCAATGAGTCTGAGTCTTATTTCCAGTATGAGATTCCCATCGAATGGGATGGCCAGAATGGGATCAAACTCAATAAATACATTACTGACGTCATCAAGAGCAATAATGGTGAAGATGTTTGGTACCGGTTTAAGATTCCGATCAATAATCCGAGTCAGACTGTAGGTGCCATTTCTGATTTCCGGTCTATCCGGTTTATCCGTATGTACGTTACTGATTTCAATCAGGAGACAGTGATGCGATTTGCCCGGCTGGATTTGGTACGGAATCAGTGGAGGAAAGCCATTCGTGGCGTGTCCAGCAATGATGTATTCCCGGGCCCGACACCTATACCTCAACCAGAATTATTTGACCTGAATGCGGTCAATTATGAAGATAACTCTGAGAAAATTCCGGTCAACTACGTCTTGCCACGTGGTCTTACGCTCGAGCGATCCGTAGGTGCATATCAGGAGACATTCCAGAACGAACAGTCTCTGAATATTTCCTATTGTAACTTCAAGCCCGGGGGCAGACTCGGGATATATAAAAATACCAACCTGGATATGCGCCGCTATAAGCGCCTGAAAATGTTGGTTCATGCTTCGCCTCAGACCAGAGATGAAGTAATCCCACCGGGTGATATCACGATTTTCATCCGTATCGGGTCTGACTTTACAGACAACTATTATGAGTATCAGATTCCACTGACGATGTCTGATTTTGCAAAGTTGGATGAATATAAGACGAATCAGTTCTTGTACAGCGATGAAGTATGGCTGGATAAAAACAAATTTGATTTTCCGCTGGAGTTATTGACCCAACTTAAACAAGCACGTAATTCATCAAATTCACCAATCAACCAATTTTACAGTATTACAGATCCGGACAAACCGGACAATACCGTAGGCGTAAAAGGTAATCCCAATCTGGGTTATATCAAAGGAATCATGATCGGACTCTACAATAAAAAAGAGAGCCAGGGTGGCACACCACATTGCGGAGAAGTCTGGGTCAATGAGTTGCGCATGACAGGACTAGACGAGCGCGGTGGCGTAGCTGCAATCGGGCGTGCCGATTTTCAATTAGCTGATCTGGGCACACTGACACTTTCCGGTGGATTCCACAGCATCGGCTGGGGTAATCTTGATCAACGGGTGCAGGAGAGGGCTATCTTTTCTAACTATCAATATGATATTTCTACCAATCTGGAACTTGGTAAGTTTATTCCCGGCAAGACCGGCATAAAGATTCCGTTTTATTTCCAGTACACTACCAATGTGAATACACCGCAGTATGACCCGTATGATCTGGACATAAAGTTGAGAGATAAACTCGACAACTCTGATGCTTCTATCAGAGATTCATTGCGTGAGCAAGCCGTCGAATATGAAAACATCACCAGCTATTCATTCAATAATGTGCGTAAGGAAAGAGTAGGAAATACGGGCAAACCCAAGCCCTGGGATATCGAAAACTTCAGCCTGACCTACGGCTATACCACTACCGATAAGACAGATCCAATCATTGCAAAGGATGAGATAGAAACCTATAAGGGCGGCCTGGATTACAACTATACAATGCAACCACTGTATTTCAGCCCATTCAAAAAAACCATTAAGAATGATAAATATCTCAAGTTCATCTCTGATTTTAATTTTAATCTGATCCCGAATACTTTTGGCTTTAATACACAGCTCAACAGATATTCATCTAAAAAACTATACCGCTTTACTGATCCGGTGCAGTCCACCTGGCGTACGCGTAATTTCCTGTGGGACAGGAATTATCAGGTAAACTGGGATCTGACCCGCTCACTCAAATTTGACTTCAATGCTACTAATACCTCAGTAATTGATGAATTGGCTGACAGAGATCTGATTACCAGCTTGCCTGATCCTAATTACACGGAAGCGCGCAACAGAGCTAAGATATGGGATGGAATAAAGAATTTTGGTCGGAATAAAAATTACAAACAGACATTTAATGTCAATCTCAATGTACCGATGAAAAATTTCCCCTTCCTGGAATGGATTAATATCCGGGCATTGTATGGAGGCACTTATGGCTGGAGTGCTGCGGCACTCAATGTGGATACGCTGGGCAATGTCATCCAGAACTCACAGATGCGTCAGGTCAATGCAGACTTTAACTTTGATCGCCTCTATGATAAATGGGATTATCTGAAGAAAATTCAACGGGCAAAAACTACGGCAAAGAAAGATCCGAAGTCCAATCAACCACAAAAGCCCACACCGGATAAAAACCAGCCTCAGACCGATGATCCGGCCAAAGATGGTAAACTGACCAAAGAGGAACGTAAAGCAAAGGAGAAAAAAGAACGACAAGAGAAACGCGACAAGAGGGAGCCCACTCTGGCAGAGCGAATTATTATACGGCCGCTACTAAGTATCCGACGAGCTCGTCTGACTTACTCTGAGAATTTTAATTCGATGATTCCGGGATATATGCCTGGTACCACGCTCTTTGGTATGGATAAGTTCAATGCGCCCGGCCTGGCTTATGCTGCGGGATGGCAACCTGACAGTAAATGGTTTGACCGGGCTGTCCGGGCTGATGATCCCTGGATTACTGATAATATCTTCCAAAATCAGTTAGTAACGAAAGGTAGAAATCAAAATATCGACGCAAAGGTCAATCTGGAGCCATTTAATGACTTTAAAGTGGATCTCAATGCCAATAAAACTTACTCAGAGACTTATACTGAGCTCTTCAAGGTAAAGGACATAGGTGGTGACTTCAGACACATGTCGCCGAGGGAAGTAGGATCTTATACGATTTCTTATTTTACATTGGGGACAATGTTCAATGATATGGATGAGGTTTTCAAGAAATTTGAATCAAACCGACAAATAATTTCAGGCCGTTTAGGTACAGGAACACATCCGAAAGACACCGGCTATACAGCGGGATTCGGCCGGATTCAACAGCAGGTTCTGACACCTGCATTCCTGGCAGCATATACAGGTAATGACCCAATGGTTCAGAAACTGGATTTGTTTCAAACGATACCCAGAATCAACTGGAATGTGACATACAATGGCTTATCTAAATTAGATTTTTTCCAGAAATATTTCTCGTCTTTCAGTTTGACGCATGCCTATAAGTCCACGATGACTGTCAATAACTTTAATTCTTCGCCGTATTATGATGCAGATGATCCGGACAAAATAAATCCGGTCACAGCTAATTATTATAGCCGGTTTGAATTACCATCACTGGTGATCACCGAAGGATTATCTCCATTACTACGGCTGGATGTCAAGACAAAGAATGACATAACCTTTAACATTGATTATAAGAAAGTCCGCAATCTTACACTATCCTTCATCGATAATCAGGTGAACGAGACCAAATCCTCTGACCTTACTATTGGTGCAGGATATCAACTGCACAATGTTACACTACCGTTTATGAAGGAATTCAAAACAAATCGTAGGTATAAGCGGAGCAAGAAAAACAGCGACCCGAATAAAACATCTCAGAATCAGGGCGGTGCACCTACAGGCAAACTGTCCCAAAATGATCTCACCTTCAAGTTTGATCTGAGCCTGAGAGATGAT
>CAZGKN010000019.1:0-3070 GCA_964525915.1 uncultured Saprospiraceae bacterium | reverse complement strand
GTATCTCGCCAAACATCGAATATGAGTACAATAAGAATATCACGCTGCGGTTTTTCTACGATTATAATCTATCAAAGCCAAAAACCTCGCTACAGTATAAGACAGTAGCACAGCAAGGCGGTATAATGATCCGTTTCTTATTGAATTGATAAACAAGAATTCGGAGAAGATTGCTTTAATGACTAATTCAGGTGTTAGAATATTGCTTATTCCATCACATACACTCTGCGTACCCGTGAACTAATTCCGGTAAATATTTCATACGGTATCGTGTCATATACCTGCGCCAGTTCACTTGCAGGCAAGCCCACACCAAAGATAAGTACCTCGTCGCCAGTGATAGCCTCGGGTATTTCGGTGATATCAATCATACACATGTCCATACAGACGTTGCCGATGATCGGTGCATACTTTTGGTGAATCATCACTTGCCATCTACCATTGCCGGCTGAGCGGCGTAATCCGTCTGCATATCCTACGGCAATAGTCGCGATACGTGAAGGCTTTTCGACTTTCCATCGGCGTGAGTAGCCAACCGTTTCACCAATCGCTAATTCTTTAATTTGTGAAATGGAAGACTTAAATGAAAAAACCGTCTGAAGTGAACGAATCTCACCGGAAGGATCAATGCCATACAGTCCGATCCCCAGTCGCACCATTTCAAACTGATACTGTGGGAATCGAAGTATTCCTGATGAATTCAATACGTGGCGAAGTGGCTTGTCCGGTAGCTCTGCCATAATAGCAGAAGACATTGCTTCGAATATTTGAATCTGTTGATGCGTAAATTCATCATGCAGATCTTCGCCACTGGCTGCCAGATGCGAAAAAATACTGATAATCTGTAGTTTCTTTTCTTGTCTGAGTAGCGCAATGAGTGCAGGAATATCAGCTGGAATGAAGCCCAGTCTGTGCATTCCCGTGTCAAGCTTCAGGTGTATTCGGAGCACCCCGGCTCTATGGCTTATGAATGCAATGGCATGCCGCAATTGATCCATGCTGAATATCTCTATGTCCAGACCATTATCTCTAAGCCTGTCAAACTGATCATTGCCACAATTCATCACCATGATAGGAGTACGTATTCCAGCCTTCCTCAGCTCAATCCCTTCCTCCGGATAGGCCACAGCCAGATAATCTACCCTGTGCCTGGCCAAAAGCCGGGCGACTTCACCTGCGCCTGAGCCATAAGCGCCTGCCTTTACCATGACCATCATAGCAGTTCCTGGTCTGATGTGCTGACTATATTCCTGGAGATTATGACTGATGGCATTAAGATTGATCTCCAGTCTGGTCTCATGCCTGTATTGAGCCAGTTGACTACTGATCTGTTCCAGCCCGAATTGGCGTGAGCCTTTGATAAGTAGAATACTGTCCTGGATCTGAGCTACTTCAAAATGCCGAAGAAAGTCATCCACATCCCCATAAAACATGGCTTTGACATCGGCGCTTAAATAATGTGTAATCGCGCGTATATCATTGCCTATTCCCACGAAAAGTTTTGGCTTGCTGTCATTGATGTGCTTTGCTAACCGCATATACAATAAGTCAGGATCAATGCCCGCCTGAAAAATATCCGAAATGATAAATATTTTGTCCCTTTCGGGCTCAATATTGAGTGTCGAACTGATGGCCGATTTTACAGAGTCCAGATCCGAATTGTAAGTATCATCAATCAGGACAGAATTCAACATTCCGGACTTCAATTCCATCCGCATGCTGATGGGCTTAAGTGTGGAAATCATTTGATTGATTTGCTCCAAACTATAACCTGAATATGCAAGGAAAGCGATACAAGTAAAACAATTGTGGAGGTTAGTCGTATCTCTGAAGGATACCTGCATTTCTCTGGTCTCACCCCTGAAATAAAGTGTAAAAAATGTCCCTGCCGGACTAATGCCATTGATGACATAGTAGATATCTGCATTGGGATTTGTGCTTGACCAGGTAAATAATGTCTTATCTCCAAAATGTGATTCAAAGTACAGTTTTAACTCATCCAACGCTTCATAGATGATGACTTCAGTATTGATAAACAAGCGTGCCTTTTCTTCGAGTTTTTGCCTGTCGGAGTCGAAACCTTCCTGATGTGCCTTACCCAGATTGGTAAAAATACCGATATCCGGGTCGATGATTTTCGCCAGTTTATCCATTTCCCCGGGTTGCGAAATACCGGCTTCTATGATGGCTATTTCATTTTCAGCAGACATTTCAAAGATGGACAGCGGTACACCTAATTGACTGTTGAAACTTTTTGGACTTTTGACTACCCGCTTATCCGTCTGTAGCATGCTGGCAAGCCATTCTTTGACGATGGTCTTACCATTACTGCCGGTGATTCCTACTACAGGATAAGAAAATAAATGCCGGTGATAGATCGCTAACTTCTGTATCGCATTCAGTACATTATCGACCCTGATGATTCCCGCATCTGCCGGAGCTTGCACCCAATCACTCTGAATCAGAAAATATCGTATTCCTTCTGTATAAGCCTCAGTAAGAAAGCGTGCGCCGTCCCTTCTGGGGCCTTTTATTGCAGCAAAAACCGCATCCACAGGGAAATGAACCTGTCGCGAATCATAAATTACCCGTCGTATAATAACCCCAGGGTCATTACATTGGATGACCTTGCCTCCTGTGCCCCTTGCTATATCCGCTATACTTAGTTCCAGCATTATCTAACAGGCATCATAGCCAATATCGGTACGAAAATGTTTCTTTTCGAAGTGAAGCGCAACTGCCCCCTCTAAAGCTTTCTTCCTTGCGGTATCCAGATCCGCATCCATCGCACCAATAAATAAGACCCGTCCACCATTACTGACCAGATTGCACCCCGCGTCTAATTTCGTACCCCCGTGATAGACATAATTATCCTCCGGGATATCGGATAGAGATATAGGAATTCCACTGGGATAGGCTTCCGGATATCCGGCTGTAGTCACATAAACTCCAGTCGCAAATCGCTGATCAATACGCAGGTTATCGACAGGCTTTCCGCTCATTAGGTCAGTGATGACCTGCACCATATCCGACTGGATACGGGGGAAGACTGATTCAGCTTCAGGATCAC
>CAZGKN010000018.1:0-34913 GCA_964525915.1 uncultured Saprospiraceae bacterium | reverse complement strand
TCACTGATGATGATTGGTGGCTCTGCGTCGCCGGAATTGAACCGGGCAGTATCTGCGGAAGTATTACCACAATCATCGCTGGCGATAAAAGCAACATCTACGTAAATATTGCAATTGGCAGAATCCAGTTGTGGATAAGGCCCCTGCCCAAATTCCCCTGTCCCGGTATCACCGGTACTGGTCACCCAGGAGAATGAACTCCATACGGCATTGTTACAATCGGTAATCGTAGCACCTCCCTTTGCATTGATCCAACTGACTATGGAGTCATTGTTATTTTCATTGCCACAGGCCAATAAATAATCAGACACGGGGACAGTAAACTCCGGGCCATCTGTATCCTGTATGATGAACATCGCCGAAAAACTATCAATGCCGACATTGCCACAGGCATCTGCTGGTCGAAAAATCACTGTCATTGACTGGTTGCATGCCTGTGGTGAAGCCAACAACGTATCCAATGCATCCTGTAGTGAAGGATTACCTTGCCAGATGATCGCACTGCAACTATCGGCAGCTACTGCGCCGGCACCCGAGGTATACCAATCCGTAAATGTTTCGCTAAGGCCTCCGGGGATGCAGGAAAAGACGGTACTGTCTGCACCGGGACTTATCAATGCAGGTGGAATTGTATCACGAACAACAAAATTCGCACTTCCTTCCACTGAATTGCCACAATAATCGGCATAGATAAATCCGACCTGAAGCGCTGCTTTCACCTTGTCGTATGTATGACCATTGATGATCTGTGTGCTGCAATTGCCGGTCATTCTCGCAGCAAGCGTATCCAGAAGGGCAGCGTCAGTGATGGCTACCCCCCTGAATGTGTACAATATATTAAGCTCGGGACTACAATTATCAGTCACATCAGCATGACCGCCTTTGTCTAACCAATCGGCAAATCCCAAAATCGGATTAGCCGTGCAGTCCAACAGGCTATCGGCCGGTGATGTGTGGATGACGGGTTTGATGGTGTCGGATACCGTAAAACTGGCTGTGGTAGAATCCGCATTTCCACAAAAATCCTGTACCACAAAGGTTACCTGAACCGGTGTATTACAATCCCCGGAAAACTGTGGATTCTCCGGTATTGTAGTCCAGCCGTATATTCCACAGTTATCAGTAGCTATCGCTCCCCCGTGATTGGCGATCCAATTTGTAAATTGCACATGTGCACCATCCTGCGAACAGGCAGCTAATGTATCTCCAGCCTCTTGTGTGATCACCGGTGCTGTCTGATCTGCCAGCAAGGTGATGTGTTGAATATATTCCCGGGTATTACCAGAAGCATCCTTCGCGATATACTTCCTTTGGTATTCACCTGAGCAGGGTCTGTCCGGGAAGTCCAGTTCGATAGTAATTTCAATCTGAAAAGCCGGCGTACAATTATCAGTAGCGGATACATTAAAGTTGGGTAGATTGACCGGGCACTGTACCGTAATGTCCGGTGGTAGGGATGCCGGGACAAAAACGGGTGGGATCAGATCCACAAAGGCTATGGTAAATGTAAAATCTTCCTTGTGCCCCAGATTGTCCGTTGCTTCATACACTACGGTAACTGTCACACCTGCCATTACCGGATCGCCGTAAGAATAACCCCCACTGATGCTCTTTAGCTTTTTAATTATAATTTCCTGACCCTGAATGGTCGGTTCGCAGATGATCGCATCATCACCACCCCAGCGCAAAGCCGCGGTGCAGTTAGCCCCGACAGCTATAGTATCCGGCCCGGTATATTCCCAGTGAAACCAGGCAGGACGTGCAGCATCCGCATTGAAAAATAAACATATTAAAAAAAATGATATATAAAGATATCTCATATTCTAACTTTGGCCCTTGTCTTTTAACAAATTTAAAATTAAAAAATTACATATATAAAATTTATATAAAGTGCAAATGTACTGCATATTAGCATTCTTTAGTCAATTTTTGCATCAGTAAATACTGCCATTAAGATTCTGGTAGTTTTCAGGGATGGAAAGGAATAGCCTTTTGTACAAATTATGTTGTGTGATTGTTTTAGGATTTAATTATACAAAAGCTAATCCGAGGATGTAAAGACTTAATCAATATAATTAATCTCATGTCACTGAAATTTTTTCACTTACTTTTAAAAATGCGTAATTTTATATTTGTATTCGTTCATTGATTTTAGAGGCATAGTCGCTGGAATTGACTATGTGTTTTCTATTAAGATTTCTTCCAAATAAAATTTGTGTAATGATAAAAAATTCGAAACATTACGTTTTTGTGCCGGGCTCATTTCATGCTTCCTGGTGTTGGTTTAAAATGCAGGGTTTGTTAGACAAAGATGGAAATACGTCTGAAGCTATAGACCTACCGGCGCATGGCCTTGACATAACACCAATCTTTGAAGTTACACTGGACAGTTATGCAGATGCCGTAAGTAAAGTATTGGAAAAATATACCGAACCAGTCATATTGGTCGGACACAGTCGGGCGGGCATTGTCATCTCGACTGTCGCTGAGCGTATGCCGGATAAAATTGATCAATTAGTGTATCTCTGCGCTTTTTTAATTCCGAATGGAGAGCCGATGGTCGCAACAGCTTTGACAGACAAGGAATCAATGCTGGTCACAAATCTGATTTTTAATGAATCTGAAGGCTGGCATATTCCCCGGAAAGAAAGTTACAAGGATGCCTTTTACAATGATTGTTCTGAAGCGGATGTCTATTTGTGCAGTTCATTATTAACAAAAGAGCCAAATGCACCTGTCGGCACACCGCTTACCCTTTCAGATGAAAATTTTGGCAGAGTGAAAAAAGTATATATCCACACATCAATTGATCAGGCCCTCTCTTATGATGTACAAAAGGGGATGGTAGCGCGAACACCGGTTGACAAGACCTTTAAACTAAATTCAGGACATTCACCATTCTTATCCCAGCCATTGCAACTTGCTGAAATATTATTGAGCCTGTGATATGAGCTTGCAGTTCACCATTCAACAACAGCAATAAAAAACTCCTTTCTATGAAAATCTAATGCTTTAGTCAAACATTATTCATCACTCCGTCAGATCAAAATCATTCAGGAAGCCGGTATTGAAGTCACCGGCGATGAACTTCTCATCCCGCAGCAATCGCTGATGGAAGGGGACAGTTGTCTTAATCCCTTCGACGATAAACTCATCGAGTGCGCGCTGCATTTTCAGGATGACTTCCTCACGGGTCTGTGCCTTACAGATGATCTTGGCGATCATTGAGTCGTAATAGGGCGGTACCGTATATCCGGCATAGACATGTGTATCTACGCGGACACCGTGACCTTTGGCACTATGGAATGAAGTGATCTTTCCGGGGCTGGGTCTGAAATCATTAAACGGATCTTCGGCATTAATACGACATTCCATCGCATGCATTATCGGAGTATAGTTCTTGCCTGAGATTTCTATCCCGGCAGCAACTTTTATTTGTTCCTTGATCAGATCATGGTCGATCACTTCCTCAGTAACCGGATGCTCAACCTGGATACGGGTATTCATTTCCATGAAATAGAAATTACGGTGCTTATCCACCAAAAATTCTACTGTGCCTACACCTTCGTAATTGATTGCCTGACCGGCTTTGATCGCGGCTACACCCATTTTTTCACGTAGTTCAGGTGTCATAAAAGGTGATGGACTTTCCTCTACCAGTTTCTGGTGCCGGCGCTGGATACTACAATCTCGCTCGGATAAGTGAGCTACCCGGCCATACTGATCACCGATAATTTGAATTTCTATATGTCGGGGCTCCTCGACAAACTTTTCCATGTAGATGCCGTCATTAGCAAAAGCGTTTTTTGCTTCAGCGCGAGCCATCTCCCAGTTTTTCTGGAATTCTTCTTCATTCCAGACTACACGCATACCTTTTCCACCACCACCGGCAGTTGCTTTTAGTATAATGGGATATCCGATTTTCTTTGCAGATGCTTTGCCTTCCTTTTCATTTTTAACCAGACCATCAGATCCGGGAACGACCGGTACTCCGGCAGCAATCATCGTCTCTTTTGCGGTGATTTTATCACCCATCTTCCGGATCTGGTCCGGTGAAGGTCCGATAAATTTAACGCCATACTGCGCACAAACCTCTGCGAAATCAGCATTCTCAGCCAGAAAACCATATCCGGGATGCACAGCATCAGCGTTGGTAATTTCTACGGCAGCCATGATCCTGGGGATATTGAGGTAGGATTCCTTGGAAGATGGTGGACCTATACACACTGCCTCGTCAGCAAAGCGAACGTGCAGGCTTTCCTTATCGGCTGTCGAATAGACAGCTACCGTTTTGATACCCATTTCTTTACAGGTACGGATGATTCGCAGGGCGATTTCACCCCTGTTAGCAATCAGTATTTTACTAAACATAAAATTATTTATTCTACTAAAAACAAGACCTGATCAAACTCCACCGGGCTGGCATCATCGACCATTATCTTTACTATCGTACCACTGACATCAGACTCTATCTCATTGAATAGTTTCATCGCTTCTATGATACATACCACAGAACCCGGAGTTATCGTATCGCCCGGCTTGATAAATGGTGGTTTATCCGGGCTGGCGCTTCGATAAAAAGTACCGACCATCGGTGAGCGGATCTCCTTGTAATTGGAATTACCTGTCGCTGCCCCTGTATCAGACTTTGTGATCGTCTCGCCGGTGATAGCCGGTGCGGAAACAGCAGGTGCAGTCTGTGCCGGCACATAGCTCTGTGCCGCCTGGGCAGGCAGGTTGGCTTGAATCCCCTTACCTGAATGAAAACTCTTGGTACGAATGACTACTTCAGACGATTCATCTTTGATTTTCACCTCAGAAAGGTCTGATTTATTTACGATTTTAATGAGTTCGAGAATCTCTTTATAGGTCATATTAATAGATTTTAAAGGCTTATTAATCTTTTGCTCTCTCGACATAAGCGCCGGTAGCTGTGTCTATTTTGATGCGTTCTCCCTGATTGATAAACAGCGGTACTCTGATCTCTGCGCCTGTCTCGATAGTCGCAGGCTTCGAAGCATTTGTTGCAGTATCACCTCTGACGCCCGGTTCTGTGTAGGTCACTTCCACGATTATAAATTGGGGCATTTCCATACGCAGTGCCGTGTCTTTCTCTGCGTGATAGAGGATATCCACTTCCATACCTTCTTTGAGAAACTGAGGATTATCGACCATGTCATCGCCAAGCTGCGTTTGCTCAAAGCTTTCATTATCCATGAAGTGATAACCTATCTCATCTTTATACAGATATTGAAACTTCCGGCGCTCGACCCTGACTACATCTATTTTGTGTCCGGATGGCCAGGTATTTTCATTTACCTTGCCATTAGTCATGCTTTTCATTGTAGTTCGCACAAAGGCTGCACCTCTGGCGGGCTTCACGTGCTGGAAGTCCACGATAGTGTAAATATCATTGTTATAATCGATGCACAGTCCTTTGCGAATATCACCTGTATCTGCCATAAAAAGTTTAAATTTTAGGCTGCAAAGCTATAAAAATAATGTTTTAGTTGCGTATAGACCCTTTTTTCATTGTAAAAATAAGTAAGCAAGGCTGATTTATAGATTTGCTGGTTGCAAAATATTGGGCACATTAATGAATTGTAGCCAACTTTAATTGCAAGACAGAAAAAGTCGACATGTCAAAGTAGTTTTCCATCTGGCAAGCTTTTGAATGTAATATTGCAATATTACGATACATAGATTTTCCTGATTACTCACCACTGGCCCCACAGATGAGCTCGTTATCCGCAATTAAAAGACTATCCACTAAAAAACTCTCAACTCTCAACTCTCAACTCTCCACTTCTCACTCAAAGGCTCATCTACAATTAAGTGTAATTTTTTTCTTTCAATTAATTTATTTGACATATCTTTGACTGACCATTTAGTCAATATAAAATGTCTCCACGTTCAGAAAGTGCTAATCAGGCAATCCGGGAAAAGCGCCGCACCTCGATCATAGAGGCGGCAATTGACGTCTTTTCCAGTCATGGCTATCATAGCGCCACGATAAACAGCATAGCCCGACAAGCCGGCATATCAAAGGGTCTGGTATATAGCTATTTCGAGAGTAAGGATTCACTGCTGAACTCCATTCTTCATGAGGTGATAGATGAAAGCGCTGAACTGGTCACACAAATATTGGCAGCAAAGACTACGAGAGAGAAAGTGCTGATTATGCTGCAAATCTCTTTTGATTATATAGAAGAACGCCCCAAGTTAATGCGGCTGTTGCTGGGATTGTCATTGCAACCGGAGGCTGTGATGGTCATACAGGGCCAGGTCGGCGAACGAACAAAAGAGATGATGGGTTTTCTGGAACAACTCTTACATAGTGCCGGGATCCCTGCAGTAAAGGAAGAAACATATCTGCTGGGTGCGGCACTGGACGGGATGGCTTTACACTATCTCTTTTTTATCAATGACCCGGATTATCCCTGGCAAAAAATTAAGGCGACATTCATCGAAAATACACTTAAACATTTTAACCTATGAAATATTTCCGTATCTGTGGAATGATGTTGATTATAGCAGTTTTTATGACCGGTGGAGTCGGTGCACAGGATGCCACTACTATCGTACAGCGCTGCGTACAGCACATGCAGGGCAAATCCAGCTATGGTGAGATGAAGATGACGATTGTCAGACCCTCATGGCAGCGGGACGTCAGTTTTAAGACCTGGACTTATGGTACCGATCTGTCATTAATCCGGATTACAGCACCAGCGAGAGATAAAGGAGCTGCTTTTCTGAAACGGGGCAATGAGATCTGGAATTGGCAACCCAGTATCCGCAGGACAATTAAACTGCCCCCCAGCATGATGTCACAGTCCTGGATGGGCAGCGATTTTACCAATGATGATCTCGTAAAGCAATCCTCCATGGCAGAAGATTATACCCACAAAATCATTGGAAATGAAGTACTGCAGGGCTATCCCTGCTATATCATCAATCTGACACCAAAACCCAATGCTGCTGTCGTATGGGGAAAAGTAAAACTATGGATTAGCAAAACCGACTATCTGCAATTAAAAGCCGAGTTTTATGACCAGGATGGCTTTTTGGTCAATACCCTCACCGGCAGTAAAATAAAGAAAATGGGTGACCGGCTTATTCCTTCGGTACTTGAGGTCACCCCTGCAGATAATCCCGGGCAAAAAACAGTCATCGAACAGTTATCACTTCGCTTCGATACTGGCATCACTCCGGCTTTCTTTTCTCAACAACAACTTAAATCGGATCATTAAGTGATGCTGATTACCCTAGCCTGGCGCAATATCTGGCGAAACCGCCGCCGCACCTTGATTACAGCAGCGTCTATCCTATTTAGCGTATTTTTTGCCGGCATGGTATCTTCATTACAGTCCGGCATCTGGGATCGCATGACGGACAATGTGATGAATTATTATTATGGTTTTGCTCAGGTACAAGATAGTCTCTACTGGGAAAATAAAGACATCAATAATGCATTCGACCTGAATCAGATTCGTACGAAAATACCAACCAATCCCCACCTGCGCGCTGTAGTCCCCCGTCTGGAAAGTTTTGCCCTGGCATCAAAAGGCGAAGACACGTATGGTGTATTAGTGGTAGGCATTGACCCATTGCTGGAAAATAAGATGACCGGTTTACAATCGAGAGTAATCCAGGGTAAATATCCGGATAGCACATCCACAGGTCTATTGATCGCTGAGGGTGTAGCCAGCCGGTCCGGATTACATCCCGGGGATTCATTAGTTTTGATTTCTCAGGGTTATCATGGTGTAAATGCTGCCGGAATATTCTATATTGAAGGAATAGTGCACTTTCCCTCACCGGAATTAAATAAACGGATGGTCTATATGGCCATGCCTGCCGCACAGAACTTCTACGGGGCACCCGGACTGGCCACATCTCTCGCCCTGGACATTGACAGTAAGGATAATGTCATACCCATAGTCAACAATACCCGAATGGCACTCGGTCATGGCTGGGTGGTAAAAGACTGGGAGCAATTAATGCCCGATCTGGTACAGGCGCGGTCTATTGATACGGCTTCTGCCCGATTGATATTACTGATACTCTATGTGATCATCACCTTTGGCATATTTGGCACTGTCCTGATGATGCTGGAGGAACGTCGCTTTGAGTTTGGTGTGTTGCTCTCTATCGGGATGCATCGATTGCAGTTATTTCTGATGGTCTGGCTTGAGCTCTTATTTATAGCCATTCTGGGTGTCATCAGTGGCCTGGTGATTGCCTTTCCTATGGCTTATTGGCTGAATGTCCACCCCATACAATTGGGTAAAGACATGGCAAAGGCGTATGCTGAATTTGGCATGAGCCCCGAAATGCCGGCATCATTAGCACCATCCTTATTCCTGATGCAGGCGCTGATCGTATTTGTAGTCGTTTTGATCCTGTCAGTATATCCATTCTACAGGATTTCACGAATGGTAGCCGTAAAAGAAATGCACAATGCTTAAATATTCAGCCCGATGATATTATTCAAAATAGCCTGGCGCAATATCTGGCGCAACAAACTGCGTAGTCTGATTGTGATATTAGCTACGGCTGCAGGTACCTGGAGCGTATTGTTGCTAATCTCATTCGTCGGTGGCTTTATAGAGGGTTATATCAATAATGTCATCAGTACTGAGATTGGCCATATCCAATTACACCAACCAAAATACGCTGATGATCCTAAATTGACTTATTCTATCCCACATCCGGCTTCTATCCTGCGACAAATAAACAGCATGCCGGGCGTTCATGCCGCTACCTATCGTATGACGATCAATGGCATGCTGAGCAGCAGCCATGGCGTACGCGGAGTCAAAATAATCGGGATTATCCCGGAAAATGAAAATAAAGTGTTTAACTACAGCAGAATGATTTCAATGGGCCATCCAATTGATACAAACAGACGTGCGCAGGTGATGATTGGCCAAAGTCTCGCTCATGATTTACAATTAGACCCCGGAAAGAAAATAGTACTCACCTTCCGTGATACAATGGGCAATCTGAGCAGTGGTGCATTTCGCGTCAGCGGCGAATTTAAAACAAGTAATGAAACCTTTGACAATGGTCATGTATATGTCAGGTATCAGGATCTGCAACAAATGACCGGACTGCAGGATGCGGCGCAGGAAATTGTCATACGCTGTGACAATGATCAGGCGGTCCCCTTAGTCACTGCTCAACTGACCAAACGATTTCCTAAGCTCAAGGTGCAAACCTATCTGGATCTGTCGCCCGAGATCGGTTTATTCCGCACTCAGTTGCAGGCCAGCAGCTATATCTATGTTACTATATTCATGTTGGCACTCATTTTTGGCATTATCAATACCATGCTGATGGCTGTCCTGGAGCGAATCAGAGAGCTGGGTGTGCTGATGGCGATTGGATTAAACCGGATACAGACCTTTTGGATGATCGTCATTGAGACCATATTATTGGCGACCATCGGTACTCCTATCGGTATGCTGCTGGCTGCCATAACATTACATTTATTGGCAAAGACAGGCATGGATCTCTCGCATTGGTCAGCCGGTCTCAATAAATTTGGAATGAACTCCGTCATTTATCCGATCATCAATGCCGGTAATTTTTGGCAAGTGGCCATCGCGGTCTTCATCACAGCAGTCCTGGCTTCTATTTATCCTGCCCTGAAAGCCATCCGGCTTAAACCGGTGGAAGCAATTCATAAAATATAAACAAATGAAAGAATCAGTGATAACCGTTCAAAATGTCTCTAAAGTCTATCATCCCAATGCTATAGACGTACATGCCGTCAATGATGTAAGTCTGGGTATCCACAAGGGGGAGTTTACCGCGATCGTCGGGCCCTCCGGCTCAGGAAAGACGACCCTGCTCAATCTCATCGGTGGATTGGACCAACCAACATCCGGCGAGATCACCATTGATGGTACAGCCATACACGGGCTGAGCGAAAACCACCTTATCAACTTCCGACGGGATCATATTGGCTTTGTCTTCCAGGCATACAATCTCATACCGGTATTGACTGCTTATGAAAATGCAGAATTTGTGATGTTGCTTCAAGGCAGGCCCAAAGATGAGCGAAGAAAAAGAGTCCAATTACTGATGGATGCCGTGGGTATGGGCGAGCTGCTGGACAATAAACCGGGCGAATTGTCCGGTGGCCAGCAACAAAGAGTGGCGGTAGTAAGGGCGCTTGCACCCAAACCCAGTTTTATACTGGCAGATGAACCCACGGCAAACCTGGATTCACACAGTACAGCCGCTTTGCTCGACCTGATGGCTGAGCTGAATGAACAGGAAGGCGTTACTTTCATCTTCTCTACCCATGATCAACGGGTGATGGATCGCGCCCGGCGCATCATCACACTCACTGACGGGAAAATAAGCAGCGATGAAGCCCATACGCCATAGTCTGTATATATGCTCAATAATTATCCTGGCAATGACGACACTTCAGGCACAGGACAGTAGCCAGGTAAGGCATTTTCACCTGAACGGATACATGAAGTTTATGACGCTGGGGATAAATTCGTCAAATCCGGATATTTTTCTTGATGAGCAATTTTTTCACAATCGCCTCGAGGCTCAATGGACTCCGCTTCCGGGACTGGAAGTAAATGCGGCCCTACGTACACGGCTTTTCTACGGTGGTCTCGTCCGGTTAAATTCTGATTTTGGAGCGATGCTCAGCAAAGAAGCCAATGATTATTTCGATCTGGACAGACTTATCGTCAATAATCAGAAGATCGTATTGCATACGGTATTGGATCGTTTGTATGCACAGTATAATATTGGAAAATGGGAGATTGCTGCCGGTCGGCAACGGATCAACTGGGGCATAGCCACACTGTGGAACCCCAATGATATTTTCAACACCTATCGTTTCACGGATTTCGATTATGAGGAGCGTCCGGGATCTGATGCGCTGCGTGTCACCTGGTACAGGAGTTGGAACAGTTCGCTGGAGCTGGCGTTGAAGATGGCGGAGTCCCTGGACAGTTCGGTCATGGCTCTGCGATGGAAGTTTGGTTTGGGCTCCTATGATGTACAGGGTATCGTGGGTAAATATTATCAAAAAATTATGCTGGGTGGTGGTTTTGCCGGGAATCTGGGGAGCGGGAGCTTACGGGGAGAGTTTTCGGTTTTTATCCCGGACAATGCGATTGCTGCAAAAACCAATTTTTCCGCTACGATCGAATATCAACAATCTACACGGTACAACCTTCTCTATACTTTCGGATTTCTCTACAATTCTTCCGGCGGGGAACAATCCATCCTCAATCTCTTTGATTATACCCCATCTGCGGAGAATCTGTACCCCTATGCATACTCGATCTTCGCACAGGGCAATTATACGATTAATCCTTTATTGGATTGTGGCCTTGCTGTGGTCTATTCGGCGAATAAACAGCATCCGGCATTTATTAGTCCGGTGCTCAGCTATTCCGCTGCTCAAAATTTTGATGTGAATTTAACTGCACAGATTATTGCGGAGCGGGATCATACGACCCATCATTATCACAGTCCGCTGCAGGCAGTGTATCTGCGGTTCAAGTATAGTTTTTAAAAATAAAAAACGCCATTTTCTATCTCATACACTAAATAGAAAATGGCGTCAATAATGTGCTGGTGCTTCAATTGAGCACTATCCCATCCTTACTTTCGGTCATACTGGCAGCAGGCATGCAGGTTATTATAGTCCGCATCTTTTGCTCTCACCTTATCTGTGTCATATCCGGAAGCTGCGATAGCCTTATGAACATCCATCAAATCTACCTTACCGTCTTTATATTCGACGACCAAGACTTTTGTGTCTTTGTTCCAGTCTGCTTTTTTCACGTGCTTGACGGATAAAGCGGCTTTTTCAATAGTTTTTTCACACATGCCACAGTTTCCACTTACGTGAAAGCTATCCACCTTTGTTTTGTCGCCTATTAAAACAGCAGTATTATCGCTGTGCATGGTCAACTGATGTGCAGAAGTACCTGCAAATGCCGGTGAGACATATAAAGCCGCACCCAGTAAAAAGAAAACAATTTTTTTCATTTATTAATACAATTTAGAATTCAACGAATGTTGCTCTATCTATATTTCCTTTGACATAAAGAACAACTGTTTGATAAAGGCAATTGTGTATAAAAAGTTCATTTTATACGGCATATTGACGATTTATTAAGAAAAATAAGGGCGATGTTGGTATTGTGTTCATTTTTTTCATCCAGAATGCCTGAAAATGTACTTTTACATTTTGGAATAACATATATTTGCTTTTTATATTCATTTGCGCCTGAAATTTAGGTGGCAAATGAAAATTATCCGTTTAATACCGTCCGGATCTCATAAATAAACCGGGTTAAAATCAATCAGAATGTCAGAAAAAGAAGCAAAACTTAAAGCACTCCAACTCACCATGGATAAGTTGGAAAAAACCTATGGCAAAGGGACCATCATGAAGTTGGGAGACAGAGCCCAGACCAATATTGAAGTTATATCCACCGGTTCTTTAGGCCTTGACATTGCACTAGGCATCGGTGGCTTTCCCAAAGGTCGTGTCATAGAAATCTATGGCCCCGAATCTTCAGGTAAGACTACGCTAGCTATCCATGCCATCGCAGAAGCACAGCGCAATGGCGGTATAGCTGCCTTTATCGATGCAGAGCATGCATTTGATCCATCTTATGCGCGTAATCTGGGAGTAGATACAGAGAATCTCCTGATCTCGCAGCCGGACAATGGAGAGCAGGCGCTGGAAATCGCTGAGAATCTTATCCGCTCCGGTGCTATCGATATCTTAGTCGTGGACTCAGTAGCTGCACTTACGCCACGAAGTGAGATTGAAGGTGAGATGGGCGATTCGAAGATGGGCTTACAGGCACGTCTGATGTCTCAGGCACTACGTAAACTTACTGCCACCATCGGTCGTACCGGGTGTTGTTGCATCTTCATCAATCAGTTGCGTGAAAAAATCGGTGTGATGTTTGGCAACCCGGAGACAACTACCGGTGGAAATGCACTCAAGTTTTATGCCAGCCAGAGACTCGATATCCGCCGCTCAGGCCCGCCAATCAAAGACAAGGACAATAACCTGCTCGGCAATCAGGTCAAGGTGAAAGTAGTCAAAAACAAGCTCGCTCCACCTTTCCGTACTGCTATTTTTGATATCATGTTTGGCAGCGGTATTTCTAAATCCGGCGAGATCGTAGATCTGGGTGTGGATTATGACATCATCCAGAAATCCGGCTCCTGGTATTCGTATGGTGACACCAAAATCGCACAGGGCAGGGATGCTGCCAAGCAGTTCATCGAAGATAATCCCGAGGTAGCCGCAGAAATCGAAACTAAGATCAAGGCAGCTATTCTGGAAAAGGGCGGGGGCAAGAGTGAGCCGGAATAATCTTTAGCATCTTTACAAAATGCTTCGTATTTTTATAGCATGAGAAGATCAGATATTAATCCTTTGCCGGATTATTTTAGTAAGTATATCATTCAGGTAGATGATATAGAATTGATGGATGCATTTGCTATAAGTCTGCAACAATTAAAGTCGCAGGATCAGAAAATGCTGGAGTCGTTGGGCGAGAAGACCTATGCACCGGGCAAATGGCCAGTCCGCGATGTGTTGCTGCATATCACGGATACTGAGCGGGTGTTTGCATACAGGGCACTGCGGTTTGCACGGGCTGACAAAACACCTTTAGCGGGTTTTGATCAGGATGATTATGTCACCAATGGCAATGCCCGCCTGCGTAGTATTGCCGATCTGATGGAGGAATTGATACTGGTCAGAAAAACCAGTATAGCGCTGTTTAAAGATCTGTCGCCGGAGGCTCTGATGCGTACCGGAATCAGCAATGGAAAAGAAATTTCAGTACTGGCCCTGGGCTTTACTATCATCGGGCATCAACTTCATCACTGGAAAATCCTCAATGATAAATACCTGCCTTTAGTGTAAGCCGGATGGCTGAACATCGAATCACATTTATCCTGTCCCGATAGGTCGGGGAGCCTACGCTTAGCGGTGGACTAAGTTAAAAAGTTAATTTAAGCTTCGCTTAAATTAACTTTTTAACTAACAGAATGTTGGGCGTAGGCTCCAGCCTACGCCACGACCGGATTCTTTTTTTGTTAATAAAATTTATTTGAACTGAATAGTTACATAAATTATTCCTTCATATCCATCGGATAGATGGCACCGGTAAACAGGAGACCACAAGCCGGGACTGACCAGGCATGTGGCAATATCTGTTCTGATAGGGAAAATTCTCTCAACTCTTCCATTGTAAGTTTGCCTGTCATATAATTGAGACAAGCGCCTGCGATGAGTCGTACCATACCTCGCAGGAACCGGTTGGCAGAGATTCGAAGGATGATCTGACCGGACTCTGATGACCAGGCACAATGCGCCAAAGTACATTGGGTGGTGTTATTGGCGCTGTTTGTCTTGCAAAATGAGCCAAAGTTCATGAGAGTGCCTATGAATGCAGCCGCCTCATTCAATAATCGGAGATCAAAAGTTCGGAGAGTAGGAATATGTGCAGCGAAATGTCTCTGAAGTGGCTCTTTCGCAGGTACGATCTTGTATTCATAGCTCCGTGACAGGGCATCAAAGCGGGCGTGTGCATCCGATGTTACCTTCCGGATACGATGAATGGCAATGCTGTCCGGCAATATGCTGTTTGCCTTATAAAGAAAGGATTCAGGCTCCAGATCCTTTTCATGGTCAAAATGAAAGCAATAATTACGCGCATGCACCCCGGCATCTGTACGACCACATCCGGTAATATCAATCTTCTGAAGTAGAAAAAGGCCCAGCGCTTCTTCTATAGTCTGCTGGACAGATGGCGCATTGGGTTGACGCTGCCACCCGGCATAGTCGGTCCCATCGTAGTCACACCAGGCGAAATACCGCATGGTCAGGCGACTTTCAGGCTCTTCTTAATCTTTGATTTAGAGATTTTCTCTACTACGTATTCACGGTCAATAGTGAGCACGCGGGTCTTCTTCTCTGATGGAATGTCAAACATATCATCGAGGAAGATCGCTTCACAGATGGATCGCAGGCCTCTGGCGCCCAACTTATAGTCCAATGCAGTCTGTGCAATATATTCCAGCGCTTCTTGCGTGACGTCGAGCTTGACTTTTTCGTATTCAAAAAGCTTGCTGTACTGCTGTATCAGTGCATTCTTGGGCTTGACCAGTATCTCGAGCAGCATCTCTTTTGTCAGCGGATCCAGATAGGTCAATGCAGGTAACCGGCCCAGCAATTCCGGGATCAACCCGAAATGCCGGAGATCTTCGTGAATCGCATATTGATACAAATTATCTGCTTGCAAGTTTAAGCTATTTGACTGATTAAAACCGATAACCTGTGTGTTCAGCCTGCGGGCAATATGCTTATCCAGGCCATCAAAAGCACCACCACAGATGAAGAGTATATTCTGTGTATTTACTTTTATCAGTTTCTGTTCGGGATGCTTACGACCACCCTGAGGTGGAACATTAACATCTGTACCTTCGAGCATTTTCAGCAGGGCTTGTTGTACTCCCTCGCCGGACACATCCCGGGTAAGTGACGGATTATCCCGCTTACGGGCTATTTTATCGATTTCGTCGATATAAACTATCCCGGTTTCAGCCAGCGACACGTCATAGTCACATACCTGAAGTAAACGAGTCAATATGCTCTCCACGTCTTCGCCTACATATCCGGCTTCCGTAAAAACGGTCGCATCTACGATGGCAAAAGGCACCTTGAGTAATGAAGCAATGCTTTTGGCGAGCAATGTCTTACCCACACCTGTTGGGCCGAGCAGGATGATATTTGATTTCTCAATCTGGATGTCTTTGTCAGACTGTTTGAGTCGTTTATAGTGATTGTACACCGCCACAGACAATACTTTCTTTGCCTGATCCTGACCGATTACATATTCGTCCAGATGCTCTTTGATCTGCCGGGGTGTCTTCTGAAACTTGGTCTTACTACTAATGTTACTGGATCGTGAACGGGAGATCAGTTCTTCCTCTATGATATCATAAGCCTTTTCGACACAATATTCACAGATATGGCCTTCCAATCCCTCTATGAGGAGCAGGACTTCATCCTTATCCTTTCCGCAAAATGAGCAGGTCGGTCTATTTTTCATCTATCAGTTGTTTTTTTCTGGGATTGGTCTTGTCCAACACTTCATCCACCAGCCCATATTCCTTTGCCTGGTCAGAAGTCATCCAGTTGTCCCGGTCACAATCCTGTTCTATTTTCTCATAGGGTTGGTTTGTATGTACTGCCAGTATATCATACAACTGCTTTTGCATTTGTTTGATGAGTTTATAGGAGATCTCCATGTCTGAGACCTGACCTTCCATGCCACCCAGTGGCTGGTGAATCATCACACGGCTATGGTACAGACAGGTACGCTTACCCTTGGCTCCGGCAGCAAGCAATACTGCGCCCATACTGGCGGCCAGTCCGGTGCATATCGTGCCTACATCCGGTGTGACATACTGCATCGTATCATATATACCCAGCCCATTGATGACAGAACCGCCGGGGCTATTGATAAACATCTGGATATCCCGCTTCGCATCTGTACTTTCTAAAAACAGTAACTGCGCCTGAATCACATTGGCTACATAATCATTTACCGGTACACCCATAAAGATAATCCGGTCCATCATCAATCGGGAGAAAACATCCATACTGACTACATTCATCTGGCGCTCTTCGATCACCGCAGGTGTGAATGCATGTATATTGGGAACACTCACCTCCATGTATTTTTCGAGGTGCATGCTGTTCATGTTCAGGTGCTTGGTTGCGTATTTCTTAAACTCGTTAGCTGAAAACATCTTCAATTTGATTTTTTAATAAAATATCCAAAGGCATAAAAAGTTCATTCTGTTTCATACATAAACGTATGCAACTGGATAAATGGATGATTCTGGCTTTAAAATTTTAAAGTTTATTCCACTTCTGAAGTATGCACGTCCTCATCATGATGATGATGGTGGTGATGGTCATTCGCTGCATACTTTTCATCAATTTTCGTATTCATGTCAGTGATGCGCTGATTCAGCTCATCTGTTGAAATCTCTTTACTCTCGAAAAAGTTATTCTCTACTAATGCTTCGGCAACCTTAGCAAAGTAGATTCGCTCACTGTAGTGATTGACCTGCTCTTTATTCTTAAGTTGCCGGTCAATGAGGTCATCCAACATCTGCTGTGAAATGTTGTATCCGCCAAAATATTGAAAAATGTCCCGGCCAATCGCGTTTCTTAACTCATGTTCCTGTATTCGCAGACCAAATTCCTTGTCCAGGCCATCCTTGATGCGCATCCAGCTCAGGTCCTCGCGTAGTTCAGATAAATGATGGTCCAGTGCGTGCTGATCTACCTGATAGTTTTGAACATACACCTCCCGCACATAATCATCATCAGCGTCCAATGGGTATTTCCCGGTCAGCATTTCTTTGAGCTCCATGAAAAATAATATATTGGATTCAGGGCGAACTCTGTTTTGAGTCCCTTTTTTAATCACCTCTTCCAATTTTTCTTTTGTATCCACTTCGCCCCGCGGATCAATTTTCTTGAAGAGCTCTTCGTCAAGCACCGCCGGGACGCGATCTTCGATCTTAGATATTTTCCCCTTCAATAGTCTATCTGCAGTAAATTGAGCCGGAGTGTCGTCTGTTGATACTTCAGTGACATTCTCTGCATCCATTTTACTGTTTAGTTTATCAAGGATATTGACAAAAATAAACTGCTCATTGTCGGAAATATCCTTTGGCTTGAATTCAAATTCAAAACCCACAGCCTGATTCATTATGCTTTCTCTCAACTTTTCATCCGGGATCTGACTGACTACCAGTTTGAAGATTATGGGTTCATCGGTTTCATTTTCTCTCAGAATATCGATTTCCACCAGGCTATCTGCCTTTATCTCATTTGCCTCTTCCAGTGTACCATTATCCAGCAGGATCTCATTGATATGTGCCTCCATCTTATCTTCCTCGATTAAGGGAAGATAATAGCTGATTTCACCCTTCAGACCTTCCAGCCCCTGCTCTGCATTAAATGGTTTCAGAAACCGGAGTGTGGCATTGAAATCTTCATTGACATCCGGAGAAAACTGGAAATCTTTTTTGACATCAGTAATGACCAGTGGTCCGAATACTTCCAGGCTATTGTCTTCCAGATAACTCTGTGTCTTACTTTGAATTAATTCATTGATACTGCGGGCCATCACATCAGGGCCATACATTTTCTTCAGCAATGCCGGTGGTGTTTTTCCCGGGCGGAAGCCTTTCATCTTCATCGTGCGGGACATCTTGTTCACTTCAGCATTGAAATGATTTTTGATGTCCTGATGGCTTAATTCTACCTGCAGGTCAAACTGCTGATCGGTTTTCTTTTCTTCTTGGATATTCATATTTTGGTATCTTAATTCATGGTCGAACAGTAACAAATTGTCCCTATTCAGAAAAAGCGGTGCAAAGGTATCATTTTATCGCGACATGCATGAGTATATTTACGGATTCCTTACATTTGCGGCATGAAACTGATCCGTAACTTTTGTGTGATCGCACACATAGACCATGGCAAGAGTACCTTGTCTGATCGCTTACTGGAATTTACCCGTACTATCTCTGAGCGCGACATGAAGGATCAGGCACTCGATGACATGGATCTGGAGCGGGAAAGGGGCATCACGATCAAGAGCCACGCTATACAGATGCAGTACCAGCACACTGATGGTGTGACGTATGTCTTCAATATGATTGATACACCGGGGCATGTGGACTTCTCGTATGAGGTTTCCCGGTCTATCGCTGCCTGTGAAGGCGCCTTACTGCTGGTCGATGCATCACAGGGCATTCAGGCACAGACGATCTCAAACCTTTTCATGGCGATGGAACACGATCTGGAGATTATTCCGGTGCTCAACAAGGTCGATATGGACAGCGCTATGGTAGATGAAGTCTCCACACAAATCGTAGAGCTTCTGGGATGTAAACCTGAAGAAATTATACTAGCCAGCGGCAAGACAGGGATTGGCATCCAAGAGCTGATGACGGCTATTGTAGAGCGGATACCTCCGCCCAAGGGTGATCCCGCAGCTCCATTGCAAGCGCTGATTTTTGATTCAGTATTCAATCCTTTCCGGGGCGTAGTTGTCTATTTTCGTCTAATCAATGGAACTATCCGTAAAAATGAACAATTGCGGTTTTTCCATACCGGAAATGTGTATAATGCTGATGAAATAGGCATTCTGCAGATGGGTATGCTGGAACGCGATGAGTTACAGGCTGGAAATGTGGGCTACCTGATCACCGGTATCAAGGTTTCTAAAGAAATAAAAGTAGGAGACACGATTACGCACGCACAGAATGGTTCGCCGAATCCGATCATCGGATTTGAAGAGGTAAAGCCAATGGTATTCGCCGGGATCTATCCTATCGACAATGATGATTTCGAAGATCTGCGGGATAGTCTTGAAAAATTACAACTCAATGATGCCTCACTGACCTTCGAGCCCGAGAGCTCTGCAGCACTGGGCTTTGGCTTCCGATGTGGCTTCCTGGGGATGTTGCATCTCGAAATCATTCAGGAGCGCCTGAGTCGTGAGTTCAAACAAGATGTGATTACCACTGTACCCAATGTAATGTATTATGCATACAAAACGGCCAATCCATCGGAGAAATTAGTGATCAATACACCAAATGATCTTCCGGAACCCACGATGCTACAGCGTGTAGAAGAACCTTATATCATCGCTCAGATCATCACCAAACCGGATTACATCGGCTCCATCATGACGCTGTGTATGGATAAGCGCGGGATTTTGACGAAGCAATTGTATCTGACGCAGACCCGGGTAGAGCTTACTTTTGAGCTTCCGCTTGCTGAAATCGTATTTGATTTTTATGACCGGCTGAAATCGATATCCAAAGGTTATGCTTCCTTTGATTATCATCCGCTTGATTACAGAATCAGTGATCTCGTCCGCCTTGACATCAAAATCAATGGCGATAATGTGGATGCGCTGTCTGCTTTGGTACACCGGACAAAAGCCGAGCAATTGGGTCGTAAAATCTGTAGCAAACTGAAAGAACTCCTGCCCCGACAGCAGTTTGTGATCGCAATACAGGCAGCAATCGGTGCGAAAATTATTGCCCGGGAGACATTATCCGCCTTACGTAAAGACGTTACCGCTAAATGTTATGGTGGTGATATCTCCAGAAAGCGTAAATTGCTCGAGAAACAAAAAGAAGGAAAAAAGAAAATGCGACAAATCGGAAATGTAGAAGTGCCGCAAAAAGCCTTCCTTGAAGTATTAAAACTCAATGACTAATGATTTGTAAACATGATTTTCGGTTTCTGAAAAACTCTCTCCCCCTGATAGCAATGTTTTCATTCCTTTACCTGATAGCTTGTCGCAATGATGGTGGGATAAAAGCCCCTTCTACTTATAAACCTTATGATGGTACAGCCCGTGCATTATTTTATATAGACACTATCCCCGCCGGAGACTATACGTATGAGATTTATACCCGGGGAGGCATGATGGATGCTTCAGCTCAGGTGGTTATCCGCGAAGACGGTGATATCCTGTACAATAAGGACCATGCAGCCATAGGAAGGATTTCCGGTATTTACACTACCGATCTGGACGGTGATGGTAAGAAAGACCTGGTCTTCTATACCAATACCGAGGATGCCACACACATCGGAAATGCGTATGCAGTGATCAACAAGGGCGACGATAGCGAGTTTAAGTATATCCTGCCCTTTATGCCCCCTGATCTCCAGAAAGGATATTTCGGCCGGGATTCATTCTATGTGAAGAATCATGAAATCATCCGCCGATTTCCGATTTATGATTTGAATCAATATAATCAAAAGCGCGCTTCCGGTAAATTCAGATATATTACCTATACCTATCAGCAGGCAGATACCTTATCCCCACAAAGCCATATCGATCAGTAAGTCAGATCCGAATTACTTCTGAGTGAGACATGGTAGGTGTGAATAACAAACAAGCTATTTACTATACTTACCAAATGCCCGGGTAAGCCGTTTATTGAGTTTATAGACTATCGTATTTGGTGACCGCTTGAAAATCAGAAAAGTGGTCTGAACCTCACCCCTCACTTTATCCGGCAGTTCGGTGCCGTCCGGGCGGAGTGTGTAAAACTGATATTTAAATTGATCCCGATTCATTCTGTCCATCAATCCGCCAATAAAGAAATCCGGCGTGGTCAGTGTAATTGTGTGATCCGCTTGTAATTGAGTATTCAGGAAGGCGCCGGTAATTTCCTGCGTTTTGAAATTATATTGATAGTCATACAGGAACAGGACTTTGGAAAACAGGTATTGCTGCGAAAACGCATTGACCAGAGCTTTATTCTTTGCATCTCTTTCAGCAATTGCATTGATGCGCTTTTTTTCGATAGCGGCCTGCGATGTTCCCCCTTTTTGTATCATCATGTCATAATACCCGATCGTCTTATGATAAGATTCCAGCAATACGACCAAAGTGCTGCTGTGCAACTGATTTAGCGTTTTTCCGACCTCTGCTCTCTGACTCTGTGCATGCGCATTTAGCATGAAAGTTGAAAAAAAAATAAGAAATATGTACTTATATGGAATTTTATTCATTATTTTAACCTTATAACTTTTACAATTATAATTCACTTTTAAGAAGTATCATCATAAAATTATTGTTAATAATAACATAAAGTTACGGCACAACTCCTTTTTTTACAAATAAGCGGGTTGTTTGCTGCGTTTTATGATTGTTTGGATTATGTGACAATTTTTTTACAAAAGAAAGTATACAAAACCAGTATTTTAACGTCTAACTTTACAATATAAATCTTCTCATAATGTCAGCACACGATTTTAACCTGAAAATCGAAGAAGTATCACAATATTTACATTCATTTGCGCTCAATCTGACGAAAAACTCAGAGGATGCCAAAGATTTGTATCAGGAGACGACTTACAGAGCCCTGATCAACAGAGATAAATTTGCACCGGATACAAACCTGAAAGCGTGGTTATTTACGATCATGAAGAACATCTTCATCAATAACTACCGCAAAAAAATGAAGGCGAATACCATCATGGACTCTACCAATAATCTCTTTCTGCTTAACTCCGGTGGCACTGAGATCAATGAGGGCGAGACCACCATCTTCATGAAAGAGCTGGAAGGTATGATTAACAGCCTGGATGAAGCCCTGCGGATTCCTTTTATCATGCACTATGAGGGCTTTAAATATCAGGAAATAGCCGAAGAGCTGGATCTGCCTTTAGGAACCATCAAGAGCCGCATATTCTTTGCCCGTAAAGAACTGAAAGAAATGATCCAATACCGATACAATAACCTCTTCAATATGCGGATGAAGGATAAGAAAAAAGCTGTTTAGAATACATAAAGTATGAATAGTAAAAGGGAATCTAAAAAATTCCCTTTTTTTGTGTGTATGAAAAGCGACTTTGCTCAGCTACTCCTCCGATGGTATGATCCTGCTGCCCGGCCTATGCCCTGGAAAGGCGAGAAAGACCCTTATTTCATCTGGGTCTCTGAAGTGATCCTGCATCAGACAAGGGTAGCACAGGGATGGGCCTATTATCAGCGATTTATTGCAGCATTCCCGACCATAGAATCCCTGGCTGCAGCCTCTCCGGAAGCTGTCATGCAATTATGGAAAGGCCTGGGTTATTATCGGCGCGCAGAACACTTGCATGCGGGTGCGAAACAAGTGGTAGCAGAATTCGGCGGAAAACTTCCGGATAATCTCCAGCGACTACAGGAAATAAAGGGTATCGGTGCATACAGTGCAGCAGCGATTGCCTCCTTTGCCTGGAATATTCCGGCGCCTGCAATTGATGGCAATGCAGCCCGCATCCTGTCGAGAGTTTTTTGTATCGAAGAAATGAGCAATACTTCCACATTTAAGAAACTAATTACTCTTCGGGCTGAGGAAGTGATCGATCATCAAAATCCGGGAATATTCAACCAGGCAATGATGGATCTCGGCGCGACAGTATGTGTCCCGCGTAATCCCCTTTGTGCTGCAGCAAGAAAGAACTGTGTGGATTCACTGCCCGCTATAAAGCCAAAAAACTCTTTGTCGTCCCTTTTCCTGTACTACGCTGTATTTCAAAGAGAGGACAAAATCTGGATGAGGCAACGTTCGGATTCTGGAATTTACAGGAATATGTATGATTTTTATCTTACAGAAAGTACCACACTACTGTCTGAAAAAGAATTGGCACAGCAGTGGACACGGGAGTGGAATCAAACTGTCCAATTAACTCATCCTTTGGTAGAAATGACTCAAATTCTAAGCCACCGCAAACTAATAATCCACTTTTATGAATGTGGGATTGATGGTGCCTCCCCAGCCCTAAATCAAGGAAAATGGTATAGTCAGGATGAAGCTGCCGGACTACCCACACCTTTATTTATCACAAAGTATTTGACACTTTGGGGTGAATCATAAATTGATCCTGCATTGGCGGAAAAGAATTAAATCTCATGTAACTATTCACCTCAAACAAATTAAATCAGTGAAAACAATATTTTACCTAATTCATCTTAGTAACACAGCCCTGACAGGGCTGAATGTGAATAGCCCCCAATTGCAATTGGCGGGAAGGGATCAGAAAATCTACCAACCCTGTAAGGGTTGAATATCTGCAATTAATTTATTCATAACTATTGACTTGAATTATCTATTAATCTAATCCTTAGCATTCTCATCTTAGGGGCGTAGCCTTGTAATCTGAGTAGATAAGCCCACGATGATATATTGAGGGGCGTAGTCCCGGTATCATAAACAAAATAATTTTTACCCCGGCTAAATTTATATCCAGGTTTAATATTGATATCAGTGTTGATTAAATAAATTGTATTTTTAAATATTGAGATATCAGGGCTACGCCCTAAGGTCCTGTATGAATGCAATTGCTACATTGAAAACAAGGCTACGCCCCTGAATCAAGATGCAAGCTGAATGAAGCTAAAACTCTCAAATGATGTTTATCATTTATTTGAGTTGAAAAGTTACGTTTTAGGTGTTGTTTGTGGTAAAATCAGACACCTGTTATTAAGGAACAGGATTTTCTGCAGGTACAGTTCTTTCTGTATTGGGAAAAAATTGCGTAAACAGCCAAATACAAAGTTGGTATTTATCCATATAGATTTCTCATGCGTAATCCGGATTAAAATATACGAACTTTTAAAGTATAAGCCTATCTTTGATAAAAAATTAATCACTAAACAAAATAATTGACTTCCTATGGTAAACAAAGTAATTTTAATCGGAAATCTGGGACGCGATCCGGAAGTAAAGCAGTTTGAAAATAATTCAAAAGCAAGTTTTTCATTAGCAACCAACGAAACGTACAAAGACAGAGTCACCGGAGAGAAAAAGACATTGACTGAATGGCACAATATTGTCATGTGGGGCCGTCAGGCAGAGATTGCACAGCAGTTTCTGAAGAAAGGCAGTAAAGTGTATATCGAAGGGAAAATTACCTCCCGCAAATACACTGACAGTAATAATCAGGAGCGCTTTATCACCGAGATCAAGGTGGACAGTTTTCAGATGCTGGATGCCCGGGACAGTATGCCCCCGATGGAAAATCAGGACTATAAAGGAGGTGCATCCAAGCCTGATTTCAGTCCGGAAAACCAGGATGACGACTTGCCTTTCTGAGCATAGATTTCTTAATGTATTGTTATACGATGCAGGCCAGACATTATTTAATGCATAATTTCGTTGTAATTGAAAAAATGAAACTATGCGAATATTGACATTTCTGCTTTGTATATGTGTTCCGCTGTTGTCGAGCGCACAGGAACCTTCGCTGAGCGTAAAAGTCAGTAGGGATACTGTACTTATGAATAATCAGGTAATAGTAACCTTTACGGCTAATAATTCTGTTGGCGAGTTTGCCGAGCCGGAATTACATGGGCTGAAGGTGGTCTCAGGTCCGTTCACATCGTCTTCGTATGTATTTTCCAATGGTAATTCTAGCCGGACTATCACTTATACCTATTATCTGGAACCCCTGCAAACAGGTGTGGTTACTATCGGCAAAGCTAAGATGGGTAGCGGAAAAGAGGCACTCTCTACCGCGGAGATAACGCTCTATGCTAAAGCAAACCCGGATGGAATCAAGCAATCACCGGACGGTAGTAAAGACAAAAATGAACCGCAGCAATCTATGGACAGCTTCTGGAATAAGTTTCCATCCATAGACGACTTCTTTGCACAACAGCAAACTCCTAAACAAAATGTGCCTCCCGCTCCGGCAAAAGAAAAGTATAAATTCAAGACCGAAAAGTTATAATTCTTACTTTTGCTGCCAGCGTCAGTAAAGCATCAACGATTTATGAGTGGTAAAACCAAGGTACTATACTCTTTCCTCATTGTCTTTTTCTGGAGTTGGTATGTGCAGGGGCAGTCTGTATCTATCTCTGCCATCGCCGATGCGACGGAAATAGAGTTAAATGGCTATTTTAATCTGGAGTTTAAAATAGAAAACTCGAGTGGCAAGAACTTTACACCACCTGATTTCAGTGCATTCAACATACTAAGTGGACCCAGTCAGTCCAGCAGCATGTCCATCATCAACGGATCGATCAGCCGATCCAGTTCATATAGTTACACGCTCCAGCCACGCAGTGTCGGCCGCTTTGTAATCGGGCCGGCGAGTATCATTGAAAACGGAAAGCGATATTCTTCCAGTCCTATCACCATTACAGTTAGCAAGTCAAGTGCACCATCCAGCTCCGGACAGGCGAAATATGCCACAGGAAAATACTTTGTACGCGCTGAGCCCTCCCGTACCAGCGTCTATCCGGGGCAGCAACTAATTCTGGATTACCGGCTTTATACCAGTGTGGATGTGAACTCATTCCGCTTTAATAATGCACCTGAGTTCACCGGTGGGTATGCCGAGGAGATGAAAAACTACAATGCCGGTACCCGCAATGTCCGCCTCAATGGCAAGGAATATACCACTAAGATCATGGCACGTATGGCAATTTATCCCACTGCCTCTGACAAGATTACTGTCAATGATGTTCCCATCACTCTCGGCATTTCCGATGGGAATGACGACCCATTCAGTTCTCTGTTTGGAACATCCAGTCCTGTCCCAATGAATGTGGAAGGCGTCGAAATAAAAGTCAAACCCTTGCCTGTTCCACAGCCACAGAATTTTTCAGGCGCTGTCGGCACTTTTGACTATAACTATACCCTGGACAAGACAACCCTGACTACAGATGATGCTGTAAAACTGACATTTACACTGAGCGGGAATGGCGATATGAAAAAAATCATACTCCCGGTGCTGATTGAAAATGATTCAATAGAACCCTATGACCCCCAGCCCGTCGATGAAAGTACTGAAGAAACAAATAATGGCATCGTTACTACGAAAACCTATACGATCAGTCTCATCCCAAAGATTACCGGCGATATCACACTACGGATTCCTCCACTGGTCTATTTTGATCCGACAGCCGGCAGATACAAGACGATTAATCCGAAAAGTGCGATAATTAAAGTCAGCAAGGGTCATAAACCACCGGGGACAGTAGCACCCCAGCCAAATGTAGCGGCCCCCGCAGAACCCGGATTTGTCGATGCACACAAAGAATGGATCATGGGTGGGATCCTGGTTGTGTTACTTATCATTTTATTTGTTTATTTCTCCCGGCGTAATCGCCTCAATAGAGTTACAACAGAGATAATTGAATCGTCTCCCGGAAATGACATCATACTTCCGGTGACTGCACCATTGATTACCAATGAGCCTGACAGACGAACGAAAGATGAAGTTACTGCTGCACTTCAGAAAGCGCGCCATGCGCAAAATGAAGGTAATTCCAAAGATTTTTATATCCAGTTGCACAGAGCACTCGCTATTTCAGTTGCTTCAAAATATAAGATTCCATTTTCCGAATTTTCGAGACAAAAAGTCTGGAACCTGACAAAGGATGGACTGGATGTATCTATTGCCGCCGAATTGGAGCGCCTGTTGTCTCAAATGGAATTGGCTATCTATGCGAATCAGTTTCCAGCTGTCGATAGTGCAGAGCAATTGGAAACAGTGAAACAACTGATCGCACGGATAAATGTATAATCTCCTTTAGTGATAGCCGGAAATAATTTGGATCACCTGTTACTAAGGATTTCCGGTGCTTACTATGCTAACAGGGCTTAGCCTTTCATTTATTGTGTGTGCAATTAAGAAAGTCCTGATTTTTAATATTTTTACACCTCAGGTAATGAACTTGCCCTTCAATAAATAAAAAACAAAAAATGAAAAAAACCAGACTGGAAGCCTTTAGTGACGGTGTAATTGCAATTATTATTACCATAATGGTACTGGAGTTGGTAGTTCCGCATGAAGATACATTTGCTGCATTGTCAAAGCTCTGGCCAGTGTTTTTAAGTTATTTTATCAGTTTTATCTATGTTGGAATTTATTGGGGAAATCACCATCACCTGCTCTATATCGTCCATCATGTGAACTCCAAAATTATCTGGGCAAATATGGCCTTTCTTTTTTGTCTTTCACTGATTCCGTTTACTACCGGCTGGATGGGAGAAAATCATTTCAGTACCATTCCCATGATAGTGTACTCGATGAATCTGTCCTTATGTGCCCTTGTCTATTATGTCTTACAGCAGGTAATCATGAAGCATTATACGCACGATACGAAACTGATCATTGCGATTAAGAAACAAAGTAATAAAGGTTGGATTTCACTGCTTATTTATATTTTAGCCGGTGTGGTAGCCTGCTTTTCTCCTTGGGTGAGTCTGATATTAGTGTTTATCCCGGCTGTACTCTGGATTGTACCCGATAAAAATATCGAAGCCGCTGTTAATTCGATGGCGGATGAAAACACAGATGAAGACTAACACTTTTTTGCAATAATTATAATTTACACTTTTTTGGATAAGGAGAGAATGGCTGTGCAATTTAATTTTTCCTTACACCTAATAAATACTGCTCTTCAGCACATCATACCGACGACGAAGAAGGCTGAAGAAGCAAAAAAGTCCACGTCTTTGCGATGACGACGTAGGAGGAAGAAGCAAAAAAGCCCACGTCATTGCGATGACGACGTAGGAGGAAGAAGCAATCTTACGCTGAGATGCTAAGAGTAAACTCGCACAGACTTTATGCGACATTAAAGTTTGAGATTGCTTCGTCATATCTTCCTCGCAAAGACGACATGACACTGGCGGCATTAAAGTTTAAGATTGCTTCGTCATATCTTCCTCGCAAAGACGACATGCGCCTGACACCCAATACCCCAAAGCCCAAAGCCTAACCCCTAACACCTAATACCTAACCCCTAATACCCAACCCCTAACCCCTAACAACCAAATATTATTTTGCATATAAATTTCAAATATTAACATAATATATTTGTTTTATCCGAAAATGCTCCTTATATTTGGATTTTACTCTTTCGATATTATTTAATTTGTCAATCTTTTAAATTTTTTAGCCATGCTGGAACTATTTAAAGTATTTTTAAATCCGATTCAAAGCAAAGCAAAGCAATGAATGGATGGCCTGGTCACACCTTGCTCTTTATTTTAAAATATTGTAAAATGAATAAAGGTGCACTTTTATTATTCTTTTTTGTGTATGGGTATATCCTGTATGGTCAGGAATCACAATTCAAAGTGGTGGACTTCTACCAACAAGAACCTGACAAACAATGCAAAAATATAAATTATTATGAAAAAATAAACGACAGTATATCCTATTTGTTAGTTCAATACATTCCCGTTTCATGGAAAAATGATACCATGCGGGAGACTTATATTTTCTACAAATTAAAATGGAATAAATTATTAGAACGAAAAATTGTATTCGATTCTTGCAGAAAAAAAATGATCTGTCATAAAATAGGTGACATGTATCTGTTTGCTGGAATAGACTATAATTATAAAAACCGATATCAATATGCATTCACCTCGTATGTCTTTAACCAAAATTTTGATTTGATAAAAGACACAGCCATAGTGTTGGACGATCAGGGTTTTTATTGCCACTATGATAACTGGATTACGTGTTATACAGGAACTTATCCTGTCATATACCCTAAGGGCGATACTACTTATCTGTTTACTAATTTGAGCTACGATGGCAAATCTGCTAAACTGTTCTCTGTAAAATATGATACTAGTCTTGATGTAGTTTTTTCTAAAGAGGGCGCCTGGCGAAAGTCATTTCTGGGAATTGAGGAAGATTTTATTGAATCACCTGTATCGGTAGTGAAACAACCCGGCAGAGATACTTTAGTTTTAAGCTTTGGCCCTGATTTAATTGGAATAGGTTATAATTTCAACGAATTATTCTGGTGGGATGTCCCCCGGCAGAGATTCCGCATATCGTTGATGGGTAGCCTTGTATATACCCCACTAGAGGATTCTATTCTTGTTTTTGGGCATTCTTTCGATTACAATTCAGCAACAGGACAATTATATGATTGTATAGCCATAGGCAAGAATAATCTCAATTGGCGGTTTAATTTCTCAGATTCAGTACGCCTTAAGACTTATCAAACTTATTTTACTGTTGGAGTTGGAGGGGGTGACCACGCAGATATTCCATCAAATAACTTGATAAAGTTAGATGATGGAAATTATATTGGAATTTTTGCTTACAGGAACACAGTCTTAGGTGATACAAATATTTCAAGAATCATTATTACTAAATTTACTCCTGAGCTCAGGGTATTATGTCAACAAACTTACATTTATAAGCATTTCTTAATTAGTTTAAAATATGTTTCATTAAAAAATGAGGGTAATAGATTCTATGTTTCAGGATGGTATGATAAGATAAATGAATATGGCATTAGGTCAAATGAATACCCCTTTGTCACTTACTTCGACACCGACTGTAATCTGCCCGGCGCCACACCGATAGAAGACTATCTCGGGCTATCAAATAAAGCCATACAGCGCAATGTATATGGCATACAGCTCTATCCTAATCCTACATCGTCCTACCTGCAACTCAGCACTGTCACTCCCCTGCATGATCCGCAGGCACAGATACACCTGTATGACATGATGGGTAGCAAGCTCCGCACCGTACCCTGGAAGGTAGAGGATGCCTATATCGACATGCAGGACATACCTCCGGGTGTGTATATCTGTACTGTTTCTACAGCTGCGGGTGTCGTCTTTGCGAAGTCGTTTGTGAAGCAATAAGTGGCATTTCCAATGCCACGTCATACCGATGACGACGAAGGAGGAAGAAGCAATCTTACACTGTGATGCTAAGAATAAACTCGCACAGACTTTATGCGAAACTTAAGTTTAAGATTGCTTCGTCATATCTTCCTCGCAAAGACGACATGCGCCTGACACCCAATACCCCAAAGCCCAAAGCCTAACCCCTAACACCTAACCCCTAATACCCAACCCCTAACCCCTAACAACCAAATATTATTTCGCCTATAAATTTCAAATATTAACATAATATATTTGTTTTATCCGAAAATGATCCTTATATTTGCATTCTACCCTTTCGTTATTATTTAATTTGTTAATCTTTTAAATTTTTCAGCGATGAAGGAACTATTTAATGTATTTTTCAATCCTATTCAAAGCAAAGCAAAGCAAAGCAAAGCAAAGCAATGAATGGATGGCCTGGTCCCACCTTAATCTGTTGATGATTATGAGTGCGCTCCTGTTTACTCACTGTACGAAAGACAATTCGCCGACACCATCGGTGGATGGAGAAAAAATTACCGCTCAACCGACAAATTCTACTGCGCAAATCAAAGATTTTCTCGCTATGGTTCATGGCAATGACCAACTCAGCATCCGGACTACCTACACACTGGATCAGGCGATACAGCTTGCCGAGGATGGCATCATCCATGAATACAGCCACATCGATAAACTGAATAAGACACCAATTTCTGCTGTTGATTCAGTTACGGTGACATTCAGTGGCAAACCACTGAGCGCGACCGATGCAACCAATGTATATAATGCCATTCTGGATAAAGCTTCAGCTATGGCAAATGCGATTAATACGGACAGCCTCTGGCTTCTTGGAGTAGAACTGTATGTGCCGACCAGTACACTTACCAGTGCAAAAGTCTATATCTATGGCTTATACACTGATGGTACTACATTCTCTACGGCTACGCCTACAGCTCCAAATAATGATTTAAAATACGGCTACACCGGAAAGTGCACCAGCCCCAACTCTTCCGATGACGGCGCTGCTACTTACCTGCGGAAGTATGTCGTATCACAGAATTCCTTCCCTTCTACTTCAGGTAAGCGAATCGGAAATTTGCGCTCTTTCCAGATGGAAAGTGATGACATACCATTTTTCTCACAACATTTGCTGGATAATTGTAAAGAGCTAAATCCGAATGATCCGGTCGCCGGTGATGGCAATGTCGATTCCCGCAGTCTGTACTTCGACTGTGATGGTAGTTGTAACTCTGTATCAAATATAGCGGATGTAGAGTGCATCACCTTTACTTATAATACCGATGAGATGTATTATCACAGAGCAGAGGTGACAGATATCTTCGATGAAGAGCGACAGTACAGAAGTAATCAGTATCTGATGGATATTGGTGTTGCACCGTATACAAACGGAAATACTATCAGAGCATGGCTATTATCCGGAGTTACTTATTCTCTCTATACCGATGACGACCCTAACCCGGATCCGGGTGACATCCGCGAATAATTGTAAATCAAATATTTTAATCATTAAAGGGCAGAATACGATTCTACCCTTTATTCAACTATATTTTTATGAAAAAAATTAATACTATCCTGCTCTTTCTTCTTTCAGGATATTCATCTATACTTCTTAGTCAAACTAGTCGATTTCAGGTTGCAGACCTGGAATATGCGGAATCAGATAAAATGACACAAAAATGTATCTATTTTGAAAGAAAAAATGACAGTATATCTTACTTACTCGCCAACGACATTCCAATACATTGGGGGAAAGATACGATGAGAGAAACTCATATCTTATATACACTGCAAAATGGCCAGTTAAAGGATAGAAAAATCCTCATGGATTCTTGTCGTAGATTCCTGCGCTGCTTCAAAATTGGTGACAAATACCTTTATGCAGGCATAGATTTTAATTATCAGGATCATTATAAATATGCCTATTTATCTTACGTGTATGATCAAAACTTTAATTTAGTAAAGGATACTGCTATTATTTTAGATGATGAGGGTTATTATTGTTTTTATGATTATATACCATTCTGTGGTTCAGGGGGAGAACCAGTAATTTACAAAAAGGGTGATTCCACTTACTTATTCACCAGCCTCAATTTTGAAAATGATTCAATAAAGCTTGTATCAGTTAAATATGACAAAGATTTGGATATTACCTTTTTTAAAAATGAAAAATGGAGAAAAGCATTTGCTAACTATGCTTACCAAAGTAATGAAGATCTTTTTACATTGGTCAAACAACCTGATAAAGATACATTTAATCTAATATTTAATGGATGTCGAGTAGGATTAGACCATAATTTTAATGTACTATATTGGTATTATATTCCGAGCCAATTATTCAGGATTTCTGCAATAGGTCTGCAACAACATACAATAGTGCAAGATTCATTTTTAGTATTTGGTGGTATGCATTATCAACCATCACAATTTGAAAATAAGACTAGTTTTGGAATTGGTAAATATAGCAAGAATTGGAGATTTAACTTTAATGACTCTGTACACTTACAAACTTACTTTAACCTACGATGGCCTGAAGAAGCAATAAAACATCCATATAATGGATTAATTAAGCTAGCGGATGGCAATTATCTAGGAATTGTATGTTATTATTCACCTATAACATATGACACTACATGCGGACGCGTATTAATAGCAAAATTCACTCCAAATCTACAAGTTTTATGCCAAAAGACCTTTGTGTTTGATTTTAAAGACGTTTTATTAGATTATGTTTATAATACCCCTATTGGTAATAAATATATTGTTGCCGGTATAGTTTCAAAAATAAGAGAAGATGGGGCTTCTTTACCCTATTATCCATTCGCCACTTATTTCGACACCGACTGCAATCTGCCCGGTGCCACACCATTAGAGGACTATCTCGGACTATCAAATAAAGCCATACAGCGCAATGTATATGGCATACAGCTCTATCCTAATCCTACATCATCCTACCTGCACCTCAGCACCGTCACTCCCCTGCATGACCCGCAGGCGCAGATACATCTGTATGACATGATGGGTGGAAAGCTACGCACCGTACCCTGGAAGGTAGAGGATGCCTATATCGACATGCAGGACATACCACCGGGTGTGTATATCTGTACTGTTTCTACAGGAGCCGGTGTCGTCTTTGCGAAGTCATTTGTGAAGCAGTAAGTGGCATTTCCAATGCCACGTCATACCGATGGCGACGAAGGATGAAGAAGCAAAAAAGCCCACGTCATTGCGATGACGACGAAGGAGGAAGAAGCAATCTTACACTGTGGTGCTAAGAATAATCTCACACAAACTTTTTGCGGAACTTAAGTTTAAGATTGCTTCGTCATATCTTCCTCGCAAAGACGCCCACTCACGTCATTGCGATGACGACGTAGGAGAAAGAAGCAATCTTACACTGAGGGTTTGAGACTAAACTCGCACAGACTTTATGCGAAACTTAAGTTTAAGATTGCTTCGTCGTATCTTCCTAGCAAAGACGCCCACTCACATCATTGCGATGACGACATAGGAGGAAGAAGCAATCTTACGCTCAGGGTTTGAGATTAAACTCGCACAGACTTTATGCGACATTAAAGTTTAAGATTGCTTCGTCGCACACTCCTCGCAAAGACGGCATGCGAGAGGCGGCATTAAAGTTTAAGATTGCTTCGTCATAACTTCCTCGCAAAGACGTGGTATGACTGAGATTGCTTCGCTCTCGCTCTCAATGACGAAAAGGGCACAGTCATACACGCAGTTCGTGAAGCTGGTCTGGGGATGTGGAAATAACTTCTCATCAATCGCCCCTGTTTTCATACCTTTAGCCTTTAAAAGGAAAGGTAGCATTTATTGATTATGCGATGGTTATTGTTTCCTGATATTTATCGCGTATATAATCTTACATTTAACTAACACTGATTACCATGATGACAAAAGAAAACCAGGCCGGACTTACACCTGATGATATACTACATCAGTTCATGGAAGGCAACAAGCGCTTTCAGACTGGAAAAGTAACACTTCGGGCCTTCAATGAGCACATCAGTCAAAGTTCACAGGAACAATTCCCTAAAGCAGTCGTACTGAGTTGTATCGATAGTCGCGTACCGGTCGAACACGTCCTGGACCAGGGAATGGGTGATATCTTTGTCTGTCGTGTTGCAGGAAACATCGTTGATGAAGACCAGTTGGGAAGTATTGAGTTTGCCTGTAAACTAGCAGGTGCAAAACTGGTATTGGTAATGGGGCATCAACACTGTGGCGCGGTCAAAGGTGCGATCGAAGATGTTCAAATAGGCAATTTAGGCCCCCTGTTGGCCAAGATTAAGCCAGCTATAGGGATGTGTGATGATTTTACAGGCGAAAAATCCTCTGCCAACGAGGCATTTGTACGCTGCGTCACAGAAAATAATGTCCGAAATACAATAAACCAAATAAGAGAAAGAAGCCCGATTCTTCGCGAAATGGAGGAAAGTGGTGAGATTGATATTGTAGGTGCTTACTATTGTCTGGAAGCAGGTCAGGTTTATTTTCTGGATAGAGCATAAAAGTTTACTGTTTTTGTCTCCGAGCTTACTTGCGTCTGAAAGTAAAATTTGTAACAATTCACCTCAAACAAATTAAAATCAGTGAAAACAATATTTTAACTAATTAATCTT
>CAZGKN010000017.1:0-37198 GCA_964525915.1 uncultured Saprospiraceae bacterium | reverse complement strand
TGATTGATAAATTGCATGACTTTTTGCAAAATATCCTAGTCGGAAAATGGTTTGACCATTCGCTCTCCTCAGACCCCTGACCCCTGAAGGGGAAATGAGGCAACCAAATGGACAAGCCTAAGTCATTTTAGTTTAAACAATTTTTTATGTTTTCTAAATATTTATGATTCATTAATCTGAAGTGTCACAAAAAAGTAACCAGGGTACACCGAATTTATCAGTAACTTCCGCCATATTTCTATCAAAATCAGTAGAAAAAGGGGACGTACAGAGACAGCCTCTGTAGAAAGGTAATCATAAATTAAATGTAAAGTATCATCATTGATACACTTTAATAAAAGCGAGACAGCATTACCCTTGAGCAGGCCATGTTCTGGCACCAGATCAGTCCCAACTAACAATAAATTCTGACTAAACAAAGTAGCCTGAACGATACAATTCTGCATTCGTTCAGGCATGTTTAAAGCCGGGACATTTTCCGATACAGTATTCAAAGACAGGTCACCACCAAAACACTCCTGGTAGAAAGTCATAGCTTCCCTGCAATTCCCATTAAATGTCAGGTAGGCATACAAACTAATACCTTCTCCCATGGTGTCCTTTAATTGCTATTTTCAGTGTTCTTCCAGATCAGCTATTATAATTTTCTTCATCTTCATCAGCGCATGAAACGCATAATCCTGTTTGGATTTATCTGCATGAGATTCCAGTTCATAGTATCGTTCAGGTACGATCTGCCAGGAAAGTCCATATTTATCAGCGCACCATCCACAGGGCCCTTCTTTGCCGCCATCAGCAGTCAGTGAATCCCAGTAATAATCTACTTCTGCCTGATCAGCGCAACGAATAGAAAAAGAAACCGCTTCATTAAACTTAAACATTGGCCCGGCAGCTAACAGTTGGAACTCCATGTTCAGGACACGAATAGTCGCTAAATCAAAGCTACCACCGGCCTCAGGTGCATTCTCATAGGCTCTGTATGACAATATTTCCCCATCTTTAAAAATCGAAATGTAATACTCAGCTGCTTTGTTTGCCTCTTTTTCTAACCAGAGACAAGGTGTTATTTTTTGAATTGGCATAATAATTTATTTTTTGAAATATTAAATAATCGTACTATAAACCTTCGGTGTACTTTTTGAAATTGTTTAAGATTGATGACCAGCCTGCACGCTGAAGCTCTATTGGATTTTCAGTTTCAGGGTCGAAGGCGATGGACACTTCAGTTTGATCCTTCCCACCAGAGAAGTCAACTTTTGCTACCCTGCCACCAAACTCATAAGTAAAGGAATTTCCCATGTCTATCGCTGTATAAACTGCAATGAAATCAAAGCCGAAACTTCCATCTTTGGCCTCCATTCTTGCAGTGTATTTCCCTCCCACTTTCATGTCATTCTCTGCACGTGGACAATGCCAACTGGGATCAGCAAAATTCCAGTTTACGATATGGGCTGGGTTAGTGTAAGCATCCCATACTACATGATGAGGAGCATTTATCAATGCATTTATTCGTATTTTTTCCATCTTTTACTTTTTATATGATTTAACCTGGTAATTTACTCATATCCATGAAAAAAGGTTCCCAGCAATTCCCGTCCGGGTCTGATATACTTCGCTGTACCATGAATCCATAATCTTTCGCTTCTGCATACTCATCTCCACCGGCAGCCACACCACTTCGGATAAACGCATCAACTGCTTCTACATTTTCCAGAGACAGAGAATTAATCACGCCGACTTGTTGCTGCGCATTGATAATCGGCTTTGACACGAATTGGCTAAATTTTTCATGGGTAAGTAACATCACGAAAATTGATTCACTCCAAACCATACAAGCTGCAGTCTCATCTGTAAACTGTGGGTTATTAGTAAATCCAATAGCTGCATAGAATTCCATTGCCCGCTGTAAATCTCTTACAGGCAGGTTGATAAAAACTTGTTTTGACATACTTATTATTAATTTATAGTTATTTAAATTGTTACTATTCACTTAAAATATTTCTTAATGACGTTTGTCACAATTTTTGCATTATGATTATTCCGTATATTCCTATTTTAAAAGAAATGGGCAAAAATAGCGCCAAACGAATCTTTATTCGTTAACCAACCCCGGGGTTAAAACCCCGGGCTAATAAATATTCTACCCATACTGGGTTACCAGACTACCATTATTTTGATGCAATATTATTTTTGCTGATTTCAATTGATTAGAGGTGGATTATTATTTTAAATTTAATATTTACATCCCGGCATCCTTGATGTCCGGCTCTACCAGACGTTTTAATTTATCAAGTGAATCCTGCCATCCCAGATAGCACATCTCTACAGGAATCATCTCAGGTATCCCTTCCTGCACGATAGTTACCTCTGTCCCGCAAAGTACAGAACGAAAAGTAATCTGATTTACCATCTCACCGGGCAGATTCGGATCATCAAATTTATCAGTGTACTTTAATCGTTCGTTTGGGATGACTTCCAAATATTCGCCGCCAAAAGAGTGGCTATGTCCGGTCGTAAAATTGATAAATGACATGTGGTAGCTGCCACCCGGTCTTACATTTAAGGAAGTTAACCGGGCCAGAAACCCATAAGGTGGCAGCCAGGCAATCAATGCATCGCCCTCCGTAAAGGCTCTGAACACTTTTTCCGGCGTCGCTGCAAATACTCTGTGTAGTCTTACTGTGTTTGCCATAGTAATTTATATTTTTGAGTTGAATAAAATGATATTACAAAGATGCGTCTGATTATTGAATGTAAAGTATGGTGATCACGTCAATTTAAGGGGGGAAACACGAAAGAGAAAATAGAGTCACATTATACCGTTATTAAAATTATACTTCTGCAATCATCGCGCTCATGCCTTATTAGAATTAATCCCTTATATTTATTGAATGAAAAGAGTTTCCATTTTAGTCCCCGAATCATCAGTGATGCAAGCCATTGCTGATCCCCAATATCTTTTCACTACAGCAAATCACTTTTTGGTTGCTGCTGGCAAAGTCCCTCTTTTTGAAGTCGAATTAGTGGGTCAGTCATCACAGATATTTCTGAATGATGGAATGTATTCGATCCGCTTAAATAAGCTACTCGATGAGGTAGAAAGGACAGATTTGATTATTATCCCCGCGTTGTTTGGTGATATGCAGACTGCCATCGCCCAAAACAAGGCCAGTATCCCCTGGATTATACAGCAATACAATGCCGGATCAGAAGTAGCCTCACTCTGTGTTGGCGCATTTTTACTGGCCGCCACCGGCCTTCTCAATGGACTCAGGTGCTCTACACACTGGGGCTTTCAGTCTGAATTTAGCGAATTGTATCCAGATGTGACCGTAGTGGAAGGAAGCATAGTCACTGAGGAGAAAAGGATTTACTCCAGCGGTGGTGCAAATTCTTACTGGAATCTACTCTTATATCTCCTGGAGAAATATACAAATCGGGAAACTGCTGTACTGGCTTCCAAATACTTCGCTATTGATATCAACAGAGACAGTCAGGCAGCCTTTGCCATGTTTAAAGGCCAACGGAATCATCAGGATACTGAGATTCTTCGTGTACAGGATTATATAGAAGAAAATATTACTGAAAGACTCAGTGTCGATGTGCTTTCCCGGCTGGTCAACACAGGCAGGCGTACACTGGAGCGCCGATTTAAAGAAGCTACTTCCAACAGTATTCAGGAATACATCCGTCGAATAAAAATAGAAGCGGCAAAGCGACAGTTTGAACAGAGTCGTAAAAACATCAATGAAGTGATGTATGAACTAGGTTATTCAGACACAAAAGCATTCCGGGATTTATTTAAAAAGTTAACTGGTTTGACGCCTATCGAATACCGAAATAAATATAGTAAAATAACAGCAAACCCACTGTAAATAAGATACTGTCAAAATATAAATCAAGATAAAAAGATTCACCCATAAAATATCAAACCAGAATTGCCTGCTATTACTTATTAATCACCGCATTTATCTTACTCCAAAGGGCTTCATCGAAGCCTGATACAGCAAAGGTAGGATGTAATGGATCAGATGCATCGCCCATTCGGACTATTACCATATTTCGCTCAGGAACCATATAGACTCGTTGATCAGATGCACCCATAGCCGCATACATGCCTGCAGGCGCAGGCGGCACCAAATATCCCTGAAAAACCTTCTGACTACCCGGCACCATATAACTACTCTTGCCATTCAGCCAACACAGATATCCGTAGGATGGATTGATTGCCTGTGATGATGTTGAAAGACTGTCAAAATAGGGCTTATTGAGTATCTGTGTGCCATTCCAGGCTCCTTTATTCAGCGCCAGCAAACCAAACCGTGCCATACTTCGGGTATCGCTATGATAAATAGTAAATATTATGCCCTTATTCCAGTAACCTTCCATACCGATTTTATCCTTTATATTCTGCTCAAAATAGCTGTCAAAATCCTGATGACTAGCTGCAGCTACGACATCCATCAGCAACTGAAAGACATTGCTATAAGCCCAACGGGTACCGGCATCCGCCAGATAAGTCAGGTTTTTCTTGACTACCAGATTGCTTGAATCATTTAGACCAGAAGTCATAGTCAGCAAATTTCTGATAGTAATGAGATTCTCTTTTTCAACAGGCGCACTGGACCAGCCGGTGCCCAAATATTTCGAGACCTGATCATTGATACTCAGTAAACCCTGTTGCTGTGCAATTCCTACAGCCGAAGCCACCAGTGTCTTTCCGGCACTGTTCCACTCCCAGTCAGCCTGCGCATTGTGTCCGTTGAAATAGGCTTCCATGGCTATCCGTCCATTGACCAGAATCATGAATGATTTGGTATGTTTCTCAGCCAGATAATCTTTCAGTGCTTGCAGTGAGTCCAAATTCCATCCCAGAGAGGTCATCGACACAGTATCCCAGGTATTACCGGTAAGTGGTGGAAAATACATCGCGTCGTTCGGATCAGGTGTATTTGTATCATCCTTACGACAAGAGAATAAAATCATGGTGCAAAATATGAGGCACAGGCATTTCAGTGTATTAGTCATTTCTGATAAATTTAGATCTTAGACACGCTTAAAATCCAAGGGTTTAATATTCCTCGAATAATTATTGCCCGGATATTTACTTCCTATTTACCTGTTAATCTCTGAATGATCTTATGCTTCCTCACTACGACCACGTAGTCGGATATTTAGCAACTCCACGATCAGTGAGAAGCCCAGGCAGGAATAAATGATACTCTTGCTTACTTCCTGATGAAGTCCACCGGCAATTAGTACCACACCGATGACAACAAGGAATGTCAGTGCCAGCATTTGCAGTGTAGGATGATCATTGATAACCCGTGTCACCGGACCGGCAAACATCATCATTATTCCTATAGATATAATCACAGCGATAATCATAATCAGAACATTGTCCACCAATCCGACAGCTGTAAGAATCGAATCGAAAGAGAATACTGCATCGACCAATACGATCTGAAAGATGACTGAACCAAAACCGGCTACTACTGCCCCGGCACTGTGGCTTTTTGTCTCCTTCTTTTGAAACTTATGATGAATCTCCAGTGTGCTTTTCACGATCAGAAAAAGACCTCCGGCGATTAGGATCAGATCTTTAAAGCTGAGTGAAATCGCACTGAACTCTAATGCCGGTATGGCCGGTATGGTGATCACGGGATCCTTCAGGCCTATGATCCAGCTAATACAAAGTAACAGTGCAACCCTGAAGATCATCGCCAGTACCAGACCGATATTGCGGGCACTGCGCTGTTGCTGTTTCGGTAATTTACCAGCGACAATTGATATAAAAATAATATTGTCTATCCCCAGTACTATTTCCAGAAAACTCAGTGCAAGCAGGCTGATCCACACTGCAGGACTGGCGAAATCGGGCAAAAATAATTCCATTTATTTCGTTGTTTTTATTTATTAATTCTGTTTTTTTTATGAAATTAACCTATGAGGTCACTTCCCCGTTTTTTACCTTTTTCTGAAAAACAGTTTTTATCAACAAGGGTACTGTAGTTATTACTATTATAATCAGTATGATATACTCCAGATTGGCTTTCACCCAGGTATTTTCACCCAATAAATATCCCGCAGTCACTATGGAAATTACCCATAAAAAACTGCCCATGATATTATATATTGTAAATTTACCGGCATGCATTTTGACAAGTCCTGCGACCAGCGGTGCAAATGTACGAATCATAGGCAGAAACCGGGCCATAACTATTGCCCCACCGCCCTTTTCATCATAAAACTCCTTTGCCTGATGTAGATACTTCCTTTTAAAGAGCCAGGAATCTTTGCGCCTGGAAACCAGGCCATCTGACTTCCGGCCAATCCAATACCCGACAAAATTCCCTAATGTCCCTGCCACTGCTATCAGTAATATCCAGTAGAGTAAATTTACAAAGGGTACTGCAAAGGGCGCCAATGCATTGGCAATGACCATTCCGGCAATGAAAAGTAAAGAATCTCCCGGCAGGAAAAAACCAAACGGAAAACCCGTCTCGATAAATACGATAAGCACTACGATGTACAGTCCACCATTGAGCATTATCCACTCGGGATTCGTCAGATGTGTTAGTAATGAAATTATTGAGTCCATTTCAATAGGATAAATTATATTCTTTTAATTTTATTTAATCAAAAATGTATAGCTTAGTCGAAGTCAAACAATTCACCCAACAATGATTTTCGCTTATGTGGCTTGTGGCTTTTATACTCAGGGTCATGTCGTTGACAATCCCCGGTATAAGGTCGATGTTCACGACCAGCGACAGGTGCATTCTGACTGGCAGCATAATCAAGCATTTTATCCAACTCACCCCGATCCAACCATACACCGCGGCACGAAGGGCAGTAATCAATTTCGATATTATTTCTATGGGTCATCAAAAGCGTTTCGTCACAATTCGGACATTTCATGATCTTTATTTTATTGTTTTGAAAAATGAAAAATAACTGTCAGAAAAGGTTGAGATCCTTTTCTATAAAATTAACATTCCGGAATTGATCAGAATAAATAAAACAGATTGAGAAAGGCATAATAGGCAGACCTGACGGAGAGGCAGTCCATGACATACATACGAATCTTACTCACAGAAACAGTTTGTTCGATGAAATTCACTGTTTCAATGACACCGGTCGATTTATTTGATTTCTGTTGAGATTTTTGGATCGTTTGGGCCAGAGTGAATTGATCTGTAAGCGAATTCTGATGGTGATTCTCTTCACCATCTGTAGTCTGAAAATTACCGGGCATTCCGGAAAAAAGGCTATATGAATCTCCTATTTGTGCTACCGGCTTCAGCGGACCTGCAGCTAATGACCCGATAAGCAGCACCAGGAACAATATTCCTGCCTGGCGACAAAAGCCGCAGAGTGGTATTCGGATTAAGCTGCAAATCTGTCTCACAGTGCAAAGATATTTGAATTCAGTAAACGTACAATAATCAAAAAGGATTATAAAATTGCTCACTTTTTCTCCATATTGACCAAAATACAAGCTAAACACTAGAGCCTGCTAAATCATTATCCTAATTCAGCTTATGTTAACGGGCGAAAAAATATTAAATAGTCAATATTTTACATTGCATCATTTACTTATCTGTCAGTCGCACCCGCTTATTGAACACTAATTCACTACCAATAAACACTTTAAAATAAAATCGTCCTTTTTCATATCGCCTGAGACTATAAGTAAGTGTTGCTTCCTTTAGATTATTATAAATATGTTCTTCCACCACCTGACCTCCGGGATCTGCAACTAACTGTACACTGACTTTTTCCGGATTGTTTGACAGGAAATCAAAGGTAATGTTGTCCACTGTACGCGTCGGGAATAGGCCCATCGCTCTCTGACTCTGTGCTACCGGATCCGGATCAGCACCCACAGTGAAATTGTATGTAACTTCTCTGCCAAAGTCTGACAAAAAAGCGTTGATGATCTTCCCTGTACTATCCAGCAGTATGGCTCTTCCCCGCCCTGCATCCACATCATACCAGAACTCCAGGCCATTTCCTGCGGTATCAATGAGCTGCAACTGATAATTTCCTGGCATCAGGTGAAAAGTATCTTTATATACTGTAAAGGGAGCCAATGAAGCCAGACTGCGCTGATAAAGTACTTTACCAGCAGCATTGATCAGTTTATACGCATTTTGATTGGCCTGTTTATTTGTCTGCATAAAAAAGATTAACTCATTCCCATGTCTGGGTGGACTCTGAAAATCAGATACCAACTGATTATCTTTCGGATATACATCCCGCTTGTCATTGACTCTGGAGACATTAACCTGAAATGTATTTTGACCTTTTGCACAAGCAATTTCACCTGGTAATTGAATTGTATCAACTATCCCGGATTTCAATTCACCCTTCCAAACAAAATTTTTAGCCTGAAAACCCCGTGTACCATATTGAATATTCAGATGGGTAATAGTTTGATTGCCATTATTACGGACGATAATTTTGGCGTTGAAGCATGCGGGATTCATGCGACTATAAATCTTCTTGTCCGAAGGAATCATGACATCCAGCAATGCCAAATCATTACTATGTTTATAGGGCTTATACTCTATCAGGTAAGCAGTGATCAACTCATTGGCGCTGGGTTCAGGCGAACGGTAGTTTTCCATTTGTAACCGGAGGGTATGCTTCTCTGCAGTGTTCAGGGATAGTTCATATACTTCCGGTTGCAACAGATATCCCGGACACCAGTTTGCCCGGTCATAAATCCATGTACCTGCCTGGGGAAATAATGGATTATCGCCACAGGTCTTCCATATTGCCCGTCTGTCAATCTGCTTCCCATCATACCAGATTTCCCGATATTTATTACAAAACTCTCCACAACCATCCGGCATGTCCATGCCATGTCCAGTCTGTAGAATCCATAAGCGCCCTATACGCGATCTACGATCAGGTGTAAATGACACAGGAGCCAACGCACTATTAATGGGTTTCGTAGAATCCCCATAGGCATAAGAACCTTCATAGATCCTGTGGATAGCCACCGGCTCCAGTGCCGGTTCGCCACGAATGATATCAAACCATACCGTCACTTTCCAACCACGATCAGTATTGGGTTCATAGCCGGTATGCTTATATTCTACCTCCACACTATCCCGGAGCAGCATACTAAAATCTGTCACATCAGCCTGCCAGTCAAAGTTCCACTGCGCACTAAACGCTCCGCCATAGGGTGTGAGCATCCGTCCTATCTCATAATTTTGATCTTGCGCACCGATGCCTCCACATCGCCTGATTGTGATAAAATCCAGATAATCCCAATCAGCACAGCGCATACTGTCCGGACAGGCAAACTGAACATGCAGTGTTACTTTCCGGATGGGAAATGATTTTTTAGGAAATACAGCCCAGCGTGTATAACTATTATATCCGTGCGCAGGATCAGTCACCACCACTGTCCCCTGATGCGATACTACGCGTAGCGAATCTTGTGCTGTCAAAGTTTGCTGCCCAATAAAAAGTACAAAAAGCAGCAGTATAATTCCTCTGTTCATCATCATTACTTACTAAGTCTAAACTAAGTCTCAATGTATAAAATTAATCCTACAATCAGCCCAATTTGCTGATTAGTCAATTTTTATTTCATTAATTACCCTGATAAATAGAGCGTAAGCTTAGTCATGATAAAGCATTTCAATATTTACCTATATTATATAAATTTATATATGAATTATCTGAATTATCGGATTTCAGGGCATCAAAATCAGCCACTTTTACATTATTAAAGAAAAGCGACCTACCATAAATTAAATCAACCACTGTAGAAACGCTTTAGATCACCTGCTATTGGTACGAAACCCGGACTCACCCACCGGGTTTTTCTTCATTTACACCGCATAGAGATGTGAAATGATCCGGCGACTGTTCAGTTCTCTATAAATTCCGGCAATTCATCGAAAAAATCGAATAAAGGATAATAATTTTGTGCTGAAACAGTTAGATAGTTTTTAACACAGATTTTAATGGAACTACACGAAATCGAAGCGCTCAATGAGCAAATCTATCAGGGAAGTGAATTTATAACACGTCTCACAGAGCACACATCAGGCATCATAGTTGGTCAGGAACAGATGATAGAGCGGCTACTGATTGGCCTCTTATCAAAAGGGCATATTTTACTGGAGGGCTTTCCCGGACTTGCTAAGACATTGGCCATCAAGACACTGGCTACATTAGTCCATGGAAAATTTCAGCGGATCCAGTTTACCCCGGATTTATTACCGGCGGATATAGTGGGTACGATGATTTACAATCCAAACAAGAATGAATTTGGTGTAAAAAAAGGACCGGTATTTGCCAATTTTATTCTCGCTGATGAAATCAATCGGGCCCCGGCAAAGGTACAGAGTGCCTTACTGGAAGCTATGCAGGAACGACAGGTGACTATCGGTGAGGAGACATTCGCACTGGAAGAACCATTTCTGGTCATGGCTACACAGAATCCAATTGAACAGGAAGGCACCTATCCACTACCGGAGGCACAACTCGACCGATTTATGTTGAAGGTCAATATCACTTACCCATCAAAAGAAGAAGAACAGCAGATAATCCGCCGGAATATGGATGAATCAGTATTTGCGAAGCAGACACCGGTGGCAAACACCACTGACATACTCAATGCACGCAAATTGATTCAATCGGTATATATTGATCCAAATCTGGAAAATTATATCCTCGATATAGTCTTTGCTTCCCGCTATCCGGAACATGCAGGCCTCAGCAATCTGAAACCTTATATCGAGTATGGTGCCTCACCTCGTGCAAGCATTAATATGGCTCTGGCTGCAAAAGCACTGGCCTTTATCCGCCGCCGGGCTTATGTCATACCGGATGATGTCCGTGCCATCGCTATGGATGTCATGCGACACAGAGTAGGCATCAGTTATGAAGCAGAAGCTGAGAGTATCACCCGGGAATCCATCATCACTAAAATACTGGATACGATAAAGGTCCCTTGATCTTCGCTATCTTAAAATCAACTGGTGTACATGGAGGTAAATGAGCTACTGAAAAAAGTAAGGAAGATCGATATCCGGTCGAGAAAGAAGTCTAATCAGACCTTTACAGGCGATTACCATAGCCGGTTCAAAGGGCAGGGAATGTCCTTTTCAGAAGTTCGTGAGTACCAATACAGTGATGATGTGAAGCATATTGACTGGAATGTAACCGCCCGTACCGGAGTACCTTATGTCAAAGTCTTTGAAGAGGAACGCGAGTTGACCTTGATGCTTCTGGTCGATATCAGTAAGTCCGCTTATTTTGGCAGTAAAGCCCTGTTAAAGAGTGAACTAATCACTGAACTAAGTGCAGTCCTGGCTTATTCTGCCATACAAAATAATGATAAAGTGGGCATGATCTTGTTTACGGACAAAATTGAAAAATTCATTCCCCCGGCAAAAAACCGGGATCAGACATTACGTATCATTCGTGAATTACTCGGGACAGAGGCAGTTGGTCAGGGGACAGATATAAAAAATGCCTTGGATTTCATGAATAAAGTCATCAGCAGACGCTGTATTTGTTTTCTGATCTCTGATTTTCAGGATAAGGATTTTTTCAAACCCATGAGGGTAGCTGCCCATCGGCACGATCTCATCGCAGTCTATGTGAGTGATCAGGCTGAAAAGACATTACCACACCTCGGTATGATCAAGGCAATAGATCCGGAATCCGGGCAGGAAGAATGGGTAGATACGGATGATCCTGCATACAGACAGGCTTACACCGCTACTTTCAATTCACACGAAAGACAATTAGAACAGGAACTAAATAAACAAAGTGTCAGTCTAATGAAATTGAGTACAGACCAGTCCTATCTGAAACCATTAATCTCATTTTTTAAAGAAAGAAAGTGAATAGGCTATCGGGGTGTAAAATACTGTTTCTAAGTCTGTTGCTGCTGGGTGGTTTTTCTGCCCATCAGGCATCTGCACAGATCCAGTTACTCTGCACTCCGGATACAAACCGCATGTTACTCGGTGATCAACAAAAGATAAAACTATCTGTCACTGCAGATAAATCCATTACGAATATCAAAGTGCACCTCGATTCTATCAGCAAAGTGCCCGGCTTTGAGATATTAAGGGAAGAGGAATGGGTAGAATCGCAAACTGCCGGTTCAAAAATTCTGACCAAGTCATTCATTTTCACTGCTTTTAATCCCGGCACCTATACTTTTCCTAAGATCGCTTATACTTATGAGTACAATGGACGCAGGGATACCGGATATTCCAAACCATTCACACTGACGGTCTTTCCGGTACAGACGAAGAGTCAGGAAATAGAAAAGAATAAAGATATCCTGGAGGAATCCCGCAATCTCAGTGATTATCTGTGGTGGATTATCGGAAGTCTTCTGATTTTAGCTACCATTATACTTGTCATCTATTATTTCAAGCATAAAAAACAAAGTTCCGGAAAAATAAAAAGTGGGATTCCGCCAGCACAGACTGCCTTGCAGCAGTTGGCTGAATTGCGCGCCAGTCAGTTATGGGCAAGTGGTGAACACAAGAAATACCAGTATGCGCTGACTGAGATTATACGCCAGTATCTCAATGCGCAGCATGGCGTAAGATATTCATTTACTACAGGTCGGATTTTACTGCAGTTGAATAAATGGAAATGGCCGGTAGAATGGATACAGACGATTGATGAATCTTTCAGGATCGCTGACTTGGTCAAATTTGCCCGGGCCGAAAGCCAACCGGAGATCAATCTCTCTTATATCGGAAAACTGGAAGAGATGATCAAAGCAGCAGAAGGGATAGAGCCTGATAACCCTCAAAATTCGGTAAAATGAACTGGGAATTTGGTGGGTATGCTTTTTTATACGGTCCGGCACTAATCTTATTGCCCATCCTGTGGTATTTCATTTACAGGATCAGGAAACAAAGATTGAAGAAATCCGGTATTTATCTACCTACCTTGTCCATAGTCCATGCACCTAAATCACTGAAAACCCGCATCATGCCGCTGCTTCCATGGCTCAGATATATCGCACTAAGTTTGTTTATCATAGCTATTGCCCGCCCGGTGTCAGTAACAAAAGAAGAAATAGTAAAGGGTCAAGGGATAGATATTGGGATCGTAATCGATTTGTCCAGTAGTATGTTGGCTAAAGACTTCTCACCGAACCGACTGGAAGCTACCAAACAGTTAGCCCGGGAGTTTGTGTCAAAACGAGTAAATGACCGGATAGCCATAGTCACCTTTGCCGGTGAGGCTTTCACCCAATGTCCGCTGACTACTGACAGTCGCGTAGTTGATCAGGTTTTGCAAGGCTTACAACCGGGAGTACTGGAAGATGGTACGGCAATAGGGATGGGCCTTGCTGCAGGAGTAAACCGACTCAGAGATTCCACAGTCAAATCAAAGATCATCATTCTACTGACGGATGGTGTCAATAATGCAGGCTATATAGAACCCCTGACTGCAGCTAAGCTGGCTGCAGATATGGGTATCAAAGTATATGTCATCGGTGTAGGCACACAAGGACAGGCGCTGGCTCCAATCAGCCGTACCAATGACGGGCAGTACATCTATGGTTACACACCGGTGGAGATAGATGAAGCACTGATGACGCAAATCGCAGCTACTACAAATGGACAATACTTCCGGGCGACGGATAAAGACTCCCTAAAGCGGATCTATGACCAGATCAACAATATGGAAAAATCTCATATAGAAAAGACGGTCAATAAACGCAATTATGATCTGTTTTTACGATTTGTATTGGCCGGGATACTGTGCCTGATGATAGAAATTATATTAAGAAACACCTGGCTCAGGACGCCCATAATGGTAGAATAAGATGAAGATAGGTTTCGAAAATCCCGAATATTTATTCGTACTAATCCTGATACCAGTGGTATATGCGGTATTGGTTTCCTGGCGCAAACGACGACTTGCATTGATCAGGGAAAACCTCTCCGAAAGTGTATTTACCAGGATATCTGTACGGAAGAAAGACTACTCACAGCGGAGACTCATACTGTGGGTTATTGCCATAGCACTGCTTATCATCGCTGCTGCGAATCCCAGAATTCCAGGCAAAAAAGAAATGATCAAACAGAATGCAGCGGATATCATGGTCGCACTGGATATATCAAACAGTATGCTGGCTACAGATCTGGCTCCTTCCAGGCTGGCCCGGGCCAAAAAGTTCCTCGAGAAAGTTATTGATGAACTTAGAGGTGAGCGCATTGGTGTAATCTTATTTGCGGGATCACCCTATCTCTCCATTCCACTGACGAATGATTACAATGCAGCAAAACTTATCCTTAGTTCTGCATCACCTGATATGGCAGGCATACAGGGAACAGCGATTGGAAGTGCAATCGAATTGGCGGGAAAAGCATTTACTCCTGATCCCAGCCACAGCAAAGGAATGATTCTGCTGACTGATGGTGAAAACCATGATGAAGATGCGATCGAGGCATCAAAAGAAGCAGCGAAGGAAGGAATCATTATCACGACCATTGGAATTGGTAGTGCAGCAGGAAGTATGATCCCGGACGAAGGGCAGAATGGAACAGAATACAAGGTCGATGAGGATGGAAAGCCGGTGATTTCAAAGCTAAATGAACAACTGCTCGTAGATATCGCTTATAACACAAAGGGCAAATATTTTAATATTTCTAATGAAGATGCCGCATTAAAAGGAATCCGATCAATGGTAGCCGGTCTGGACAAGGGTGAATTCAAGAGTGCAGAAGTAGGCAGTTACCAGCCACTTTATATATTATTCCTCATCCCGGCGACTATCCTGCTCTTGATTGAAATGTTGTACGGAATGGCTTATTTTGATAAAAGGTTAACTGAGAAAAGATGAAAAAGATAATCCTTTTCCTTTTATTGACATTAAGTTGGTTAAATACCCGAGGCCAATCTGCGCACCAGTTATTGCGAGATGGTGTGCAGGATTATAAGGAGCAAAAATATGACGCCGCATTGGATGCTTTCAAACAGTCCGATAAAAAAGAGCCTTCATTTAAAGCGAAATATAATCTGGGTAATACCTACTTCGATAAAGGTGATTATAAATCAGCCATTGAATCCTATACGGATGCTATCAAGCGATTCCCGGAATCAAAGCACCAATATAATGCTTACTATAATCTGGGAAACAGCTATTATAAATCAAAGGATATGGAAAAAGCCATCGATGCCTATAAAAATGCGCTGCGCCTCAATCCTACAGACCTGGATACCAAGAAAAACCTGACCAAAGCGATTCAGCAACAACAGCAGCAGAAACAACAACAGCAACAACAGCAGCAGCAAAACCAGAAAGACCAACAAAAGAAAGATCAGCAAAAACAAAAACAATCAACACAGGATAATCAACAAGGTCAAGGCAGTCCAAATGACAAACCCAGTCAGCAACAGCCCCAAAATCAACAGGGACAGCAGTCCAATCAGCCTCCGCCAAGGCAAGCTCCTTCAAAGCCCCAAAATCTGAGTGATCAGGAGAAGAAAGATTTACTTCGTATCATCAATGATGAAGAAAAAGGTGTTCGTAAGAAAATGCGCCGGGATGACGGTGATGGCAGCCTCCGCCGTACGAAAGATTGGTAAGTGAAAAAATATCAATAACGACAATTACCAAAATAGTTCTAAAGAGAAAGTGATAATATAAAATCTGCTAAAGCAAAACTTCTTTTATAGTTCCAATTTTTATATTAATAATCATACATTGAATTCCGCAAACGAAAAATCCTCTATTAATTTGTGGAACTTTTTCCTCTATATAACCTTTTACTAAGCTACCAAGAAGTTCTTATTTACGAATGATTGATTTGTAAAAAAGCCAGACTCTTAAATGATTAAGAGGTAATTAACAACAAATAATTTATCTTTGAACAGATATGAAAAAACTTTTAGAACAAAAACTTGATGCGATAATTACGCTTTGCAAGATGCATAAAGTTGAATCCATAGCACTTTTTGGTTCTGCTGCAAATGATTCTATGCATAAAGAAAGTGATGTTGACTTTCTGGTAAAATTTTCTGACAAAATTGAAATTCTTGACTATGCTGATAATTACTTCTCGCTGTTAGAAAAATTAGAATCATTAATTGGCTTTAACGTAGATTTAGTTTCAGTTAAGTCTTTAAAAAACCCAGTATTAATTGATGAAATTGAGCGAACTAAGATAAGCCTTTATGCGGCATAATATCCTGAAATATATCCTTGACATACAAGAAATTATCAATGAAATTGAATTAGTGAAATTCAAAACTAATAATAATTTCAACAACTTTCGTGCTGATATTTTATTACAAAGAGCAGTAGAAAGAGACTTGGAAATTATTGGCGAGGCGATTCGGAAAATTACAGAAATTGATGCTTCAATTAAAATTTCATCGACCAGGAATATTATTGGACTCCGGAATATAATCTCACATACCTATGATTCTGTGGAGCCTGAAATGATTTGGGGAATTATTCAAAAAAACATCCCATTATTAGCAGCTGAAATAAATCAAATTAAAAATTTATAGCGCAATAATTATTTGCGCCCTCTTTTACTCCTAAAACAATATAAATACCCCACCTCAGATTTCTTCCCAAGCTAATATTCATCGCTAATTAGCGAAGACGCCACTATATGACCACTCGGCATTGAGCTTTTTCAACTCATCTTCCACTAAGGGGATAGAATCTGCATCCATCATTTGTGAACTGATTTTGAGTTCTTTATTGCCTGCCTTCAGGAAGTAATCACCGGCATACTTCCGGATTTGCGTTACTTCTGAGCATACTAAGGACTTACCTAAGGGTCCGCCTACATTTATCTGATCATTCTCTATTGTCAGATAATTATAGTACATCTGATAAAAGTACATTACAAAAAATGGCATTAAAATAAGCAGGTCACCGATGAATTCAATGCGATTACTGAGCAAATCAAAGGCGAAAATCTCTATTACGATCCAGCTAATCCAAAGCAACGCAACAAAAAGCGAAGCTCTAATCCGTCTCTTTTTGTAAGCAATTTTCATTTTCTCAGTTATTTAATTCAATTCTTTGTAAATATACTACTAAATATGGAAGAATCAAAATTGTATTCAGATTCCCAATGAATTTAGGAACTGCTTAGCCTGAACTTATTCCGTCACTAAAAAAGCATCTAAAGCTGCTGTCGGTACGCCATTATCGTCAAAGGCGCCTTTGGTATAGCCTTTCCAGCCGGCATAGCACTCCGGTTCCCAGTACAACATGCCCAGAAAATTGTCCTTAAGTGCTTCTCTAAGAGAATATAAATCCCTGATCGCATAATACGTATCTGTCGGCGCATCATGGGGCATTCCAAATTCTACCAGATATACCGGCCGATGAAACTCATTAATAATATATTGCGCATTTTGTTTGTATTTTTCAACAGTTTCTTTCCAATTTTCTACTGTCGGATACAGTGAAAGACCAATCACATCGCATTTACCGCCTGCTTTGAAGAAATTAGTGAAAAACCATTTAAAAAGGTCCATCTTATCTCCATCTGAGAGATGAATGATAACCGGTGTGGCAGGCATGACCTTCTTGACTGCGGTATATCCTTCATTAGTGAGTTGGGTCAGGTTCGTAAAGGAAGTGGTAGCCCGCCCCTCCGGCCACAAAAGGCCATCATTAATTTCATTACCGATCTGTACCCAGGAGATATTTAAACCCTTTGTTTTAAAAGCATTCAGTGTCGCGACTGTATATTCTCTGACGGAATCTGCAAGTGCGGGTAATGTTGTATTCGCCCATCGGGCAGGCTTATTCTGTTTACCGGGGTCGGCCCAGGAATCACTGTAGTGGAAGTCGAGCATGATCTCAAAACCCGCCTGCTGCGCTCGTTGCGCTTTGGCCAATACATCCTGCAGACTGTTGTATCCATCCGGTGGATCCACCCAGATTCTAAGCCGGATAACATCCATGTGGTAAGTCTTAAGTAATGCAAAGAGGTCAGTAGGCACATTTTCACGGGATAAAAATTTCTTTCCACTAGCCTCCATCTCAGTAAGCCAACTCACATCTGCGCCTGTATAGAAAGGAAGCGGCTTCGGAATCATAATATCTTTCCTGCAGGCAAACCCGGCACACAAAAATATCCCAACGAAAAGGATATTTTTTATTCGAGAAAGTACCATGGTGTTAGCGTTTCTTTATCATTCTCCATCCCCGATAACATTTCTCTTACCAGCGCTACCGGCATAGGGCCGGCTTCAAGAATCTTTTTGTGAAAGGCAATATTGCTCATACGACCACTATCGACAAACTCATGATGGAGCGCTATAAACTGCATAGCTCCTGTCAGGTATCCAATCTGGTACAATGGTCCGTACCCTCCGGAAAATGAACGCCGGACTTCAGCAATCGCATTTTCTCTTTCATGTCCTACATGATCGACCAGAAAGTCAATACACTGCTGAGGTGTCCACTGTCCTGTATGATAACGGGTAGAAAAAATGATCCGCGCACAGCGGTGCATTCGCCAGAACAACATGCCCAGCCGTTCCTGTGGTGTCCGTGCGAATCCATTCTGAGACATCGTTAGCTCCCAATATACGGCCCATCCTTCCGTCCAGAAAGGTGTGCCAAACATCTGACGGTAGGGATGATATCGCTCACCATAGAAATATTGCAGATTGTGCCCGGGAATCAACTCATGGAATACTACTGCCCTCGTAAAATGCCGGTTATTACCACGCATACACATCAGGCGCTCTTCCTCACTCATATCCTCGTGTGGATAAGCAATGAGTATTTGATCGCCCCCTAGAAAAAAAGGTGCATATTTTTGCTCCTTCGGTGTCAGCATTCGCATGTACCAACCTTCTTTCGCCAGTTCAGGAATCGTTATTAGCTTCTTTTGTTCTATAAAATCAATCGCTTCATCAGCCAGATTGACTACCAGTGTCGGCTGGAAACCCATCGGCACATAATCCTGTTTTGTCTTATCCAGTGCCGCTTTCCAGTCATCGCCAAAGCCCATTTCTGCTGCGGCTTTTTTTGCCTCGGCTGTGCACCAGGCCATCTGCTCTTCAGCCCAATCAATCAACTGATCAGGACTGTATGGAATCATCTGATCGTGGAGGGCAGCAGCAAAGGCTGCATATCCGATGGGTGTGCCGTTAATACCGGAGGCATCCATCGCATAGACTTTTGACGATCGCCAATTGTCCAGCGAATCTGAAAGAATACTCAGCGAAGAGATGACCGAGTCACAGCCCGGTTTACAAGCCCTGGTGAACAATGTATCATACCCGATATAAAAGCTTCGCGAATACTTAAAGGCCTGCAGCAGTTCCCGGCTGGCCGCCTGTAATGCAGCCAAATCATTCAATGATGGCCGGATCGAAGTATCAGCAATCGCTGATTCCAGTCTATTCACAGTGGCAGGAATCGCTGTCTCCAGATCAGCAAAACGGACTGCCCATTCAGCCGGCCGAGCTCTGTGCCCACTTCTGCGCAATCGTTCAAAATCAGCGATTACTTCTTCGAAAGGTAAATACCGGTGAACTAAGGGTAGATCTTTTTCCAACTGCATATATTGATTCTTATCCAGCCCGATTTGCCTGCGCAGCAGTAACAGATCCAGTTTATCCTCAGCATTGAGCGTCTTATAGTTGACCTCCTTTACCTTATCCATCCAGTCCTCCATCAATGCATTCATCCGATGCAGGTAGTCATGGCCCCGATGCAGATTGTATTTGGCATAAAACATTTGTTTATCTGCACTATACTGTTCAATCATGATGCGAACAGGTTGATTGGATTGTCCAGTCAGGATTACAGGAGACAGGTAAAGGATTAGAAACAGAATTCTGAAGATTACACTCATTTTTAAAATAGTATTGAAGTATAATTTTAAGAAAATATTCGAATTCGTTAATACAATTTCTTCTGCTAAATGATAAATGTATCCGGACATATCAGGCAAAAAGCTAATGATAATGCACAGTCCCACTCATTCAACTATTTATTTATCCCTTTTCAAGACTTTATCTATGTCTTATTTTATTAACAATTCACAGAATTATTAAATATACTTTCAGCCAAAGACTCAAACGTGTGTCTAATCATGTACGTTATCGAAATAATAAAAAGCAAAAGTGATGAAAAACGTATTGGAAATCAAAACCAGAAAAATGGAAGGCAAAGCAGTTGTATTACTGTTTTTATTTTCCCTGATGATCACCATTCCATCAATGGCACAGGATTATGATAATAATTCTTATGGTGACTCTGGGAATCCATATCCACAATACAATACCGGCCTGCCCGGTGATAATTTCAGTCTGGAGGGAGCGTTGGAACTATTCAGGCAATCCTCTTCTCCCGATGGATTTGAAAAGGCATTGAATGACCAACGCAATTATGTGAATAATCTGGACCTCAATCAGGATGGTTATATCGATTATGTCCGTGTCCGGGATATGATGCAGCGTAGCGAACATGCAGTAGTATTACAGGCTGTATTAGGACCCGGTGAAGTTCAGGATATAGCTGTTATTGAAATTGAAAAAAAGAACAGAGATGAGGTACTCATCCAGATCGTAGGTGATGAAGATATCTATGGTGAAAATGTAATCGTAGAGCCGCGCAGCCCTGATTATAATGATGCCTGGTACGGTTACAATAATCAGTACAAATATAGTGGAGACTATTTTCGGCGGCGAAATGCCTATTACAATAGCTGGGACTGGCCAATAATCCGCTATATCTATGCTCCTACTTATGTCGTCTATTCTTCGCCATGGGTGTGGCATTCTACTCCCGTCTGGTACAGACCCTGGAGGCCTTATGGCTGGAATGATTTCTATCATGGATGCAGCCACTATCATACTAACTTCGTGATTATCAATCGTCCGGTAATTATCAATGTTCGAAACTTCTATGAGCCACATAGAGCAACTACTGTAGTAGTGCAGAAAAATTATGGTACTAAGATCAATGTTTACCGTACTGAGCGCGCGAAATATGTAGTCTCCACAGGTAAGTTCAGAATCTATGAAGCACCTAAGAGTAATACTGCCCGAACTACTGCAAATGGCCAAACTACAACAGCAGGTAAAGATCGGGCAACTACTGTCAGGACAGACCGAAGCATCGATACCGGGAAGCAATCAGGTGCAAGACAGGGTTCAGTCAGCAGTAATCCAGTGGATAGGCCACCGGCTGTGCAAAGCCAAGCTGAGCGCAGAAGCAGTTCTGTGGATCGCAGATCATCTGAGCCGGGTTCACAAACCGGTAGCTCTGCCAGACAACAAAGCACCTCTGACAGACTACCTGGGAAAACACAATCCAATGTACCTTCCGCCTCCAGCCCGATGACCGAACAGAAACCGGCTATGAACCGGACTGAAAGGCAGATGCCTGTTGAAAAACAAAATACCAGAGCAGAAAGAAGGACCGCACAGCGTGAACAACGTGCTACTGAAAGATCAGAAAGAAGATCAGAGTCCAATAGAAAATCCGGCAGTGGTGAAAGATCTAACAAAGCTCCGGAAACAAGATCCGGCACTGGTGAACGAATGTAATAAAAATTTGAATTGGTTGAGAGACAATGGAGCAAAATGAATATTGTCCTTATACAAAAGTCAAATTGACACAATAATTATAATTGTTAGCATTCCAATAGGTTAACGGCGAGACAAGAATTTGTTTCGCCGTTTTTTTATTAATCAATAATCCGGCAAAATATTTGGAGCGCAATTTGTAGTAATAAAGCTTTAGAGTGATTGAATTAATTAAAAATAAGTCAATTTTGTTTGAAACAAATAAAACAACCTGTGTAAGCCGAATTCTTTGTATTTTGCAGGGTAACTTTATTTATTCACTCAAATGTTACCCACGATGAACACATTGGTTAAGAACTGTCTGAACTGCAATAAAACCTTACAAGGCCGGGCTGACAAAAAGTTTTGTGATGATTATTGCCGCAATGCGTACAATAATAAACTGAAAAGCGCAGCCAATAATTTAATCCGAAAGATTAACTACACCCTCTCGAAGAATAGGAGAATTTTAGCGTCACTCTTACCGGAGGATGAAAAAATGGTTACGGTCACTGAAGAAAAATTAAATAAATCAGGTTTTGACTTCAAATACAATACCCATCACATCACGAATAAGAATGGGCAAATGTATTTTTTCTGCTATGAGTACGGATACTTGCCACTTGAAAATCATCGTTGTCTGATCGTAAAACAAAAAGAAGAAGGATGAGAGTAAGTCTGAATATCGAGGGCCAGCAATATGAATCCGATATGTCGAATCCTCTTGATATCTCAATTCCACTGACTGATGCATTTCCACAAGTAAATGCTTTCTATGCACCACTTTTCAAAATTACACCCTATCGTTCAGGAGCTTTTGTAGGCAGTATAGCTGAAGGCAGTTCAGTAAATTTCTACAATGTAGCGCTCAATCCACATGGGAATGGGACACATACTGAATGTCTGGGTCATATCACTGCTGGAAAATATTATATCAACGAGCAATTTCGCAACGCATTTCATCTGGCACAATTAGTCAGTGTTTATCCCATACAATTAGAGAATGGCGATCGGGTAATTGACCGGTTTCATCTGGAACAACTCTGGCAGCATACAGGAGAAGATGCTCTGATAATTCGTACACTACCCAATGATGCTGAGAAACTACATAAGCTATACAGTGGAACCAATCCCCCCTATTTTACTTCAGAAGCCATTGAGTTCATTACCGACGCCGGGATACATCATTTGTTGTGTGACCTTCCCAGTGTGGACAGAGAGGAAGATGGCGGAAAATTAGCAGCGCACAAGGCTTTTTGGGGTTTACCTCACAGGACTGACAGGTTGATGAACACCATCACAGAGTTAATCTATGTCAATGATGATATAAAAGATGGATTTTATTTATTAAATTTACAGACAATAAACATTCAATTGGATGCAAGCCCGTCCAGACCGGTATTGTATTCGCTGAGGGCACTATGAAGATCTCGACTGTCAATAGTACGACGCTCTATGCAGGATTTCTGACCATCAGACCGGGGTCATATAGGGATATTGTGCATTTCTATGAAGATTACAGAGATGAGATCAGCAATATGGAGCCTGAATATCAGTTCAAGATCCAGGTCTGTTATATCGAAGCACTGTACGCGATGGAAAAGTACCGGGAACTGCTGGTACATCTCGATGATACTATAGAACTATCACTGGATGAAGAAATGAACCGCCTTTTTGATTTCGATATTTATTTCAATCTGTTGGCAAAAAAGGCTATGGCTTTGTTTCATACCGGTAAGATCGAGGAAGCAGAAAGTCTGGCCTTACAATTGCTGTATATCGAACCGGAAGATCAGGAAATCCGGCATTTCTACCGGCAGATTTTACTGAGGAAAAGTTTGTTGCTCGTCACACCTACACGGGTTTTCTATATCTCCGGACTTTTGACAACTATCGTGTTGATGGTTTTTGAACTGTTGGTTATCTGGCCGTTTTATGATGATTTGGATCCTACGATAGCACGTATCCGCAATATTGTATTTATCGGTGCTATTTTAATTTTTATTTTCGGTGAATTATTCAGAATCGCACTATCTGAATGGCAGACCAATACTCGGATAAATAAAATCATCCGTTCTAAAAACCAAAATAAGCGATCTTAAACCCGGATTATTTATTTTTTACCCTGACAAATAAGAACTCATAACTTTCCAGGGGAGGAGTGCTGCCATCATCCGCTATCATTTTCATCCGGTCAGCAGAAAGCCGGATGTACGAAATACGCAACGGGAAATCCAACATGCGGTTTTCACATACGAAGGATGTATCAGTATAGCTAATCACCGGATAATCAGCCGAGATCTCAGACCCCAGATCAAGATTACGCAGGCGATAAATAAATCCTTTTCCTGAAGACAGCAATGATGCGCGTTCATCACTCAGTGTATCATTATTGTCCTGCAGTGTGACCGTATGCGCGGAAAGTACATTGTTCTTGTCATAACTCCAGCTTTCAAAAACATCCAATCCATCTTCTGAGGCTTTCCACCGGCCTTCCAGAAAAGAAAATTGTCGCGTTACATGCTGAGATTTATTGACACTTTTACAAGATTGCAATAAAGCAATGCCACATAAAAGAATAAGAACTCCCGGCAAATTCCATCGAATAATCGAATGCATATTTTACTTTTTCTTCTTTTTTACCTTGGCTTTTGGGTGTACCAGTGTCATTTCATCCACGAGTCGCTTTGCCCCGCCGATCTTATCAATGATAAACAAAAGATATCGGGCATCTACCATAATATTGCGGCACAGACTGACATCATAGTTCAAATCGCTCATAGTACCTTCCCAAGTCCGGTCAAAATTAAGACCTATCAGATTGCCATACGCATCTATGACCGGCGAACCACTATTTCCTCCGGTAGTGTGATTGGATGCAATAAAACATACCGGCATCTTACCATTGACACCATAAGGACCAAAATCTTTCTTCTGGTATAGTTCAATCAACTTCGGTGAAACATCAAACTCATAATCGCCGGGCTTATATTTCTCCATTACACCATCGAGAAAAGTCTGCGGCAAATATTCGACCGCGTCTCTGGGTTTATACCCATTCACCTTTCCATAAGTAACCCGAAGTGTACTGTTGGCATCCGGATAAAACCGCCGCTTTGGGAAAGCTTCCATTTGTGCCCTCATGTAGATGGTCATCAGGCTATCTATCACATCTGCACCTGCATCAGCCTGTGCGACTACTTTCTCATTATACATTGTAATTAAGTCATGGCTAAACTGATAAGCCGGATCATTCTTTATCTGAGACACTACCACATCAGGTGATAAGTCCGCGAGTGAGGCCATCTTCTCAGGATGAGCGAAAAGTGAATTGTCGTACATTTTATTTACTTCATCATCCCATCGTTCAGTTGTCGGGCCCATTTTTTCCAATGCAGGAAAATTGTACTGTGCGCCGGTCTGCTGAACATACATTTTCACGATATCCCTGAAAATATCTCTGTCTATAGCTAATACATAGTTTTTAAAAAATCCTGCCTGTGATTCCAGTAACTTTCGTCGTTCATTATCAAAATCCTGCGTGTTATTATTTTCATACACATTCAGCAGCTTATCAGCTCGCCGGGCTTGCCGGAGCAGCTCAATATTACCCATCAACTCCGATGCATATACTTGTATGACCACCCATTGGTCAGCTTTTTTAACTGCTGCTTTTATTTCTGGTAAGATCGCACTGTACTTCTTCTGTAAAGATGGATTAGCATTGATAGCTTTGGTAAACTCATTTTCATAAGCTAAGCGCTTGTCGATGGCATGCGTACGCTTCAATCCCTCAGACTCGCCTTGCATTTTCTTCCAGAAGTTAGCCACCCGTGCTGCTTTTGTCACATATTTTAACTTAATTGATTCATCCTGAGTCATATATTTATGCATGATCTCCAGTACCTTGCCTCTGATGGCTATCCGGGCAGGATTGTGCAGATCCTCAGTCTGCTCCAGTGAGGAAGAAGGCAGGTATTCATTGGTGCGTCCCGGAAAACCAAAGACCATCGTAAAGTCTCCCGCTTCGATCCCATCCAGCGATACAGGGAGATAGTGCTTAGGTATATAGGGTTTATTGTCTGGTGAGTAATCTGCCGGCCGGTTATTCTTACCTGCATAAATCCGAAACAATGAAAAATCGCCGGTATGCCGTGGCCAGACCCAATTGTCCGTATCCACACCGAAATTCCCGATAGATGAAGGCGGTGCTCCTACCAGTCTGACATCCCTATATGTCTCTGTCACAAAAAGATAATACTGATTGCCCTGATAAAATGAACGAACCAATATATCCTGATCATCCAGCCGCTTATAAGTCTTACTTAGTGCAGCAATATTCTTATCGATCGCAGACTGACGTTCACGCATATTCATGTCCGGTGTGACACCTTTCAATACATCACCGGTAACTTCCTCCATACTTACGATAAACATAACCGTAAGTCCGGGGCAGGCCCGTTCGTCCTCACGGGATACAGACCAGAAACCGTCCTCTACGTAATTATGCTCGAGCGTGGAGTGTTGCTGTATCTGACTGAATCCACAATGATGATTTGTCAGCAATAAACCGGAATTACTAATCAATGACGCAGTGCAACCACCACCGAATTGGACGATCGCATCTTTCAGACTACCTTTATTGATGCTATAGATATCTTCTGCGGTGATCTTCATCCCCATTGCCTGCATCTCCTTTTCATTGAGTTGCTTCAGGAGCAATGGCAGCCACATGCCTTCACCGGCAAAAATTGGTGTAGCGAGGTAAGTGAGGATAATAAACAGGGACAAAATTATTTTCTTCATAGTTTTATGGATTTAGTGATGATCGTCTGGTCGTAAAGATAAAGATTATAGCGCATTCTCTGCCAATATCAGAAAGGATGAAATACTTTGAATTAGTAAGAAAAATTACTCTGACAGTTGCTTTTTCGCAAAGATGCTAAAGCAAGGCTCCACATCGACAGAACTCATCTTCTTACGAGTACGGGAAAGCGTCTCCAGCGTCATACCGGCAAAAGCCGCGACGTCAGTGAGCCTGAACAGGTCAAATACCTGGGGATAATTGATCTCAAGACATCTTATTTTCTCGGCTGAGGGTAGATAAAGCATCTTATTGTATTGATTCTGATGATAAATAGATGTAGCCATCATTTTGGTAAACAGGAGACTAATCTTTTCACCACAGGGCGATTCCAACAAATTATCGAGATGTTCTTTACTCAATGAAAGATAAGCACATTGCGATGTGCTGATAACTGAATAATCTGCAGCTTGCCCATTTAAAATCGATGGAATAGAAGAAATAATATTGCCTGATGCGAGCAGATTAATTACATTACTTGTTTCTTCAGTCTTATGCACATACATGACATTTCCACAAAGTAAAAAGTTTACTTCGTTTTCAATATCACCTTGTTTTAAAATCACTGTATCTTTGGGGACCCGGGTAAGATTCAATAAATTGGAAATAGGGTGGATTTGTTGAAGGGTAATGTCAATACCGAAATACTCCAATAGCTTCTTTAGTTGGGACAAACCAAATTCAATCAGCGTCCCTCTGCTATTGTCTTCTGGTTTATCCGTACTGTATTCTTTATAATAAAAATTCATAATGCCTCAGCTTTATAGTAAAGAACACCGTCACTTTTCAATCTTTCTGCCAGGCAGAATAGCTTGTATAAAGAAAAGGCGCTGCACTTTTTTGGGCGATTGAAAGCATTATTCAAAATTGATAAGTTACTATTTGATACTTCAATGAACAAAAGTAAGTTAAAAATCTCAGATTATAAGATGTACAGTGAAAAAATAACTAAGAAGACACTATTTAAGGTAAAAAATAAGTATATCGGTTACGTCTTGGATAATCAAGCAATTTTTAAATTCAATATATATATTATAATACATATATTTTATATACTGTAAAACAATTTATTATATATATTATTATTTAAATACACATCTTGAAACTTAACTCCTGTCTATACACTAAAAGTGTCGATTCTTGTAAAATAATATTTTATACAAAAAGGGACTTATTTAGAACAATTCTATGGTTTCTGCATTTAATCAAAAAAGCGTTTAACTAAAAAAAATAACATGGTATTTACTAAAAAATTAACACTATTCATGTTGCTCGTATTAACAATGTGTTTTACAACCGCTATGAATGCGCAGCAATTAAAGACACCGGCACCCAGCCCGGGTCAGACGTTGACTCAGGATTTTGGATTATCACAGATTACAATTGATTATTCCCGTCCCGGGGTAAAAGGAAGGGTAATATTTGGGGATTTGGTGCCCTTTGGTAAGATCTGGCGCACCGGTGCCAATGGTTCTACCACTATCACTTTTGGTGATGATGTCACTATCGAGGGACACAATGTAAAAGCAGGCAAGTATTCACTCTATACCATTCCCGGCAAAGATATGTGGACTGTAATGCTCAACAAAGACCTGGAACTTGGCGGAAATGTAGGCGAGTATGATCCGGCAAAAGAAGTTTGTCGATTTACAGTCAGACCAATGAGTTTCCCGGTTAAGGTGGAAACATTTACCATCGGAATCAATAATGTCAAGCCAACATCTGCAGACATCCTCCTACTCTGGGATAATACTGCAGTTAGTTTTACTGTAACTACGGATATCGATACTAAGATCATGGCAGATATCGATAAGATATTTTCAAAAGACAGCAAGCCCTATTTTCAGGCAGCCAGTTATTACTATGAGAATAATAAAGATCTGAATAAGGCTTATGAATGGGTAAAACAAGCTGCAGAACAGATGCCAAAAGCTTACTGGATCCAGACACTGAAAGCAAAAATAGAATTGAAGCAGAATAACAAAGCTGCTGCTGCTATGAGTGCGCAGAAAGTCATTGATTTAGCTAAACAAGGGGGTAATGATGACTATGTAAAAATCGGTCAGGACCTGCTAAGTAAAGCAAAATAAGCGTTTTATAAATCTATATACACTGAAGCTGTCCGCCAATACGGGCAGCTTCTCTTTTTTGTTGGTAATGGAAGAGTATATCAAACACAACAAAGATTCATGGAATGAGCGCGTACCGGTTCATCTTCGATCTGAATTTTACAGAGTAGAACAGTTTAAAACCGGAGAAAGTAGCTTACATTCGATCGAACTGGATTTATTGGGCGAAATTCAGGGTAAGAAAGTACTGCATTTACAATGTCACTTCGGGCAAGATACCCTGTCATTGGCCCGCATGGGCGCAGATGTAACTGGGATAGACTTTTCGGATGTGGCAATTGACACAGCCAGGGAATTAGCCGAAGAGTTGGCGATACCATCCCGTTTCATTTGCAGTGATGTATATGCACTGGATCAGCATCTGAAGGATAAATATGACCTCATATTCACCTCTTATGGCGTCATCGGCTGGTTGCCTGATATGAATAAATGGGCACAGATGATCAGTCATTTTCTCAAACCGGGAGGTCGATTTATACTGGTAGAGTTTCATCCGGTAGTCTGGATGATGGATAATGACTTCACAAAGATCGAATATTCATATTTCAATACTGATCCCATCATCGAGGAGAATACCGGAACATACACAGATAGGAATGCAGACATTGAGTCGACTACTATCTCCTGGAATCATAGTCTGGATGAAGTATTGGGCGCATTACTCTCCAATGGATTACAGATAGACAGTTTCAGGGAATTTGACTATTCCCCTTTTGACTGTTTCCGTGGCACTGAAGAATTCTCCCCGGGTAAATACCGGATAGCTTCTCTCGGCAATAAAATCCCTATGGTCTATGCACTGGCCTGTACCAAGCTATAACAGTGAATTATTTTATCTTTTTATCCGTTAAATTCGGGATCTGATAGAAGAAAAAACTACCTGAAATTTTCTTCAAACTATTTATAGCTTTGCGCACTATCCTTAGGAATATGGCGACAAAAGAACGTAGTGCTGCTATTGGTTTTATCTTTATCACATTGCTGGTAGATATCATCGGATGGGGAATCATCATTCCGGTCATGCCGGCACTCATCAGCCAACTCATTCATGGTGGACTAAGCGATGCAAGTCGGATCGGTGGCTGGATCATGTTTTGTTATGCAGTGATGCAATTCTTCTGTGCACCTATCCTGGGCAATCTCAGTGATCGGTATGGCCGAAGACCAATAATCCTGGCATCGCTGATAGGCTTTGCTATCGATTATGTAATACTGGCAATTGCACCATCCATACTCTGGCTGTTTATTGCCCGGATTATAGCCGGCATCACCGGAGCGAGTATCACTACCGCCAGTGCATTTATTGCGGATATCAGTACTGAAGAGAACAGGGCCAAAAATTTTGGAATGATAGGCGCTGCATTTGGTCTGGGATTTATCATAGGTCCGGTACTGGGTGGCATTTTAGGACAGTATGGTGCGCGTGTACCATTCTGGGCAGCAGCAGTACTTTGCCTGTTAAATTTTCTCTATGGTTATTTTATCCTTCCGGAATCCTTGCCTTTCGAAAAACGGCGTGCATTTGACTGGAAGCGGGCCAACCCTGTAGGTTCATTTCGCATCTTCCGACAATATCCGCTGATCAAGGGATTGGCTACCGCCATATTTTTATCTTTCATAGCAGCACATGCAGTCAATAGTAATTGGAGCTTTTTCACTATGTATCGCTTTGGCTGGGATGAAAAAATGGTAGGAATTTCATTGGGTGTGGTAGGATTTACTGTTGCACTCGTGCAGGGTGGTTTAATCCGCTGGACAAGCAAAACTCTGGGCAACAAGAAAAGTATAGTAATTGGTCTGATGCTGTATAGCCTGGGCATGTTTCTCTTTGCATTTGCAGATAAGACCTGGATGATGTTTGCATTTCTTGTACCTTATTGCCTGGGTGGTATAGCAGGGCCTGCTTTACAATCCGTCATTTCCGCTCAGGTACCAGCTTCCGAACAAGGTGCACTTCAGGGTGCCCTGACCAGTCTCACCAGTCTGACAACGATCATAGGGCCGCCATTGATGACCGGATTATTCTATCAGTTTACCCGTTCTACAGCGCCGCTTCATTTTCCCGGTGCACCCTTCTTCATGGGTGGAATCTGTTATTTCCTCAGTTTATTAGTGGCTTACAGCGCGTTTAAAAAAGAACGAAATTTCAATTGATTTAGACTCAAGCTAAGACTTCCATTTTAGCAAACCGGAGCATAATCTTACGTTCATCATCACCTGTGAGTGTGAATCGAATTGCAGCAATACGATTATCACCATTTCCCTCGATGCGCAATATCTTTCCTTTACCAAATCGTGGATGTAATACCTCTTGTCCGGCAGCAAATGCTGCTGTAGGGCTGGGATTGACCTGAAATTTATCCGAAGTGGGTATAGCGCTTCGTTTGCCATTAAAATTACCTCCTACTGAGGCTTTTGATTGACGCTCATAGACGATATTTTGAGGCTTATGAATCGGTGCTTTCAGGTTGTGTTCTCCTACTTCATCCAGGAAGCGTGAGGGTTGATAATACACCATTTTACCAAACTTAAACCGGCTGGTCGCATAAGTCAGCGTCAGAAAATGCCGTGCCCGGGTCAATGCGACAAAGAACAATCTCCTTTCTTCCGACATCTCTAATGGTGAATCCATTGACAAAAAGGATGGAAAAAGATTCTCTTCCATACCTGTCACAAAGACTGCGTCAAACTCAAGACCTTTTGCTGCATGTATCGACATCAGACTGATAAAGTCTTTATCTTCCGGATTTACATCCTGATCAGTGAGCAATGCAATTGATTGTAAGTATTCCTGCAATGATTTTTCGCTCACTTCTTCATCTTCACCGAGGACATCATTTTCCACATATTCCTTGATACCATCGAGTAAACTCTGGATATTCTCCAGTCTGCTTTTGCCTTCGGCTGTCGAATCATTGCGAAAGAGAGAAGATAAACCTGATTTGACATAAATCTTATTGGCAATCTCATCTACCATGACCCGCTGAGATTCCTGATGTAACTGGTCAATCATAGATTTAAATTCCAAAAGCAAACCTTGTGTACGGGTGGGAAAGATTGGCCTGTCCATGGCTTCCCAAACCGTAATCTTATTCTCGCGGGCATAAGCAATAAGTTTGTCCAGCGTAGTGTCACCGATCCCTCGTTTTGGATGATTGATGACTCTTCTGAGTGCTTCTTCATCATTACTATTGACAACTAACCGAAAATAGGCCAGGAGATCTTTGACTTCTTTCCTTTGATAGAAAGACATACCCCCATAGATGCGATAAGGCATATTATTGCGCCGCAGGTGCTCTTCAAAAGTCCGGCTCTGTGCATTGGTCCGGTAGAGAATTGCAATCTCGGCATTGGACAAATGGGCTCTGTTCTTCAGTTCGAAGATGCTATCCACTACTTTCCGCGCTTCTTCCACATCAGTCAGCGCCCGGATTACATCAATTTTTTTATTATCTGACTTATCAGTCCAGATTTTCTTCTTGATTTGCTGAGTGTTATTATTAATGACATTATTGGCCGCGTCAATAATAAACTTACCTGAACGATAATTTTGTTCGAGCTTAACCACCCGTACATCACGAAATGTCTTTTCGAAATCCAGAATATTATCGATAGTAGCGCCTCTGAAAGCATATATACTCTGCGCATCATCACCCACAATACAGATATTTTCAGGACTGTCCGGATATCGAACCAATTTCTTTAAAATGGCATATTGCATATAGTTAGTATCCTGGAATTCATCGACCAACAGGTATTTGAACTTATCCCGATATTTTTCCAGTACACCTTCCGGATTGCGTTGAAGTAACAGAAAGAAATTATACAGCAAATCATCGAAATCCATCACACCAGACTCGAAGCAGCGTCGGGCATATTGACCATAGACTTTAAACAAATGGGGCACATCCCGCTGCCTGTCTTCCTCCATTAATTCTTCATCAGCGGCATAGGCAGCCGGTGAGATCAGCAGGCTCTTTGCTGAGGATATCCGGTTGCGTATCAGATTTGTGGTGTATTGTTCCTTGTTGAGATTCATTTCCTTCACGATCTGGTTGATCAGGCTTTTTGAATCATCAGTATCATAAATGGTGAAAGTGGATGGATAGCCTATTTTCTCACTTTCTATGCGCAATATCTTTGCAAATATAGAGTGAAAGGTTCCCGCCCACACTTTCTGACCACCGGAGCCTACCAGCCGCTCCAGACGATCCTTCATCTCACGTGCTGCTTTATTGGTAAAAGTCAAGGCAAGAATATTCCAGGGAGCAATACCTCTCTCCAACATATATGCAATGCGATAAGTAAGGACGCGTGTCTTCCCGGAGCCAGGGCCTGCAATCACCATTACCGGTCCATCAATGGAAGTACAGGCTTCCAGTTGGACACTATTCAACTCTTTTTCAAAATCAATCATTGTACCTATCCCTCCTTTTGCAATTCATCCCAATATTCGACTGCACGGCGGGTATGGGGGATGCAGATCGAGCCTCCGACCAGATTAGCAATGGCCAATACTTCAAACAGCGCTTCTGTACTCATGCCCTGTTCGTGACACTTACCCAGGTGATATCGAATACAGTCATCGCAGCGCAATACCATCGAAGCCACAAGACCCAACATCTCTTTTACTTCAGCACCGATAGCGCCATCCTGATAAGCCTGATGATCCAGGCTCCAGAAACGCTTGATTGTCGTATTGTCTGTGGACAATATGCGATCATTCATACGGCTTCTGTATTCATTGAATTCAGCAATTACTGACATATTTAATTTTTTCGTATATAAAAAAGTTCAATTTACAAAGGTAAGGTAAATGGTATTATAATAAAGGAAGATTGAAAATAAAATAAGCTCTTGGCTTTGAATTACGATCTTTAGCTTTGTGATTACCTTTGTATCCATTCTGCCAATATGAGTAGTGAAATAAATATTGATTCTTTCTTACCAATGATGGCTGGATTGCCTGTACTGGATGTTCGCAGCCCATCAGAATTCAAACAAGGTCATATTCCGGGTGCATTTAATCTGCCTTTACTCACTGATGCTGACAGGGTACAGGTAGGAACCACATATAAGCAGGCAGGACGGGAACAAGCAATATTAACTGGATTTGATCTGACGGGTCATAAATGGCGTGGCTTCATCGAAGATGCGCTGCAAATTGCACCGGAGAAAAAAATTCTTATCCATTGCTGGCGGGGAGGGATGCGAAGCAATATCATGGCATGGGCACTTGACTTGTATGGTTTTGACGTGCAGATCCTCGCAGGTGGATACAAATCATACAGACACTGGGCGCTGGCGCAGTTTGAAAAAGATTATCCTTTCCTGGTCTTAGGTGGCCGTACCGGTTCACAGAAAACAGAGCTTTTGACTGAGTTAGCCCAAATAGGAGAGTCAGTAATCGATCTGGAGCACATTGCCCAACATCAGGGCTCCAGTTTTGGTAGCATGAATCGAATGATCCAGCCGACGCAAGAACAATTTGAAAATGAACTGGCGTTGAAATTATTCAATTATTCAGATCAATCAAAAATCTGGGTAGAGGATGAAAGCCGCTCTATCGGAAAGATAATAATCCCTAATAACATCTGGCGACAGATGCAGTCCACACAACTTATCTGGCTTGATATTCCGGAGCAAGCCAGAATTGATTTTCTGTGTCGTACTTATGGTAAGCTCGATGGTGATTTTCTTGCCGAAGCAACGCTAAGGATTAGCAAACGTCTCGGCCCGCTCCAGACAAAAACCGCTTTAGAAGCGTTGAAGCAAGGCAAGATGGAAGATTTCATCCGAATCATTTTAGTCTATTATGATAAATCTTATCTGCGCTGTGTAGAAAGAAGAGATCCACAAACTATACATTCAATCACTACTGACAATTCATTTCCGGCAAAGTGTGCCGGGGAAATTGTGAAATACTCAAAAACCATAGAAATAAATAAAATTAAGCGATAAATGGAAGAAACCCCGATCAGACTGACTCAATACTCACACGGCGCTGGCTGTGGGTGCAAAATAAGCCCGGCCATATTAGATAGTATATTGCAAAGTTCGACCCATGTTCCACTTGATGCAGCCTTATTGGTAGGAAATGATTCCCGTGATGACGCAGCAGTTTATGACCTGGGCAATGGTACTGCGCTGATCTCAACTACTGACTTTTTTATGCCGATCGTGGATGATGCTTTTGATTTCGGTCGAATTGCTGCCGCTAATGCCATCAGTGATGTCTATGCAATGGGAGGTAAACCCATACTGTCAATAGCAATTCTGGGTTGGCCGATAGACAAACTACCACCTGAAGCGGCCCGGGGCGTACTGGAAGGAGCGAGACAAGTATGTGCAGAGGCTGGTATTACTATAGCAGGTGGTCATAGTATCGATTGTCCGGAACCAATATTCGGTCTTGCAGTAAATGGCCTGGTAAATATCTCAAACCTGAAGCAAAATACAGGCGCCAGTGTCGGCAATCATCTATATCTGACAAAGGCCCTCGGTGTAGGTGCACTCACTACTGCCCAGAAGAAAGGTGTATTAATGCCTGAAGATGCTGAAATCATACTCAAGAGCATGACCACATTGAATAAATGGGGCGAGCTGTTTGGTAATATGCCCGGAGTGAGAGCCATGACCGATGTAACCGGATTTGGCTTGCTGGGCCACCTATCCGAACTCTGTGAAGGTAGCGATGTATCTGCAAAACTAATTTTTGATCGTGTGCCGGTTATCCCTTCCCTGCCCTATTACCTTGATCTGGGGTGTATCCCCGGAGGTACAAACCGCAATTGGGCAAGTTATGGTCATAAAATCGGACCCATCAGTGAGCGACAAAAACAAATCTTAGCTGACCCGCAGACCAGTGGCGGTCTGTTAGTAGCTGTCGATGCTTCATTTGCTACTGAGTTTGAAAGCCTGATGCACCAAAATAACCTCAATCTGATATCCATAGGCCAGTTAATCCCTAAAACTGATGTATTAATCCAGGTCATTTAGCTCAATCCGCAGAATATTACCAGGCAATAAAACATTCCGTAGGAAAAATCAGTTATTCCTACGTCATGAAACACTCGACTATTCTATTTACACTATTGCTTGCTGGTATAGTAATTACCAATCTGCATGCACAAAAAACACCAATAATTGATTACAGCAATCCGGATAACTGGGCAGCATTGCCTACGAAGGCAGACAGTGCTGATTTATTGCCCGGCGGAGTCGGCAAGGATATGCAGGCAGATGCACCGGTAGATGTTTTCTTTCTATATCCCACCAGTTATACCGGTGCGAAAATCTACGATCGTATGAATGCCCCGATCGATGATATCAAAATCAATACAGATACCGATTCGCGATCGATAAAGTATCAGGCTTCTCTGTTCAACCAGGTTGGGAAAATATATGCACCCCGATACAGACAAGCGCATATATCAGCTTATTATACTTCAGATACAGCAGCTGCCCGGAAAGCACTGGATTTTGCATATCAGGATGTACAGGATGCATTCTATTACTATCTCAATTTTTACAATCATGGCCGTCCCTTTATCATAGCTTCACATAGTCAGGGCACGACTCATGCCATTCGTCTAATAAAGAAAGTGATTCAAAATAAAACTCTTGCAGATCGACTCGTAGTTGCCTATCTGGCTGGTATGCCCGTCAGAAAAGGCGAGCTGGAATTACCCTTGTGTGATTCTGCTGGCCAGACAAATTGTTTTTGCTCATGGCGCACCTTCCGGGAGGGTTATACACCGAAGTACATTCAAAATGAGCCTCCGGTCGATGTAGTCAATCCGATCTCCTGGAGTACGAAACCCGGTTTTACCCCACTGGAAGCAAACAAAGGTGCAGTACTATTCGATTTCGATCAGGGTGTGTTACCCCATATCGTACAAGCCAGTATCGCCGGAAATGTCCTCTGGATAAAAAAACCTGAAGTTCATGGAAAAGCAAAATTCATCCTGACATTCCAAAAAAATTATCACGCTGGTGATTTTAATCTATTTTATAAAGATATCCAGGAAAATGCCAAATTGAGGACTGCTAATTATCTGGCCCAACATAGCTCAGGTGAATGAACTTGCCCTGGAAGTAGTCAATTATTTGTAACTATTCAGCTCAATTCAGATATAATGCCTGTAAATAATTTAGAATATATTGTTTACTTGCCCTGAAAGGGCAAAATATAAATAGCCCCCAATGCAATTGGGGGTAAATCATTTACAAATCCACCAACCCTGAAAAGGGTTGAATTTATTCTTTATGTAGATAGGTTGACTGAATTTATAATTTGTCTCACTTTTTTGGATAACCTCTACTACGATAAAATTGTAACTATCTATTCAGTTCAAAAGATTAAAATTTAAGGGGACATTACCTGTTTCATTAGTCAAAGATGTGACAGCTTGGAATAAAAGCAATAACCAATTTTTTCTAGCCTGAAAGGTTTAAAAATCATTGCTCTGGGTTAAACCCAAGGAAATTAATGGATTCAGTCAACTCCGGGAAAGCAGTTGAATAAATTAATTGCTTATATTCAACCCTTTCAGGGTTGGTAGATTTTCTGATTCATTTCCCCCAATTGCATTGGGGGCTATGCACATTCAGCCCAATCAGGGCTGCGATA
>CAZGKN010000016.1:28612-40274 GCA_964525915.1 uncultured Saprospiraceae bacterium | reverse complement strand
GCTCTTCCAGGAGATGTTGACTAATCAGGCAAAGATTGACTCTGTCAAGATCAGTGATGATCAGGTGGAAAATCAGTTAAATGCCCGTATCGACCGGGTACTGTCCTTCATGCACAATGATGTCAAGCAGTTTGAACAATACTATGGCAAGTCAGTGGCAGAGATGAAGGAAGATCTCCGCACCGATCTGAAAAACCAGATGTATGCCGAAGAAATGCAGCGGAAGATAGTACAGGACATCAAAGTTACACCGGCTGAAGTCAAGGAATATTTTTCATCTATTCCGACCGATAGTTTGCCATATTATAATGCTGAGGTTGAGTATTCAGAGATCAATTTCTATCCCAAACCCAGTAAAATAGAGCGTCAAAAAGTAATTGACAAGCTGGAGAGTATCCGGGCACGCATAGTAGAGGATGGCCAATCTTTTGAAGATATGGCAAAAAAATTCTCTGAAGATGGTAGCGCAAATGCCGGTGGTGATCTGGGATGGAGTAAACGGGGTGTGATGGTGCCGGAATTTGAAGCTGCAGTGTTCAATCTCGAGGCAGGACAGGTAAGTCCGGTCGTCGAGAGTGAGTTTGGTTTTCACCTGATTCAGTTGATCGAGCGACGGGGCAACAGTTTCCATGCGCGACATATATTGATCAGACCGAAGCTCTCAGATGAAGACAATCAGGTAGCACTCCGGGAACTAGATAGTATTACCACTCAGATAAAAGATGGTACACTCACTTTTGCTGACGCTGTACAAAAATATTCAAGCAAAAACTTCCCGAGTTTTTCAAATGGTGGCAGAGCGATCAATCAAAAGACTGAGAATAATTTCTTTGAGATCTCTGACCTGGAGCCTGATGTATATTTTGCGATTGACACGATGAAGGTAGGAAGCATGTCAACACCTATTAAATTCAAGGATCCGTATGGAGAATCATACTATAAGGTAATTCGACTGGATTCCAGGACAGACCCGCATAAAGCGAATTTGCAAAGTGATTTTTCACGAATCAAAGACTCAGCAGTTGCTTTAAGACGCCAACAGGCGATACAGGATTGGGAAGACCGGACATTGCAAAAGACGTTTGTAAAAATTCAACCTGAATGGATTCAGACTTGCCCTGATCTGTCGAAGTGGGTAGCTAAAGACCAATAAACACTCATGTACCTTGGCTGAGCGATACGCATATCATATCGCCAGTGAACTTTCTGAGTTCAGAGGCCTCATCCGGTATCTGATGCGTGTGATTTCCTGCCAGTTTTCATTGACCTTCGATGAGTCAGAAACTGCAACAGATACGCTGATTCATTTTTCGGGGGATAAGTCCATTGGAAATTACTTCTGTGACAAGAAAATATATACCACACTATTGACAAGTGATGCCTCGTCACTATCAGAGTCAATACAAAGTGATCCGTTGGCGGAAGCATTTTACCGGATGAATTGCCTGCAAGAGTTTCAGGTCCCGGTTACAAAACAAGATGCCTTTGGCCGGTTTGATTTCGACCATTCTATTCAATCCAGGGATGAAAATCCTTACACGGATAAAGTCAGTGAATTATTTATTTCATTCTTGTCACGATTTGGAATAAAAAAAACGCAGGTTCCACCCCGACGTCGGGTACTCCTGTCACATGACATTGATATTCTTCATGGTGGGTTGCGCAGTGAGCTTAAATACATACTCAGCGGTCAATCTCAAATGAAGTTCAGTGACCTGATAAGTCATTTATCCCGAAAACACAAATTATGGAATACTATAAATGATATAGTTCAAATCGAAAAAGAACAGGGTGTCCATTCAATCTTCTATTTTCTTAGCACCCGGGGAATTTATAAGGGTATTAATCATGCCGATTATACTCTTCAGGAGGCTGCAGCAATCGTAAAGGAAATCACCTCTCAGGGGGCTGAAGCCGGCTTGCATAAATCAGCAGCTGATCACAGTTATATTGAAGAGTCAATTAAGCTTGATTTCACAGCTCCTATGAGTAATCGAAACCATTATCTCAGATACAAATTACCTGAAGACTGGGAGGGAATGGAGGCAGCAGGAATCAAAACAGATACCGGACTGGGCTGGAGTAAGACCTATGGATTGCGCAATAGTTATGCACATCCATTTCACCCGTTTACCGGTGGCAGAACACTTGATTTACTTTGTATTCCATTAGTATTGATGGATACTACATTTGCCAAACATTTCCGCGCCGAGGATATAGTTCCGGCATTTCAAACTATGGTCCAATCCTGGTCAAATGGGTTTACTGTCTCAGTATTATTTCACAACAATTATTTGAGCCGTGGCACCAATCACAAATTCCTGCAAGCTTACCAGGATTTACTTCAGTACCTGAAAGAATCAAACATCGAAACAGTAAGCACTGCACAAATATTGGAAGAATACACCGGATGAATGAAAAGAAGCCCCATATCCTCCTTATCCCCGCCTGGTATGCTCCTGTGAATGAATCCCATCTGGGAAGTTTTGTCAGAGATCAGGCACTTGAATTAGCCCGGGCAGGTTACAAAACAGGTGTGCTCCATGTATCACCGAAAGCAGAAAAAGAGCAGACAATAGAAAACACAAGTGGCTCATTCACTGAGATTATTGCATCTACAAAAAAGACGCGGTTTAAACTATGGAACCAGTTATCCATTTTCTTCAAATACAAAAAGCTGTTTAAAGATTATTGTGCTCGGTTTGGTGCTCCTGAAATACTTCATTCACACAGTCTGGCAGCTATCCCCTATGCGTACAATCTGGCCCGAAAGTTCCACATTCCACTCATCCATACAGAACATATCGGAGCACTCATGCTAAGCAATATTCCATTATCAAATAGCAAACTAAAGTGGTTGAAATCGCCCGAAGTGGTTATAGGAGTTAGCCCCGCACTTTGTGACGCTATTGGAAAATATACGACACAATCACCTGTTTTTATTCCAAACATGGTCTACCGGGCATTTTTTGAATCAACTTTAGTTCAGCCCATTCCTCAGCCAATGGAAACTTTCCGTCTGATCTGTGTCAGTGACCTCGACAAGAACAAAGGTCAACATGAATTACTTGCTGCACTAAAAATCCTCTCCGGTCAGTTAAACTGCCATCTCACATTGGTCGGTGATGGCCCCGAGCGGAGTCAATTAGAATCATTTGTCGTGAATAATCATCTTACTACTCAGGTTTCATTTAGCGGAAAACAAAACAGAGCAAACATTATCAAATTGTTGCTCAATAGCCATTGCTATTGCACTGCGACAAGGTTCGAAAGTTTCGGCCTGCATATTGCGGAGGCGCTGGCTGTGGGTTTACCGGTCATTGCATCCGGAGAATATGGTCCGGCTATATATCTGAATGATCAGAATAGCCTCCCAATCTCACCAAGTGATCCGGAATCCATAGCGGCTGCAATACTAAAAATGGAACAAAAATTAAACGAATTTTCACCACTTCAAATACGCAAAAGTATAAGTCAGATTAGTCATCCAGACCAGGTCATACCGCAGATCACCACTCTCTATAATCAAATATCAAAGGGAAAATAATTTAGCTCAATTTGAAAAAATCACTGCACTAACTGACTTGAATCAATCTCTACCTTCCAACCTGAAATCTCCAGAATATCCGTATATCCACGCAGCAAGTCGAGTGCCTGACGACGCGCCTGAGGCAGGATCTGGCTCTTCTCAGCAGTATTGCGGATGTGGGTCTTTGCATCATTATTGATTCGGTTAAAATCATCTTTGCTAAATGAATTGAATGTACCTTCGGTGATGTCATAATAATCGATATCGTGGTCCATGCTAATGATCGCAGCAGGCGGGATATTACTAATCTTAAGTAGTTTCTGCTCGGGAAATGTAGTAAATTTCGCTTGTTCCAGATTCACACCGGCGGATACTTTAGCTCTCACTCTGATGAGTGCTTTCTTCCTGAATATACTCCAGTCAAAACTGTAAAAGTCTTTATAATCATACATTTCAGAAAAATAAGCCTCTACCGTAACCAACTTGGCAACTTTCTTTATCTTTTCAAGGACGATCTCAGCATTGGCATTGATCTTAGTCTCCCGCTTGGATTGTAACCATTCTGAGAGCAGGAATCCTCCACTACCGAGCACCAGGATTATCAGGATATAGTATAGATATTTCATGTAATTACAGATCTTCCATCAGTTCAGCTGCATGACGATTAATGCCTTCGCCAATATCCCACTTATCCGGAGAGGTGTTAGCAGGAATCTCTTTATAGGCACTTTTGTACAGCTCTTTCTTCCAGTCTTTATCCTGTCTCTCCCCACGAGCATTTGAGGTCAATAGGCGATAGTCTGCGCCATCCAGATTTGGATTATAAAAAAGGAATTTCACATTACTCTGTCCTATTTGTGGGATAGAATGGTAGAGCCATATCTCATACGGCGGTGCTGACGGATCATCCATGATACTAACAATGTCATTAGGCTTGCCATATTTCATGAAGATGATACCACGTTCAGACTCAAAACCAAAGCGACCGGCTATTTTATACTTCTGATCGACTGCTTTTGCCACTTCCATATACTGTGTATAATACGCATCAGTAAAAACCGGACTCAATTTCTTGTAATAATTATACAGATATGTAGCTCCGGCTGTAGCATTCCCACTATTGATCAGACTACTGACCATATTGATATCCTGAAATGGTACATTCATTAAAATGGCTTTGAGCGAATAGATGACTTCTGTATTTGAAAGCTTACCGGCAAATGAGGTCGCAACAGCATCTGTATTGCCCTGTGCGATTATCCGAGCATCATAGGCAGGATTACTTTTAATAAACACATACTTTGCTGAATCAATGATGTGATGTGTCGAGTCAGCTATAGCCAGCATTAGTTCATAATAGCCGGACTCATAATAACTGACATCGAGTGTACTTTTTATGATATCAAAGGCTTTGGGTTTTCGTTTCATCCAGATCTTTGCCTTTACCTTTCCCTCATGAGTATCACCTACACCTTTCACTCGCAGGAGAACATACGTTTGCGGACCGGGAATCATATCAGTGTGATAGAGCTCTGTCATGAATCCCAGAGAATTCCAGTCAGGGTTTACATATCCATTGGGAAATTGTTCATAAAAAACACCGTGCTTACCGGTATTTACATCACTGACGGGTCTGGCTTCAGAATAGATGATAATGTCTGAAAGTGTGGGTCTTTGTTTAGCTGAATTGATGTGGACAGTCGCACTTTGAGTCCGTACATTACTGGAATCTGATTCATCTGTACAGGTAAAAACTACTTTGTAATCACCTGCCTCGAGTGCATACCGCTGTAGTGTCATGAAATCATCATTCGGTCGGGATGCCGTATTAGTAATCTCAAATTTATCATACCGTGTTACTACATCCTGACGATAAAGCAACATCGTTACCTGCACTTTTTTCTGTGATTTAGCCGAATCCAACCAACCGACAGTACTATTCGAGATATAATAAAAAACTTCGATGTAGGGTTTGCCCTCCTGCTGATACCTGGATATATGAACACTCACATCTATAGCCTGCAGTGAATAATTCAAAGCACAGACCAATGAAAATGTCATCATCCAATACTTCATAGACTATCTTTCCTGACAAAAATAAATTCAAAGGGCATGCCACGGATCTCAGCCTTCATCTCCAGGAGCGAATCAGTCAGATTCTTAATCTGATAATTGAATGTGTCGTGCATATAATATTGTATCGCCTGTAAATCCTTATCAAATGTAAATGCTGCAGTCAGTGTATCTCCGGTAAAATTGGATGTGATCACAGAGTCACCAAAATCCAGAAACAATCCTTTTAAGGTTTTAGTGGGTTTGCCATCCCGCTTTGCTTCACTTAGCAACCACATCCCTTCCGGTTTTTTAAGCTTTCCGGAGGTTGTATCATTGTGACAACTAAAGCTAAGCACACATAATACCCACAGGATACTCTTCTTCATTTCACTTATTTAAACAACAAATTAAATTAAAAAATTCGTCATCTATTGAATTTTCATAAAACCTTTGTATTAATAACGGGATTAACCTACTATTTGACTCCTCAAACATAAAAAAACGATACAGATAAGCTTACTCTTATTTACTGTGCTTATCTTTGGCCGAAAATTAGCCAAATGAACAGAGAAATACATGGCTGGCATAGCCCGGCATTGAATAAGTTTATGGAGATCGCCGTTTACGGACATTTTGGATTTCCATTATTACTATTACCTACCGCAGCGGCAGATTATCTGGAGTATGAGCGCTTTCAGATGATAGATGTACTGAAACCATACATTGAAGCCGGAAAGGTGAAAGTTTTTTCTATCAATAGCATCAACTCTGAAAGTTGGCTTAACAATAAGATGGAACCCCGTCATAAAGCAATCAGACACGTACAGTTTAATAATTATGTGTATAATGAGGTAGTACCATTTATCCACGAAAAGACTTCTCCTGAGTCTCAGATCATTGTATCCGGTGCATCATTGGGAGCCTTACTCAGTGCAAACTTTTATTTCAAACGTCCGGATCTGATCGGGGGGATCATTTCCATGAGTGGTGATTATGATTTGACACATTATACAAAAGGATACTTTGATGAAGATGTGTATTTCAATTCTCCACTCAATTACTTGCCTGGTCTGAATGATGAAGCACAGCTTTCACTGATGCGTGCCAATAAGCACATCCATATACTGACCGGAAGCGGTGATTACGAAAATCCGGAATCAACCAAGATCATGGAAGCCCTGCTCAATTCGAAAGGAATCTCAGCACATGTGGAAATCTGGGGATCTGACATGTCCCATGACTGGCCTACCTGGCGCAGAATGCTGCCTTATGTGATCGAAACACGGTTCTGATAAATAAAAAACAGGCTATTGAATTACCGATAGCCTGTTCACAATCCTTTATTAAACCCTTTGCAATTAATAAGTTTCGTCTTTATAACGTATTGGATTGTGATAAAGTGAGTACCCTGTCCTCAATTAGCAGTTATTAACTATTATTTTGGTTGTTTATACTGATATTACTTAATAGTATCTGTTTCCACTTTCTTAAAAAATACAGGTAAAATCCCTCTGTATCGGTTCAGGAACAGTTAAAAGCCGATTCCCAGACTGAGTAATTCTTTCGCATGAGGAAATAAACATTGGATATCCTTGCCCCGGGAGTGAAAGGGGCAGACAAGGATATCCAATACTCAAAATAAATTATGTTTGGTATAGATGATTGAACACCTACGGAGTTCCCTTTTTGATTTGAGCTTACCCGGCACTGTGCTTCGCTTGTACCGGGTTATTGATTTTAAACTCCTACGGAGTAAGTTGGTAATACCATTCATATTAAGCAATAATCATTTAATTTATTTGTCTCAAAAGGAGTACAGGTGTCAAAATATGGAAGTCGGATGGTCTTATCCTCCCAACTAGTCCTTTTCAGTTCGGTAAAATAACTAAGAATTTAATATATCATTGATTATCTATTGTTTGAAAGCGTACTGAATCGAATGAATACAAGTCAGGAAATATGCTGAAACGCTCACTTTATTAAAATGCCGAAGGTATTTAATATCAATAACCTCGCGCAAACGAAGTGCAGCCCGAGGATAGAATATAAACTACCACGAACTCCGTAGGAGTTCAATGTGGAAACTGTTTTTATTTGTTTGCAAATGTCATCCTTGTGTTCGCCCTCACCAACATTGCAAGTGACTTCTTTATATGATTGAACACCTTCGGAGTTCCCTTTTTGATCTGAGCTTACCCAGCACTGTGCTTCGCTTGTACCGGGTTATTGATTTTGAACTCCTACGGAGTAAGGCGAATAATCTCAAATACATTCTTAGTAAATATATAAATAATAGATTTTGTACTGAATATCATTGAAAGGCAAGTGCAATTTATTGTATTCAAATGTCAAAGTAATACTTACTGATTTTTGAAAAAATATGTTATTTTAGCCATTTAACCTATGATTTAATATGACAGCCGGAATCATTCTAATCTGGCAGGTATATTATACATTTAAGAATTTAATTTACTGAAAATGAAATTGATATCTACGCTCTGCATTTATTTCCTGATTACTCAAGTCATCATTAGTCAAAATACTTTTACTCCTACGCCAGTATTATTCCATGGATTGAATGTCTCATTTAAAAAGGGTGATTCTGTTACATTAAATGCCCGGGTTTTTGACGCAGGCTCATTTGTTTATGATGACCCGAATGCTCCGCTCTATTTTTCTTATGAAGGGGAAGATTCATTACGTAAGTTTTCTACAAACTTAGACGGAGATCGAATAGAAGTAAAAATATATGTAATCGATTCTGCTGGCAACTCAGAATACGGTCTTACTTTTTTAGATTTGAGTACAAACCAGGAAACAGACATCATAGGCACTATTGATACGATACCGCCAACACCCTTGGTCTATAATTCAGTACCAATGGTAGTGCCTTCAAGTGGAATTGCTTTGTTAAATGCTAATCAGTTTGACAGGGCAAGTTTCGATAATATCAGCCCTTCTTCAGCATTGCGATTTACCTTTGGGCCGGATCCTACTCAGATTGTACAACCCTTAAGTTGCTATAATGTAGGAAGAAATGAACTGACTATCTATGTATGGGATGAAGCAAACAATTTTGCGGCAGTTCCTACTTACCTTGAGATTAGTGATCCCTTAGACATATGTACGGATTCATCTTATGCGGATCATACTTCGCCCTTTGTAAAGATCAAGGATCCATTGGAAATTGAAATCCAGCCGGATCAGTTGACCGCACTGATTTATCCATGGGCTTATGATGATGGAAGCACTGACACAGGTACAGGTATCAGATCCATCAGATATACAGATTCGACGTTCCATAAACAATATCAATGTGGCGATGTATTGACTCACCCTGTAGATTTAAAAATTACTGACATGGTCGGGAATGATACCATCATCCATACTACCGTTTTGGTCACTGATCCGAATAATTATTGTAGCGTAGGAAATAAAGCAAGGCTTGCTATCCATCCGCTGAAACTGTTCCCTAATCCGGCAAGTGCTCAGCTTACTTATCAGTCTGATAATTCAGACGGCTATTTCATCATTTATGATATGCAGGGCAGATTAGTGCAAAAAAGTGAAAAGACAGGTTCGCAGGGGCAGATGGATGTTCATTCTCTTCCTCAGGGCACCTATTTACTAACAGAATATGGCGTACAAGGTGTCAAAAGGCAATTATTTCAAAAACTCTAAGTTGGGAATAATACCCTGATAACAAAAGACACTTCGCACTTTCTTAACTCAGCATAATCAATCCCGGGCTGGGTCTGTACCGGTCTTCCCGATAAAAACTGCTAAGCTCTGTCATTCTGTCGGTGACATTGGTAAAACCCAGTTCCTTACCCCAGGCGATAAGCCCTTTCGGGTAATTAGCGCCCAATATCATAGCGCTATCCGCAGCTTCAGCTGTACATACATTCAGGTAAATGGCGTCTGCAGCTTCATTGATCAACATGCAGAGGATACGTTCAAAAACCTTCTTTTCCAGATCAGTATCCACTTCTAGCATTGGCTTGATCTCCCTCGGATAAGTGTAAAACCCTCGTCCGCTCTTCCTGCCCAGCCAACCAGCCTCTACTAATTTCTGCTGAGTAAAGGAAGGTCTGTATCGGGGATCGTAGAAAAAAGAAGTAAATACTGATTGCGTCACAGCAAAATTGACATCATGGCCAATGAAATCCATCAACTCAAACGGGCCCATCCGAAATCCACCGATCTGGGTCATTATTGCATCGATTTCTTCTATTCCGGCCAATCCTTCTTCATAGATACGTATAGCCTCAGAGTAATAAGACCTTGCCAGTCTGTTGACGATAAATCCGGGTGTGTCCTTTGCTATTACCTCAGTCTTTCCTGTAGATCTGATAAATTGCTGCAGGCTTTCAGTTGTATTCTGTACAGTCTGTAAAGCCGGAATAATCTCTACTAATTTCATCACCGGAGCCGGATTGAAAAAATGCAGACCTGAGAATCGCTCGGGATCATTCAATATTGAGGCAAGTCTTGTAATACTCAGTGAACTGGTATTGGAGGTGATTAAGGTAGATTTACTAACGACAGCTTCCACTTTTGTTAACAGCTCACGCTTTATCTCAAAAGATTCAAAAACAGCTTCGATGACCAGGTCAGCGTCTTTGATTGCCGTGAGATCATGAGCCCAGCGCATTCGGGCAAAAACGGTGGTTGATTCATCATCACTTAATTTACCTTTAGACACGAGCATTTCCATCACTTCACGGATGGATTGTTGTGACTTATCGAGCGAATTTTCAGCAGTATCGTAATAAATCACTTCAAATCCTGCCTGGGCGCAAACCTGACCAATTCCTGTCCCCATAGCACCTGAACCCAGGATAGCTACTGTTTTTACTTCTTTCATTTTCCGATGAATTTGGGTTTTCTTTTTTCTAAAAAAGCAGCGACACCTTCATTATAGTCATGTGATTGCCCTGCCAGTGTTTGTAATTTCTCTTCAACACCTAACTGTGAACTGAGATCATTCTGAAAACTCTCGTTCAGGGCTCGTTTGGTCAATGCTATTCCATAGGTAGGCATATCAGCCAGTTGACGGGATAAGTTATTTACACTTTCATTAAATGCCTCAACATGAAACACATTGTAAATCATACCTAGTGAAAGTGCCTCTGTAGCACTTACCTTATCCGCAGTGAGCATTAATGCTGAGGCCCGCTGAAAGCCAATTAATCTGGGCAAAAAATAAGTTCCTCCGCTATCCGGTATCAGACCAATCTTACTAAATGCCTGCACGAATGAAGCAGCTTCTGATGCCACGACCAGGTCACCACACAGCGCTATATTGGCGCCGGCACCGGCTGCTACACCATTAACTGCGCAGATTACCGGTTTTGGCAATTCACGGATCTTTAGAATGATCGGATTATAGTGATCCCTGACTATATGTTGCAGTTCAGGGCCATCCGGGTCTATGACCTCATTGAGATCCTGTCCGGCACAGAATGCCTTACCTGCACCTGTGATTACAACACATCTTACATCATCATCATTGCATCTGTCCAGCGCGTGCTGAACCTCAAATGCCATTGCCTGATGAAATGAATTGTAAACTTCAGGTCTGTTAAATTCTATCCGGGCAATTGAATCTTGCAAGGTGAAATGAATAAATTGATATTCCATCTTTGATATTTAGTGCTAAAAATAAGATTAAAATACCAGTTTTTCCATTCAAAAGTGGTCGAATTGGTTTTAGTAAATAGCGCGTCACATTTCATCACTTCACGAATTGGCTTTAACCTGCGTTTAACATCCGAATGCAATAGTAAAGTAAAATATTCCGTTTGGTGAATAGGTGTTTAATTTTAGATTCAGATTCAGGATGCAGAAATTGTTGATATTCCTTTCCGGATTGTTACTGATAGCTATTTTTAATAGTTCCTGTGATAACACGGATGCACAGGACAATACCATAACGATCACCACTGCAGATTCTACAGATGATAATATAGACACGGTGTATTCGGTTGATTCTGCCGGCAGAGAAATGAAGATGCTGTTTGATAATCAGAAGAATACTGTAGCAATCCATCTGGACAATACTGACATCTTGCTGAA
>CAZGKN010000016.1:25984-28602 GCA_964525915.1 uncultured Saprospiraceae bacterium | reverse complement strand
GGTCAACCCGCTGCTTCCGGCATCTGGTACACAAATAAGCATTATGAGCTCAATGGTAAGGGGAATGATTATCAGCTATTGAAAGATGGAAAGGTAATATTCACACATGAAGATGATAAAGTGAGGAGTTTGGCTACCAATAAGCAGGGCGACACACTCCGTATGGTGTTCAACAATACTACAAATACCGCTAAACTTTATTTAAATGATGAACCGGAAATCAATCTTACCGGTCAAAGAACAGGGTCCGGCATCCGCTATACAAACAAGGATTATGAGCTCATAGGCAAGGGTAAAACTGTCGAACTAAGAAGAGCCGGCAAGACAATATTCCGAAATTAATTGTAGAATATTTCCGGCTTAACCCGAACTTCTCTACCTGCTAAATATTGCAAAATTAATCATTGATAAAAAATAATTGTCCGAATTGTGTACAATTGATCTTTAGAAAAATCAATAATAAATAATTAAAGCAATTATTTGTGACAAAATACCTATCAATAATCCACCAATGATTTCCTGACGTGTGTGCATCTTCAGCTCCAGTCTGGAAAGCGCCACCAGGGAAGTAGCAAATACTAATACAGCTGGTAATAATGCCGGATGAGTCTCAAACCATGCGCCGATAAAGCCCAGATGTGTCTCACCTCCATATTGGGGCTGAATCAATAGAATTGAAAAAATGACCAATCCACTCATCCCGGCCATGTGCGAACTCACTTTTGAGAAATTATTGACAAAAAAAAGTGTTCCGGCTGTAATGGTTGAACCCAGAACCAAACACTTGAAGAGGGCGGGAATCTCATAGTTTGTCCGGATGGTCAGATACAACCATAGATAAAATACGATTACCGCGATATAAGGTCCGACTCTTTGTTTTGCATTCTCCAGACTGATACTCGATACCAGTCCGATCTTTTTCATGATAAATACATTGATCGCCGGGAGCATGAACGTCATAAAAGCAACAGAAATAAAAAAGGGTGACTGCAGATAAAACCGATCGACGCCAAATATATAAGGATTAGCCAGTAGAAACAGCAACAATGCATACGATACAATCAAAGAAGGATGCAAAAGGTAACTAATGATGGTAGCTGCTATTCTCAAACTAATCTGTATTTTGGTTCTATTAACTTCATTTTACATTCAGGCAAACAAATCACCCTGTTGATAGTTTACTCTGTCCACTTTGTTTATCAAATCTGCAGAATTATTTCTGACTGAATTGACCTGATTCGATACCGGATAAGCTGCCAAATGATAAGGCAAATCACCGCTAAGAATCTCGGTCCAGTCCTTACCATATTCACCATCCAGCCATTTATTTTCCCATTGTTCAGTCAGTATCAGGGGCATTCTGGCATGGAGCCAGGCAACCTGTTGGTCAGCTGGTCTGGTAATCACGACATAACTCAATTCAGTCTTACCCAGCTCATTCTTCTCTTCCTTGAACAATCCGGCTACACCAAACAGTTCCATATCGGTACAGACAACCCGATAGGGAATTTTTTGTCCATCAAGTACCAGCCATTCATAATACCCATCCATAGGAATGATGCATCGCTGATAATCTATATACTTCTTAAACATCTGTTTTGTCTCGATCCCTTCTAACTGCGCATTGATGACAAACGGCATCGTGGTCTGTCTATTCCACCCCCAGGCCGCAGGTAAGAAATGCCGGCGATCGAATGCAGTGATGACCGGCAGGATATGTGTAGGCGCTACATTATATGAAGGTATTGGATTGTATCGGGCGATATCTTCACTATAGAAATCTGACTGAAAACGCTCCTCCAGTTCAGCTTCATTGTGTGTAAGGCTCGCTCTACCACACATGCTGAAAGTCATTTTCCAACAGACCACTACATACTCCTTCCAGGTCAGCCGTTCCAATCCTTACTTGTTGTATTGTATTGATCAAATCTGCCTGATATGGAAGTTCGATGCGGATATAATTATCCGTATAGCCGGCAATCGTTTCCTCGGAGCTTCCTTTTTCAAATAATACTTCTCTGACTGTATCGGCATAGTGGGAGGCGAATTCAAGTCTTTTGGAGGCAGAAAGGTGGCTCAACACCTCGTTCCTGGCTCTGCGTATATGTACCGGTACTTTTCCTGACATTGCTGCTGCCGGTGTATTTGCTCGTTCTGAATAGGTAAATACGTGTAAATAACTGACATCAAGATCATGCAGGAATCGGGCAGTCTCATCAAACAATTCATCGGTCTCGCCCGGAAATCCGACGATGACATCCACGCCAATAGCACAATGGGGCATGACCCGGCGAATATGTTCTACGCGGGAAGCATAGAGTTCGCGCTTATATCTTCTACGCATCTGTGCAAGTACCTCATTACTACCGGATTGTAGCGGGATATGGAAATGGGGAACAAATTTGCGGCTACCTGCGACGAAATCAATGATTTCATCAGTCAGCAGATTTGGCTCGATCGATGAAATCCGAAACCGTTCGACTCCCTCTACTTCATCAAGTGCGCGAATGAGATCGATAAACAGATGATCTTTCGTCGTACGATTGCCTTCAATGATTTCTGTACCATTGCCATAATCACCCAAATTCACCCCGGTGAGTACTATTTCCTTGATGCCC
>CAZGKN010000016.1:16057-25974 GCA_964525915.1 uncultured Saprospiraceae bacterium | reverse complement strand
GCTATATATCGGGCATCCGCCAACACCTGTGTGAGTGTATTGCTTCTCGAAGCGCCTCTCGCCTGTGGAATAGTGCAAAATGAACATTTGTAGTCACATCCATCCTGAACTTTCAGGAAAGAACGGGTCCGATCGCCCATAGAGAACGAAGAATGAAACGAATTGGCTTCACTGACTTCACCGGCATTCACAATCACTTTGCCGGGCGACGATACCATTTGTTCAGCAAACTCGATAATCCTGAATTTTTCAGCAGCTCCCAATACCATATCTACGCCGGGTATGGTAGCAATCTCTTTTGGTTTTAGCTGTGCATAGCAACCGGTCACTATGATGCGCGCATCCGGGGATCGGCGTTGTGCCTGCCGGACTATGTTGCGGCACTTCTTGTCTGCTGATTCTGTGACACTGCATGTATTGATGACATAAATATCCGCTGCCTCATCAAAAGGCAATACCGCATAGCCCTGTGATTCAAACTGGCGGGCAAGTGCCGAACTCTCAGAATAATTGAGTTTACATCCCAGGGTATAAAATGCGACTGAATGTGGTGTGGCCAAAATATTTGATATTAAAGCCACAAAGGTAAAGCATTTATACTGATTCCATTTAGTTTACAATGCGTATAATTACCTTTCGATTATTGTTTGAAATCTATACTTTTGAAATACTATGGCATCAAAAAAATCTAAATTTTACGTTGTTTTTCTCGGTCATAAGCCCGGCATATATCATTCATGGCCGGAATGTCAAAAACAAGTTGTAGGTTTTCCCGGTGCACAATACAAGAGTTTTGAAGATAACAATGATGCGCAGGAGGCTTTTAATGGCTTCAATAAGACAAGCAAATCCAGTGCAAGCGCTATAGAATGGGAAAGTATCAGTGTCGATGCAGCCTGCAGTGGCAATCCCGGAGATATGGAATACAGAGGTGTATATACTAAGACCAAACAACAACTCTTTATTCAGGGACCTTTTGCCGAGGGAACCAATAACATAGGTGAATTCCTGGCTATCGTACATGGTTTGGCATTTCTGAAAGCACAAAATAAACCCGACATGGTCATTTATTCCGATTCGCAGACTGCCATTGCCTGGGTGAGAAATAAAAAAGCGAAAACATTATTAGCGCCCACGACTGCCAATAAAATTTTGTTTGAGCTGATCGAAAAGGCCGAACAATGGTTGCGGAAGAACACTTACTCCAATCCGATAATAAAATGGAATACGCGCTCCTGGGGCGAGATCCCGGCAGATTTTGGCAGAAAAGGATGATGGCTGAACAGCAAATTATAAAAGTCCTTAACACTTCTTTCACCGGAGGGTTAAAATTCGGTTAAAGCCTGTATCAGATCAATGTAAAATAGAGCAAATCATCGTTTATCTCTTAAATTTATAGCATGAAAAATGGATTATTTATTCTGATGGCATTGACACTGGCCGCTTGCAGTAGCTCCAGAAACGCTGTATTTACGCAACGATTTTATAAACAGTCAGGTCTGACAGCTGATGAACTGAAAAAGGTGCAATTTTATGTCGATAAAGATATTGTATTACAGCGGTCGCTGAACGAAGGTGAGTCTTCTGTACGCGAAGGGAAGGTCGTGTATAGCGGCGGCAAGAAGGTGCAACAAATCATTATTAGAAGTGGAACAAAAGGAGCATTGGTCTTCATGCCTAAAGATGACCGGTTTGGGATCTCATTTAATGCGAATGACGATAGTAAATACCTCATGTTTGGCCCCAATGCTAAGAATGATAACAAATACAATTTGTTGGCTGAGGAATGGAAACAAAAATATGGTGTAGTTACTTATGGTGGTGAGCGATGGACTACTCCTGCTTCATCAGCCTTTGCTACACTGTATATTCAATATAGTGGTCACGAAACAAATAAATATCACTCCCGTGTCGAACAAGGCAGATCCGTCGGAAAACACTAAAAATCCAGGCTGATCATCATCGGACAATGATCCGAAAAGGTAGCTTCAGGAAAATATTGTGCTTTGCTTAGATTAGGTTTCAGACCATCGGAAATACTGCTGTAATCAATGCGCCATCCTTTATTGTTGGCACGGGCATTTGCCCGGAATGACCACCAACTGTAGGCGACTTCCTCCGGGTGAATCAGCCTGAACGCATCGGTAAAACCCGAACCAAACCATTGAGTCATCCATGCCCTTTCCTCCGGGAGAAAACCACTGGTATTCTTGTTAGCCACCGGATTATGAATATCGATTTCCTGATGCGCGATATTATAATCACCTACGATGACGATGTGCTTCTTCAAATCTTTCGCATGGGTCATATATCGAAGAAAATCAGCCAGAAATTTCATCTTGAACTCCTGCCGGAAATCACCACTGGTGCCTGATGGAAAATAACAATTAAACAAGGTCAGATCGCCGAAATCAGTCCGGATAATCCTGCCTTCATCATCATAGTCGAAAATATTGATGCCTTTTATCACACTATCCGGCGTCATCTTACTAAATGTTGCTACACCTGAATACCCTTTCTTTGTAGCTGAAAACCAATGAGATTCATACCCCAGGTTAGTAAGATAACTATAATCCACTTGATCCTGCGAGGCTTTGGTCTCCTGAAAACAAATAATGTCTGGATTCACCTGTTCTAACCATTTATCCGCCCCTTTACTCAGCCCGGCTCTGATCCCATTGATATTATAAGTCATTATATTCATCTGCTCTCATTTTTTCTTTATATTAAAAGTAATGTAAATATGATAAAGGCTGACGCCCAATTTGAACTTAAACGAAATTAAAAATAAAAATTTATCAATAAATGAATCTAAATCCTTCATTTCAGACCCTTCCATTATTATACCTTTCACACTTTTATTTGGGTGGAAACTGAAAAAACCTAATTTTGCATCTTTTTAAGATTCAATCCAACACATAGAACAATGAAGTTAGTTACAGTAGGAACAGTAGCATTTGATGATATCGAAACACCCAGGGGCCGGGCTGAAAAAGCCATTGGCGGAGCAGCCACTTATATCGCACACAGTGCTTCAAATTTTGTCGATTCACAGGGCATAGTATCAGTCATCGGTGGTGATTTTCCGGATATAGAGCTGGAAGAAATGCGCAGTAAAGGAATTGATACCGGAGGTATTGAGATTCGCAAAAATGAGAAGTCTTTTTTCTGGGCTGGCAGATATCATGAAAACATGAACAACCGCGATACACTCATCACTGATCTGAATGTCCTGGCTGACTTCAATCCCGTATTGCCTGAATCCTTCCGCTATGCGCCTTACCTGATGTTGGGCAATCTCACTCCTGAGATACAAATGAATGTGTTGCAGCAAATGAATCATCGCCCAAAAATCATCGCGCTGGATACGATGAACTTCTGGATGGATGTAGCGATGGAAAGTTTATTAGCTGTGCTGATGAAGATCGATGTACTGATGATCAATGAGGAAGAGGCTCGCCAACTCAGTGGAGAATATTCACTCGTCAAAGCTGCTCAAATAATTCATAAACTGGGTCCGGCTTATCTGATCATCAAGAAAGGTGAGCATGGTGCGATGATATTCCATAAAGGTCAGATTTTTTCCATTCCTGCCCTTCCTATCGCAGAGGTAGTCGATCCTACCGGTGCCGGTGATACCTTTGCCGGAGGTTTCATGGGTTATCTGGCTTCGACTGAAAACGAATCGTTTGAAAATCTCAAACGGGCAATGGTTTATGCATCAGTAATGAGCTCCTTCTGTGTCGAAGAATTCTCTCTGGGCAGAGTCAGAAATGTAAATCAGGCAGACATCTCGGCACGTATCCGTGATTTTGAAAATCTGACGAAATTCACTGTCTGATCGCCAAAAGAGGATTTTTTGTGAAATAATCATCTGTTTGATCTAAATCAATGATTTAGATTTATTGTACTATTATTACTTGAATTTAGAAACACTCTGTATTTTCTCGCCCACTGTCTGACCATCTACCGTATAATGCAATCCGAGTAAATGCGCGATTGTAGCAGCATACTGTGTCTGGTATATCTGGCCTTCTGTCTTCACCTCGCCCAGTGCCGGAGAATCCGGTCCCATCACCATTAGCCAGGTTTCTTGTGACCGGGCGATATCAGAATTGTGACTGGTCCATTCAGCACCTACGCCCCGGCCGTGATCAGTGACGATCACAAAAGTGGTATTCCCCTTATAAAAAGCATCTCCCTGCATCATATCCCAGAGATGCTTCAAAATCTGATCAAACTGATGAATATCTTCCAGATAACTATCATAGTGTCCACTATGCGCATATTCATCCGTATCACCCATATCGAGATATGTGACTTTAGGATGATGTGCCTGTATGTAAGCTTTAGCGAGTGCATACACCTCGAAGTCCAGGCGTTCACCGTATCCCAGGATTTTCGGCGCCAGATGTTGAATCTCATTGGCCAATATCTCAGCTTCCGTCAGATGATCACCGGTTATATTTTCCCAGGGGATATTAATCATCATCTTGCTATTGTCCTTATTCAGACACTTACCGACAGGTGTCCAACAGGCAAATGCACAAACTTTATTATTATAAGCTTTCTGAGAATGAATGAATTCCAATACATTCATATTGGTGTTATTCTTATATCCATTTGAATTTATTTTCTCATCAACATATCCACTTAGCAATTCTGCTCTGCCCGGATAAGAGAACCAATACGGATTGGCGACATCCACTTTATTGCCCAGATCACGATTGCCGTAGAGCTGACCATTAGCCGCTATTTGCGACCAGATAAATGGCATCAACTTCTTCCTCCGGTCATCGGTATTCTCAGCCCAATATTTTTTCATCCGTTCCAGCGAATCAACTGAATTATATTTCGGATTGGTCAACAGGTCAAACTCTGCTCCCCGGAAGATCTCCTGCCAACGCAAGCCATCAATGAGGATAAGTACTATGTTTTCAGTCTTGCCTTTCGATTGTGCGAGGCTAATACTTTGAATGAATAATCCTAGCAACAGAATAATGAATAACCGATACTTCATTTACCTTAACTTTTAGCTGAATAAAAATTGAAAATAAATAAATTTCAGAACTAAACTGAGAAATTGACTTCAGGATGCAAAATGTGTATTGATATTCCTGCAAAAGTTGATCTTCAGTCACTGTACTTTACACTATCGAAATAATAAACTGTAGCAAACCTGAATTTCTTTCATGCTTACTCCATACATATTACTTCAGGCTTGTCACCCCAATCCGGCGGCACTTCCACAGAAATTAATAAGGGCATAGACGAACTAACGCCACCTAAGTAGGGTACCCGATGCAGAAAAACAACTTTTCTAATCCGGTGAAACCGGATCACATACGAACACATCACACAAGGTTCATGGCTGGTATATAGTGTGCAATCAGACAGATCCTGCCGTCCTAATTTCCGGACTGTACTGCGCAGTGCATCTATCTCCGCATGACAGGTGACATCATTCTTCGTATAGTTAGCCTCACCAGCCTCTGAGATGATTATCCCGTCTTTTATTATTAATGCACCGACAGGTGAGTTTCCCTCGCGGGCAGCTGCTGCACCGATTGCCACACAGCGGTTGATATATTCTTCGTGCTCTGGTATCATTTTATCTGATTTACCTTAATTTTTACTTATTATTTACCCTAATTATTTCAGCAATAAGCCCTGTCCATCCCGTCTGATGTGACGCCCCCAGACCACGGCCGGTATCCCCATGAAAGCATTCATAAAATAAAATTAAATCCTTAAAATATTTATTCTCATTATACAGAGAATTTCCGCCATTGATCCGACGATTATTATTTTCATCCGGTAGAAACAATTGAATGAGGCGCGTTCGCAAATCATCTGCTACAAGATGCAGATTAGTACTCTTCCCTGAACCGGTAGGTAATTCGACAGTGCATTTATCCTCAAAATAGCTATGATAGGTTTCCAGTGCCTGCAAAAGAAGAAAATTGAAGGGCATCCATACAGGCCCTCGCCAGTTTGAATTGCCACCAAAAAGTGAAGAAGCAGAATCTCCCGGCTGATAATTCAAACCAAAAGCTACACCATCGATCACTATCTGATACGGTTTCTCATGAACCTTAGAGAGTGAACGAATGCCACCAGGGGATAGAAATTCATTTTCATCCAATAGTGTCTTAAGTATTTTCTCCAACCGATATTGAGGTATTAATGAAAGCAGTATTTTCTCATTTTCTTCAAAATCTTCTATCACCTGATACTCATCATTTTTTTGTCTGTAACGGACAAACCATTTCAGGCGACCATAGAAAGAAGGAAGCTTTTCTAATAAATCCTTATCAATGACATGAGCCGCAAAGAGCGAAGTCAGCCCTACCAATGAGCGTACTTTGATCGGAATAAAGCTCTGATCAGGCAATCGGAGCACATCATAGAAAAAACCATCTTCCTCGTCCCAGACACCTTCATAGCCCTTTCTAATCTGATTGATCGATGCAGCGATATAGGTAAAGTGCTCAAAGAATTTAGTGGCCATATCTTCATACGACTTATTGTCCTGAGCCAGTTCGAGCGCCATTTCAAGCATATTGAGACAATACATCCCCATCCAGGCAGTTCCATCAGCTTGTTCCAGGCTACCATTGAAAGGGATATTATTCCGATCGAAAATACCGATATTATCCATACCCAGGAAGCCACCTTCGAACACATTATTATTGAATTTATCCTTGCGGTTAACCCACCAGGTAAAATTGATTAATAATTTCTGAAAAATCCGTTCTAAAAATACCTTATCACCATTTCCAGTAGCTGTCTTTTCTTTTTTATAAATTTGAAGTGCAGCCCAGGCTTGAACCGGTGGATTTACATCACTAAAAGCCCATTCATACGCAGGAATCTGACCGTAAGGATTCATATACCATTCGCGCAGCAATAATATAAGTTGTTCCTTAGCAAAATTGATATCAATAGCTGCCAGTGCGACCGTATGGAAAGGTAGGTCCCATGAGGCATACCAGGGATACTCCCATTTATCGGGCATAGAGATGATGTCTGCATTATTCAGTGTCTCCCAGTCACTGTTCCGACCCTGCTTTCTTTGTTCGGGTGGTGGGGGATTTCCCGGATCACCATTTAGCCAGGTCGGAATGTCAATGTAGTAAAACTGTTTATTCCACAACAAACCAGCATAAGCCTGGCGCTGTATATTACTTAGTTCGGGATCTTTACATTGAATTACCTGCGCATAAAATTCATCTGCTTCTCCAATCCGCCTGGCAAAAGTTTGATCAAACGATGCACCTAAGGCATTTTCCAGCTCAACGTTACTCAGGCGCAATCTAATCTCAACACTGACACCTCCTTCCAGACTAATGCGATATAAAGGTGCACATTTTGTCCCATTTATTTTACCATTAAATAGTGAAAAATCACCATTTATTACAGCATCATTAATCGTATCCTTTACAAATTGGCTTTTATTTGAAGCATGATAGAGCCGCTCATTATTCGTATCATTTTCAGTAAATAATACTTCTTCAGCCTGTTGAAAATAAAGATGATAGGTACCCATGCCCGGATAATCAATCCTCGCTGCTCCACCTTGATTACTTTCATGAATGAGTGTTATTTCAGGCTTATCTGTGATCAGATTATAAGACCATTGGTTACGAAACCAGAGTGTAGGCATTACTGATAATGATGCAGCAACTTTACTTCGATTTAAAATCGATATGCGAATACAAATATCTTCTGCATCATTTTTCGCATATTCGACATAGATATCGAAATAGTGATCATCATCAAACACACCGGTATCCGCTATCTCGTACTCGGTTTCCAGCTTGCTCCTGCGTTGATTGACATCGATCAATTCCTGATAGGGAAAGGCAACATGCGGATATTTATACAAGTATTTCATGTAAGAATGTGTAGGTGTATTATCCAGATAATAATACAATTCTTTCACATCTTCGCCATGATTACCATAGCCGGGTGTCAAACCGAATAACCGCTCTTTAATAATTGGATCCTTTCCATTCCAAAATGCAGGAGCAAAACAAATGCGCTGCAAATCATCCGAGATACCGGCTATACCGTCTTCGCCCCAGCGATAGGCTTTGGATCGTGCCATGTCATGTGTCAGGTAATTCCACGCATCACCATTGTCACTATAATCCTCACGAACTGTCCCCCATTGGCGCTCAGACAAGTAAGGTCCCCATTTGAGCCATTTCTTATGTAGCTGATAATGTGCATTTAATCTTTCTTGTTCTACGGTACTTTGAATTGACATTATTGCGCAATTAATTTATAGTAATATTACCTGTGCTTCATTGTACTATTATGAAACATCGCTTCACCCTTAACCAACCAGGATAATCCAAAACTCTCAGCTGCCAGACTTTCCATCCAAAAAGTGATGTGGTTTTTTGTGTAAATATCTTCCGGTATCATATCCAGATATCCGCCGAAAAAGACAATAATCACAGTCAATAACATTGTTATTCCACATATTTTATAAATGAAGATCCTTATCTTTTTGTTTCTATTGAAATTACTTTTTGGACTATTGCTCCGTGTAAATAGAAATAAGGACATCAATGCCAGACAGACAATATACACACCAGCAGCAAAATAATGCAGCATTTCCCGAAAAGGGCTGTACGGTAAGATTGTTACTGAAAAAGGTTTTGTGGGGTCTCCACATATATCGCTGATATTCCCTGTGGGAAAAAATACGACCACGAAGGCAGCTACACCCGCGATGAATGATAAGATGAAATCAATCGGCGCTTTCCCTTTATAGGCGATCAGGAAAACACCGATCATACTCATAATTGCAACGAATATTGCCGAGACTCTGGTGTAGTAATAATGACTGATTGATTCGAGTGGGTGAGTAACACCATTCACCAGAAATAAAAAACTATATAACAATACGGGTAGCAACATGCCCCCCAGGCCTATCAGAATTCTCACTCTGTGATTATAAGCCAACCAATGGCTATCCCCACCATTGAAATCGGTCGTAATGTATGATGCAAAGGTTGACTTTTTCATTTTACTATTTTGTACTAAACTAAGCTGTATCTTTTTCGAACTGGATTTTTTGTCTGATATCTAAAATAGTAAAAAATCTACATTTCAATCTTTTTCCTTACCTTTACAGCCCGTAATAAAGAAAAAATGCAGACCAAATACATTTTTGTTACGGGTGGAGTGACCTCCTCTCTCGGAAAAGGAATTATCTCAGCGTCGCTGGGTAAATTACTTCAGGCACGGGGGCTAAAAGTAACTATACAAAAGTTTGATCCTTATATCAATGTCGATCCGGGCACATTGAATCCTTATGAACACGGCGAGTGCTATGTCACCGATGATGGTGCTGAAACCGATCTGGATCTGGGGCACTACGAACGCTTTCTAAATAAGCCCACCAGTCAGGCGAATAATGTCACTACCGGCCGCATTTATCAGACAGTCATCAATCAGGAAAGGGAAGGAAAATACCTGGGCAAGACAGTTCAGGTCATCCCACACATCACTGACGAGATCAAGCGGCGCATTCTCCTGCTCGGCCAGCGTGGTGATTACGATATCGTGATCACTGAGCTCGGCGGTACAGTAGGTGATAGAGAATCTCTGCCTTACGTAGAGGCACTGCGCCAGTTGCGCTGGGAACTGGGGCAGAAAAATGCATTAGTTATCCATCTTACCCTAATACCATATCTCAAAGCTGCACAAGAGTTAAAGACCAAACCTACGCAACATAGTGTAAAAGAATTGCTTGGTATGGGCGTTCAACCGGATGTGCTCGTTTGCCGTACTGAACGCGAACTAAGTGACGATATTAAATCTAAATTAGCGCTATTCTGTAATGTAGATGAGCGTTCAGTTATAGAAGCAATTGATGCCCGGACGATATATGAAGTCCCGCT
>CAZGKN010000016.1:0-16035 GCA_964525915.1 uncultured Saprospiraceae bacterium | reverse complement strand
ATCTGGAGCGACAGAAAATGGATCTGCTGGTGCTGGAGAAATTCGGCATTGACCAGTTTGGTGAAGCAGATATGGACAAATGGCATACCTTCCTGGATAAACTGAGCAACCCTGCCAAAACAGTCAATATTGCCTTGGTCGGCAAATACGTCGAACTCAAGGATGCGTATAAGTCTATCTATGAATCATTTATCCATGCCGGTGCATACAATGACTGTCATGTACAGGTGAGTAGCATCCATTCTGAATTGTTGATCAATGAAAAAACCTGTAAGGATTTATTACAAGACTTTGATGGTATATTGGTTGCGCCCGGATTTGGTTCCCGGGGTATTCAGGGAAAACTCAATGCGATACGCTATGTAAGAGAAAATAAAATACCGTTTTTTGGTATTTGTCTGGGTATGCAATGCGCGGTAATAGAGTTTGCCAGGAATGTTCTCAATCTGCACAATGCGGCATCCACCGAAGTCGATCCCAATACTCCATTTCCGGTCATCGACCTGATGGAAAGCCAGAAATCAATTACCGAGATGGGTGGCACGATGCGTCTCGGTGCGTACTCCTGTATCCTCGCAGACGGTTCACTGGCAGCCCAGGCTTATGGCTCCGGTGAGATCATGGAGCGGCACCGCCATCGCTGGGAGCTCAATAATGTCTATCAGGAACAACTGGAATCTGCCGGCCTGAAAATCACCGGAACCAATCCCGATACCGGTCTGGCCGAAATCGTAGAGCTGGAAGGGCATCCCTGGTTTTTAGGCGTGCAGTTTCATCCGGAATTGAAGAGTACAGTAGAGCGACCACATCCAATATTCGTCTCATTTATCGGTGCAGCGATCCGGCATCAGATGAATCAGGCTCATTGAGCTCAGTCGTGTCCTAAGTACAAAGCAATAAATACATGAAACGTAAACCGTATTCAGCATTTGACAGACATAGCATTGATTCATTCAAATCAGCACAGAAATCATCTGTTTGTCTGGTACTGGACAATATCCGCTCGGGTTTGAATATTGGCTCAATCTTTCGCACCGCAGATGCTTTTGGTATAGAAAAAATTGCACTCTGTGGTATAAGTGCCACTCCGGACTCACGGGAAGTATTGAAATCCGCACTGGGGGCCACTGAATCTATGTCCTGGCAATATTTTGAATCCACCTCAGCATGTTTACTCCAACTTAAATCCGAAGGATGGAACATAGTCGGTATCGAACAATTGGATGAAAGCATTGCACTAGATCAATATCAATTCCAGTCTGATAAAAAGTATGCGCTTGTATTTGGAAATGAAGTCAGAGGCTTGAGTGACGACGCATTACCTTTGCTGGATGCAGCGATTGAAATACCACAATTTGGTACCAAACACTCATTTAATGTGGCTGTAAGTGCTGCTATCGTACTTTGGGAGCACCATCGCCAACATTAAGAAAAGTATTTTCCAGTAGAATACCTCAGACATGAAATGTCAACCTGCAAGCACTTTCTCTGCTCTCTTTCTGGCTACATTTTTCTTCCAGTTTTGCCAACGTACACTGGATATCCGGTTCATTCCCTGATCGATCACACTATGCTGTAATAAGTTTTTCAACGCTACAAACTTATTGGAGACCCGGTCATGTGCACGGGTAGCTAATGAAAAGCCGCTATCCACATACTCTATATAATGCCACCAATGCGGTGGGATATAGATAGTCTCACCATGTCCGATGATCGCCTCATATCCCTGTGCATGTCTCAGCGCCGGATAGTTCTCATAATCCGGATTATTGATATTCATGTGACTCTGCACGGTAAATGGCTGATGATACAGATAGACTGACTGACTACGGTCAAACATAATGATACGTTTGCGGGTCAGAAAATGTGTCAGAAAATTTGATGGACAGTCAATATCATAATGCAGTGGAGTGATACTGGTCTCACCACCAAAAAACATGAATGGCAGTGATGTGATGAAGCCATCCATGATCGTGGGAAATGTAAAATCGTGTTTCAACTCCGGTGCCGCCTGAAATATATTGAACAGAAACAGCCGCATATCACTCGGCCCTTTCTCTATAGATTCAATATATTCCCGGAATGAGATGATATGCTTCTGCATATATCCGGGGCCTGGCTTATGGAAATTCTTATCGACCATCGGAACTTTGAGATCGCCATATTTCTCTTTAAAAAATTCCCAGGTCCATTTATGTAGTGCCGGCCAGTCTTTAGCAAGATCAGTGAGCACTACCGGTTTTTGCAGATCGTGATACTCTTTCTTAAATTGTTCACGACTCAATCCGGTTCTTCTATCTACAGGAGTAAATTGCATGTCCAATTATTATTTTGCTTATTCAATGTATAACAAATAACCCAAAATATTGTAATATAGTTTTCTGATTTATTTAAATCATCAATTAATTTTTGAGGAAATGAATTTATAAAAGTTAACGACTTATGGCAAAATTAATCAAACTTAGTAAGATATCTACCCGGGCGCCCAAAGGTGTGAAGCGCGAACATATCGAAGAGAAATGCAAAGAACTATATAAAAAGATTGGCAAGCTCCAGCATGTGCTGTACGCTGAAAAGAAGCACAGTGTACTAATCGTGTTTCAGGGGCTGGATGCCAGTGGCAAAGACGGGGCGACAAAACATGTTTTTTCGGAGTGCAGTCCGCAAGGTTTATATGTAGAGGCATTTAAGAAACCTACCCAGGAAGAGATGGATCATGACTTCCTGTGGCGTATCCATAAATTCGCACCGGAAAAAGGCTTTATACAGATTTTCAACCGATCACATTATGAGGATATATTGATTCAGCGTGTACACCACTGGATCGATGAGGAAAGAGTAGTAAAGCGGATGGAGGCAATCAATGCATTCGAACAATTATTGCAGTTTGACAATAATACACTGATCCTTAAATTCTATCTGCACATCAGCAAAGACCAGCAACTTAAGGAACTGAAAGAGCGGATCGATGAACCGGATAAGAACTGGAAGCATAATCCCAATGACTGGGAAGAACGAAAGCTCTGGGATCAATATATCGATGCCTATGAATACTGTTTTAACAAAAGTGTAATCCCCTGGCACATCACTCCCGTGGACCAACGCTGGTACCGGAATTATTTTATCGCGGAAGTCATTGCCCGGGAACTCGAAAATTTAAATATGAAATTACCTGTATTTGATAAAAAATCCTTTCAGATACCCCAATGATTCTGCATGTCTGAAAAAATCCGAATTGATAAATGGCTCTGGTCTGTACGTTTGTATAAAACGCGTACGCAAGCATCAGATGCCTGTACCGGTGGCAAAGTACAGGCTAATGACGCTCCGGTAAAAGCCAGTTATCTGACTAAGGTGGGTGATATCATCCGCTTTAAAAAAGACCACATCAATTACACTTATGAGGTGGTAAAACTGATTGATAAGCGTGTAGGCGCCCCAATCGCACAGGAATGTTACCTCAATCATACGCCGGAAGCCGAACTAAATAAACTCAAACATTGGTTTGATTCAAATCCGGCTACTGAGTTCAGAGAGAGAGGCACTGGCAGACCAACAAAAAAAGAGCGCCGCGAAATAGACAAATTTAAGGATATCGGACCGGGAGAGGAATAGATTCATGCATCCTGCTTCATTGAAAGAAAATCCAGGCGATAGATTTTAAAATTAAAAATTAAAAAATTACCTTTGCGCACTCAATAGAATTGAGGGGCCTATAGCTCAGTTGGTTAGTAGCACCTGACTCATAATCAGGGGGTCCCAGGTTCAAGTCCTGGTGGGCCCACAAAAAGAGTTCTGATAAAAATCGGAGCTCTTTTTTATTTTAGGTCAATTACCAGGAATGAACTAGAAAATCGGGTCCCAGTGCCTGTGCCGATGAAATCGGCATTCAAGTCCTGGTGAGCCCACGAAAAGAGTTCTGATGAAAATCGGAGCTCTTTTTTATTATAGGTCAATTACCAGGAATGAACTAGAAAAAAGGATTCAGCATTTGTCGGGACAATGAATCTGGTACAGGGTATAGTATTTCTGAATAGACAGGAAATCTACGCTTAAAACAACTAAAAGATTCAATTATTCCACAAACGTAAATCTAATATCTGCGCTTGCAAATTGGAAGATATCCAATCAATGCATCAAAATTATACCATTCGTATTTAGAAATGACCATTTGATTTCCTTGTCCCAGAAGGGGATAAAGGGGCTAAACAAGGAAATCGGATGGTCATCCCTTTGTCCATTTAGTATAATTGAACAAAATTATAGTGTGAAATTGCAGAAAAATAAAAAACCCGTTCAATAATGAACGGGTTTTTGCGCACAACGATGCATTATCATGACCAATAATCCTCCCAATTGTTCAGATCGAAAAAGAATTCGGTACCGGAAATCAGTTGTCCATTTTCATCTAATTTAAAGACAATGCAAACATCTGTGTCCAACTTTTTCCCATTGCGGGTTCCTGTAGAGTGGTGTATGCCGACTACATTACCCTCTTCGTTTGTGCAAATTTCCTTCAATGAAGATTTAAAGGTTCCTTTTGATTCCGCAGCATATCTTCCGAAATGCGAGAAAATAGAGTCCTGACCATTACGTGTACCGGCAACAGAACTCTTGCCAGGAGTAGTCCAAATGGCATCTTTACGAAAAAGTTCACTTAAGGTTTCTACATCTCCTGAATTAAATGCTTCATAACCTTTTCTCACGAGTTCAGCATTTCTTTCTGCAGTACTAATTACAATTTCTTTCATTGTTTAAAAATTTTAAATGATTAATTAATGAAACAAAATTGGGTATAGTTTATCTGAGAAATTTTAACCTGGGTTAAAATCCTAAAAATATTAACCTGGGTTAATATAGGATTACTTACCTGAGAGCCTTTTCCGAATCCGGCTGAGTGAAGGACCGGCAATTCCCAGATAAGAAGAAATGTGATAAAGCGCTATATTATTAATTATCTCAGGTTGCATTTTTACAAGTTCGAGATATCGCTGTTCAGCGGACTTAAACATAAAACTTTCAGCCCTGTCATTAGCCGCATCAAAAGCCCGTTCAGCAATTAGTCTGCCAAACCGCTCCCACCCATGGGATTTGACATACAGTGATTGGAGATCAGCTAAAGTAATACAGACTACTCTCGCATCCGTCAGCGCTTGCGTGTCATAATCACAGGGTACCTGGTGCAAATAACTCTTATAGGTAACTACGACCTGGTGAGGTAGAAAAAGAAAAATGTTCTTTTCATTTCCTTCTTCATCAGTGAGATAGGCCCGGAAATAGCCATCCATTATAAAACCCAGATAACGGCAGATATTTCCCACAGGATTATAAAATTCGCCTTTCCTGAATGTCTTTATCTTCCAATGGGTAGCCGATAGATTAAAATCATGTTCATCCAGCTCAGCAAATTCTGCCAGTGCATATCGGAGTATAGCTAAATCATCCATTTCCAGAAATATCTAACTAAAATTACAAATAGTTATCTTATTTCAAAAACAAAAATTGTTTCGGATAAGTCTGGCTTAGTTCTTGATCTCAGCTTTGATCTTCCCGATGTTTACATTCCGTATATATTCCGGGATATTTGCGTATTTCTCGTGAAAATCATAGCCACCATGCTCTAATTCATCCAACGCCTGCGCTTTTGTCCAACCCTGGAAAATGATCCTGTACATCGCAAGTACCACGCCGGTCCTGTCACTACCCTGTTTACAATGCACTAAAACAGGTTTTGGCGATTTATCCAGCACCTTCAACGCTTTCACAATCTCTTCATCGGTAAATGCCTTAGCATTCATCGCAACATCATAAAGTGTTAGTGGTACAGACTTTGCTCCCTCCCTATCCGTATGATGGTCCCGCAGGTTCAATATGCTCCTGATACCGTAATTATATAATTGGACAAATTCCAAACTATCCGGCTGTTCGCTTCGGAATATTGAATCATTGAGCATATATAAGTTCCTAAATGATAATCCCTCTACTTTCTTTGCCCAATCTGCAGGACGCTCCAGAGCAGCTTGTCCGATAAGCTGCACAGATGTGAAAATAACCATTGCAACCATCAAAACAGGCCCAGGTATGCTAAAAATCCGACTAATTTTTTTCATTGATAATTATTGTAATTTTGTTAACAATTTAAACATTAAATTATTCTTCCAATTACAAACGGTATCCCATTAACTTTTATTCCTGATCATGTTCAAAAGATTATCCAAATTACTCAATGATGCTTTATAACCCTCCGTGAAGCCCATTTCGAGCAGCCTTTCCATACGCTCGAGGGATTCATTGTAGATAGTTATTTGCACGGTAGTAATTCCATTTGTCTCACTAAATGTAAAATCCCAGTCAGAGCCGGCAGGTGCGGGATTCTCATCTTTATCTGCAAAGACATTAAACAGTTTGAAATTAGTCTTTGGTGTAATGGATTTGTATTCCTGGATTATCCAACCCTCCTGCCCATCAGGACTGACCATCGCATAAAACCGTCTTCCTCCCTCCTCGAAATTCATGTATTTAGTCCTCGCAGTAAATGGTACCGGTGCGACCCACTGATCCAACAACTCGGCTTGCGTAAATGCACCCCAGACTAAATCCAGACCTGCATCAAATTCACGAGTGATATATACCATTTTTTTACTCTTATCTACTGTAAAATCAAATTTTAAACTACTCATTTTTTATTTTTTTGATTGTTGATAATAAATTGTCCAACTGATTAAAGCGATCTTCCCAAAGCTTTCTGTATTGTTCCAACCATTGGTCTATCTCTTTCATTTTATTGACCTCAAGTGAATAGTAAATCTCCCTACCTTGTTGCTCTTGTTTGACTACTTCACATTCTGTCAAAATGCGTAAATGCTTTGAAACGGCTTGCCGAGTTGTATTGAAGTTTTCGGCTATGGCATTGGGTGTCATAGCCCGCAATGCGATTAACGCGATTATCGCCCGCCTTGTCGGATCTGCGACTGCCTGAAAAATATCTCTTCTCATTGGTCTGTAGATTTTTTAAGAAACCTTTCGGTTGCAAATATACGCGCAACTAATTGGTTTCTCAAATTTTTTTTCACAATTTTTTCAACATCTTTGAAATTATCTATAGCAGGCTAGTATTCCTATTTCTTCAATTTCAGGAAAAATGGCTTCAACTCTTACTTCACGCGACAGTGCCCTTACTGATAGCGGCCTGCTGCTGCCCGTCTTAATAACTATAGATAAGACCTTACTATGATGTGGTAAAAATTGTACAATTATTCAGTTTGACTATATGTAGGGTGAGCCATAAATACGTAACCAAATAAAATAGCAAAAATTGAATAAATTACTGTCAAGACATAGATATACATGTTAGTTGCTGTGGTGATGAAAGATAGTTTTACTAACGCAAGCCCCGCGATCAAAAAGTGAAAAAAATTTCCAATAGTTAATGGCCTGGCATATATACCACCTATTATTAGCGTTTTAGCCATCCAGTTTGTCATTGCGAATCCCAGGTATAAAGCTCCAGTTAATTGCAAACAAATATTCAAGATACTATTTGGCATTTGTCCCAGAACTATTAAAACCTGATCCGGCATAAAAGTTAAAAACATTCCCATGAGCCCCATAAAAAATGAACTCCCCATCATCAGCCATTTCGTATTCATACGTTTAACTTGTTTCTATTAATTGTCAAAATTTATCAACCTTGTATTTATTATTTTACAAAAATAACCTACCCAAAAGAGGCATCCTGTTCCGATTATTCATCATTGTCAGGTCTCACAAAAGGGATTATTAATTGCGGCTGTCTTTCTTTTATTTCCGACCCAATAAATGTAAGTAATCTTTAGGTTTTTATCAGACAACTTGCATCAAATATTCAGTGTATTAACCGGTACAAATTACCTAAATAGCACAGCGATTCCATGAATAAAGGACAGGATTATCACAAATCAATCTAACCTTCATATTCATGATATTCTGTTACAATAATATAATAGCCATCCGGATCCAACATTGAAAATTCCTTCTTGTTCGGGTTTGGATTAAGGTGAATGTCTTCGTCTGTTTTAGCTTCTACTTTCCTGGCATTCTCCAGAATTTCTTCCATTCTATCCGTTTTAAAATAGAGTATTATTCCATTTCCCGGGGTTATCTCTTGATTTCTCATTGATGGGTGGTCATCCATTTCCCACGGATGGAGGCACAATACAATTTCATTATTTTCTGAATACAACACAGCCAAATGATCTCCCTTTCGATGGAATCCAAAAACCTGCGCATACCATTTTGCACTTTGTTCAATATCTTTTACGGCAATTATGGTATCTAATTTCATTTTTGAATTCTTCATCAGCGATTGATTTGGCATAAATAAAAACTACCCACAAAAAAATAATTTGCCCAGGCTATAGCAGGGTTGTCAGTCATTCTATAGGGGATTATCCTGTTATCGATATTCTTCTTCTTTATAGTGCTGATAAATATAAGCAGAGTTTCGGACTCATTTTTTTGTTTTTTCTGTTGATTGTAGTATTTGTCAGAGATTTTCTACGAATATTCCGGAGTAGGGGCAATAGTGTGGCCGGGTGATGAGGTTTTCATTCCGATATGCCACGTAGTTTGACTGGGTGGTGCTCTGTTTTTAAGCATTGGGAGAAAGATGATGGCATCGGCATCGATGCTTTGTATTTAAAACTCAAGCGAGTCACATTTGCTGCTCTTAAAAGGTTCCAATTTCATCAGTTGCCGCAGTATCTCAAAGACGGTTTGGATGGTGGCCTCATTGTGAGGGCTTGCGGTATGGACGCTCTTTGCTTTGTACTGTACTGATGCAGCCCATAATGTCTGGACTTGTTGAAATAAGGCGGTAATACGTGCTGCATGATTTAACGAAGAGAGGATAAAAGAAGTAAAAAAGAAAGGTTTAGAACTCCAACTCTCAGATTACCAAAACTGTTTGCTATTTGCACCACTGTTTGTTTTACTATCAATGCCCTTCTTTTTTTATTTCTTTTAATCTGGATGTTATCGGATGTGCTACTGTCACTATGAAACAGCTTCCACAAAATACATTTCCACTTCGCCTTTGCCTTTGGCAGCTATCGTGCCACGGGCAATACAATCAAATTCGCCTTTCACTAATTGATAAGTGCTTTCGCTGATATTCACGTTTCCCGGGGTGCAGTTTTGTTCCATTCGGGCGGCAACATTCACTGTGTCGCCCCAGATATCATATGAGAATTTTTTGATCCCAACTATACCGGCAACTACACTTCCCGAGTTGATACCAATTCGAACTTCAAACACTCGTTCGTGCTTTCGTCTTTCTTCAATAAACTCCCGGATCTCCAAAGCTGCTTGCACCGTGTTTTGTGCGTGGCGTGAGTCAGAAGTGGGCAGTCCGCAAACGGCCATATACGCATCGCCAATGGTTTTTATTTTTTCCAGGCCGTTCCGTTCAATGATTTTATCAAAGGCAGTAAAACATTCATTGAGCTCCTGCACTATTTGTTGCGGGCTTAGGTTTTCGGCAGTTTGGGTAAAATCAACAAAATCGGTAAATAACACACTGACTTCATCAAACTGTTTAGCCTGGGCTGTACCTTTTTCTTTGAGTTCTTCGGCTACTTCATAGGGCAAGATATTGAGGAGTAATACATCACTTCGCTGTTTTTCTTTCTTCGTTTTATTGCGCTGGCGAAAAAACACTCCAGCAAAAATCAGCACAATGGCAAAGCCACCCACAAAACCATTACGCAGCATTTTTTGTTTATTCAGCTCTGCATCAGTGAGGGCTTTTGTTTCGGCTTCTTTTTTATCAAAGTTATATTGCATTTGCATTTGAGCGGTTTTTTTTGCGGCTGCATCATTTAATAAACTGTCTCGATAAAGTATAAACTTTTTATGATTTTCGTATGCTGACTTCCAGTTTCCGGTGGCACTGTCAATGGCAGCTAACCGTTCATAACATAATTCAATATTGCCAACCTCTCCGGCTTCGACTAACAGCTTAAGCGCATCTGTAATATATTTTCTTGCTTTTGGATATTTTTTCAATTTAAACTGAACGTACCCTACACTATTAAGGCACCATCCTAATGCAGGCCGGTCACCAAAATCTTTCAGCATTTTTACAGCCATGGTTAAATAGATTAATGCCTCTTCATGTTTTCCCTGTTCAATCAATAAATCCCCTATATTTCCATAACCATACGCTTCCCAATGTTTGTTTCCGGTTTTTTTAAGCAACTGCACGCCCTTTAAATAATATTTTAATGCTTCTGAATTATTTCCCATAGCAGAATGCAGCTGGCCAACGTTCAGATAGGCGCCTCCAATTTCTTTTAAACCAATTTCTTCGGATATTTTCAAACCGGAAGAAAAAGCTTTTAGTGCTTCAGGATAATTATGCTCTTCATAATAAATGCCTCCCAGGCAATTATAGGCGGATGCAATCCTTGATTTATCTTTAATCTCTTCGGCAATTTTTAATGCTTCATAAATATTCTTCAGCGCTTCGAGATAATTAGCCTGGTCAGTGTTAATCGATCCGAGATAACTTAAAGCATCGGCTTGTAAAAGTTTATAGTTAATGGATTTTGCTAACGCTAAAGACTTATTACAATACTTAAATGCCTGTTTGTAATTACCTTGTTTTTGATTGATTGCCCCGAAACATAAATACGCATTTGCAATGCCTTTTTTAAAACCTATTTGCTCTGATAATTTTAATAATTGGCCGGCGTATTCCTTCCCTTTCTCAGGAGTATTTCCCCAATAGACCCGTGACAGTTTATAAAGGATACCTGCTTTAAGGGTATCACTTAACTCCGGTGTTGTTCCACGCATTTCTAATTTATGCGTTTCAAATTTTTTTAGTTCGTTTTGTAAGCTGTCCAAAAGAAGCGAATCCTGGGTAAAGCCGGTGTCAGGTAATAGAAAAAGTAATAACAGAAAGTATTTTAACAGGTTCATATAGTTAGATTATAGTTCGTTTATTTTTTCCTGTTGAAATTAACATAAATGCTCAATCGAAGCACAAGCATATCCGATAACTCTAAGGAGTATTGATACCCTCTATACCATCAATAAAACAACCACTACCGGGGCATCAATCCCGAATTGACGGGACAGGTCCCGAATAACGGGACTGGTGCTTCATTTGGGCTGCCTGTCTCGATTTATCGGGAAACCCGGGGGTACTAAAGGGGGCAATCATTTCTGCTGAGCTTTGTTTTTTATATTATGACGATAAATATAAGCAGATTTTCGGATTCATTTTTTTTCTTCTCTTTATTGTAGTATTTGCCGGGGTTTTCTAAGAATATTATGGTGTAGAAGTAATTAGGTATCCTATTGATAGGGTTTCTTATAGATAGGAATATTGGTTCACTTTACTCCGAAATCGGTGGCTCACTTAACTCCGGGATATCCAGTATAATCACTCCGGCATATATAAAATCTGGCTATATCACCCAAATTCAGCCGTATTGAAAACACATAACTATTACTTCTCCCCCACCAAAGCATTCCCGAACGGGAAAGGAAGTCCAATACAAACTTAAAACGCTGCTTCACTTCACGCGTTTAAGCACTTTATATTGTGCGTTCGTTTGTCGAATCTTATTTGGTTTCATGGGTGCTTTTAAACGCTAACCGCAATAATTATTTCACTTTTAAGTATTTATTAAACCATTTTATAAATTCTTTTCTGTCTTCATCCATGTTTTTCCATGAATGACCTGCGCCATTTATTACAGTTAAGACAACAGGTACTTTTTCAGCAAGCATTCTTTCTTGCAGCAATTGCGATTGTTGGAGTGGTACGTCTTTATCCTGGTCACCATGCATGATATAGGTTGGAGCATCGTCAGCAGTTATTAACTCAGCTGGAGAAATAGATTTAATAATAGCGAGAATCTTTTCTTTATCCTCAATTAATGTATACAAAAATCTTGTTGAGTCGAACTGTTTAAATCCAAAAGCGCCTAATAAGCCTAACTGTTCTAATAATGGCTTTTGACTAACAGGATTAAAACCGGGCTCTCCCCAATTCAGAAAATCGGTGGGGGGCGAAAAAACAGCAACTGCTTGAACTTTGGAAGATACCTTTTCGACTGAATCTTTAGCATTGGGATTGCGAATATCATCAGAAGTGCCTACTAACAAAGCTAAATGCCCTCCGGACGAGCCTCCGGTGATGCCAATATTATCAGGATCAATTCCATAGCTTAATGCATTGTAACGCACAAACTGCACAGCTTTTTTTATATCTGCTATAGCTTCAGTTATGTCAAACATAGGTGTAGAACTATGCATAGTTAAAAACACAGTATATCCAGCATTAATAAATACTTTTGATCTATTCAGTGCCCTGGGATAGAAGTCGTAACTTGAAAACCAATCACCACTTATAATACTGATAATAGCTTTTCCATTTGGTTTGCTTGGCTTTACTACTATCATGGTTAACCCCATACCATGTTTATGTCCGTAAACTATCTCTTGTTGTGTGAAGGACAGGCTATCTTGAGTAAACCCAAGAGCTGGTAACAGCAAAGAAAAAAACATACTTAAAAATTGGCGTCTCATAATTTTCTAAGTTTACTGATTAATTTTCTAAAATGACACACATCACTAAGGAGTATTGATACCCTCTATACCATCAATTAAACAATCACTACCAGGTATCAATACTTCAAGTTGGGCGAACCCGGGTATGCCATAGGGGAAAATCATGTTAGCTGTGTTATGCTTTTTTAATTTATGAAGCTAAATATACGCAGAGTTTCGGACTCATTTTTTAGTTTTTCTGCTTATTGTGGTATTTGTCAGTTTTCTACGAATATTATGTTGTAAGGGCAATAATGTGTCCGTGCGAAGGGGTTTTCAAACTGATAGGATGGGAGGTTCAGTTTGCTCCGGATTTTCCAATCATCGAATTACACTGAAAAAGTGGCTCACTTTACTCCGGAATCTACCGGCTTTTTTATTCGCCCAGTGGCTCACTTTGCTCTGGAATTGGTGGTTCAGTATGTCCGGAATATTCACGTTACCAATACCTGTAGTAGCACGAATAAATAGCTGACTATTTATAGGAGTCTGAATTGTAATGGATCTAAACCAATCGCTTATGCAATCATAAAGTCCTTTTTTTCCACAATATTTTTTCTACACGCCCGGTAAAAATTATTGAAGATTTTTACCGGATAAAAAAATATATGGAAAAAACTCGAGCTCTGTCGAAAAAAAAATAGTTAAAATAAAGTTAAACAAGAACGGTTTACATAGGAACTGCTGTTGGTGGCTGGGCTTTATGTCTGTCCGTTGTTTTCATTCTTCAATTTTATTAAAAAGTCTTTGTATTCTTTAAACTCTGTGTCGGTTGGGTTGACCTGAATTATGAAATTTACTTTGCCCAATACATGTTCTAAATAACTTCTTTTCTTTATACCCTTCCGCTCCATATGGTTAACTAAGCCAAATTTCTTTATATAGTAAATCTCTTGTCTAACCTTGTTTCGCTTATGAAATACAACTTGTGGTTTTTTGTTTACTACAATGCCTATAACTGTCTGCCTTTGGTTTGGTGTCATTAGTTTCACTTTCTTTGGTTGAATTACCAAATCCAAATTTTTAACTACATCTGATACAAAATTTAGAACTGCATTTTCATCAAAGTCGCCAGAAAAAGTCAAATCATCGGCATATCTAGTGTATCGAATTGAATGCATTTTACAGAATTCAGAGATTAGATTGTCAGCAGGAAAAAAGTATAAGTTTGAAATATAGGGGCTTGTCGGTGCTCCTTGTGGCAAAGAGTTGTCCTTTGTGCAGAGCTTAGCGAGTAAATTGGAGATTAAGTCAGAATAACCAAGAGATTTGAAAATTTGCTCAACAGAATTGGTTCTTATAGAAGGAAAGAAGTCCTTTAAGTCCAGTGTAAATACCTTTGGCTGTTTAGGATGAAACTTCAAATTTTCAACTATGCTAACCTTTCTTTTATATGCCTTAGCGTAAGGGCTAACTTTTAAGTTTTGAAGAATGTTTTGTAAAATCCAGGTCTGAATTTCTTTTAAACTAGGTAACGGTTCAGAAATAGTTCGGGTCTTCCCGTTCTTCTTCTTTATCATGTAGTCATTATAAAATGATTTGGTATAATATACCGCTTTTTTGATGTAGGTCTTTTTATAACCAACAAGGGATGATAAGTGTGATGTGTTGTAAATAACTGGAACATTATTATCAAAAAGAGGCTTAGCGTAATCTAAACAACGTTTGATATTTTGTTCTGTGTAGCCTGAATTTGAGGCTGCCTTCTCGAATGCTACTTTGTATTGTTCAAATTCCATTTCTCAAAATCGTTAATTGAGTGGGGGGCGAAGCCCCCGCACTCAAGTTAGTGAATACGGGCTTAAAAGGGGTGCAGCTCTGCGGAACCCCTTTTAAGCCCGAGAGCTTGAAAGCCCATTCAATTACAGAGCAGTGACTCACGGCTCCGGTATCAGTCGAAACTGATACAATATTTTGAGAAAGAACTAAAATGTCAACTCGTTTTGACGTGGAACAAAAATAGTGTTTTTGTCAATACGTGGTATCTGACTTTTCAAATCTTTCTCTATCCATTCATTTTTATTTGTTCTTTTATAGTTGTCCTTTACTTGTTCATAAAACTGATTCCCTTTTTCAGATAATTGAATTTGGTCATTTTCGTAAGTAACTAGTTCATTTGTAATTGCATCTTTTGTTAATCTAGCAATACCTGAGTATGAAAGACCTTCTCTAACAAGACGCTTAATGTCTGTATTTTTCTTAATTGCATTGAGCAATAAGTATATCTCTTTTTCATTCATAATATCAATATCTTTGAAATGGTGCTTCAATCTCTTCACCTTTCGAGACAATACCTTTCCAAAATATGGGAAAAGTATTATTTGGTGTTCTCATTAATGTTATCAATGCTTCAGATTTTTCATATCCAAATCTATATTGTCTGACTTTGGGAATCCTAGACTCAATTCTTCGCATAATTTCAATTTTTACATCTTTTTCAGGTGAAACAAAATTGTCACTAATTCCTTTTTTTAAAACAATTGAATTGTAATTGTTAATCCCCTGACTAGTTAGTTCAATTTTTGCTTGCTCTTGAATTGCCATTGTAAGAATTGCGAAATTGTTATTGTTAATTGTTTCATTGATTGAAATACCGTTTAATGCTTTATTTAAAGTTCTTCCACTTCCAATATAGTCGTCAACCAAAATTAGGAAGTCATTCTCTGTCAATCTTAGCTTTTCTGGTTTTAAGTCACGAAAGGATTCTAACATTTTTACTGAAATGTGTTTATAGCCATTAATTGAAGGTTTTATGCTGTCAAGCATTTTCATAACAACGTGACCACTTTTAGTTTCTTCTTCATCGGATGGTTTAATAATGGGAAAAATAATTAGTCGATTTTTTTCACTAAGATGCTGTTCCAAAACCGTCTTTAGAAGTCGTCTGAGGTTATTATGATAATCATTATACGACATCCATTCATACATATGGGTCAATTCGAGTAATAGATTAATTTCTTCCTGATTTAGGTTGTCTATCAAGTCACCAAAGCGGTCAAGTTTGTCATCGCATCCATCCATTAATATCCAATTCTTCATTTCGAATATTTCTTGGAATTTCATTAATGTCTTTAGTTTATCTATCATATTCGGTGTCATCTTTTAGCCTTGCCGCCAACTCTAAGGAGTATTGATACCCGACTTGCCACCAGAAAAACAACCACTTCCGGGTTTCAATACTTCAAGTTGGGCTGCCTGTCCCGATTTATCGGGAAACCCGGGTATGCCATAGGGGAAAATCATTTTAGTTGTGTTATGCTTTTTTAATTTATGAAGCTAAATATACGCAGAGGTTCGAACTCATTTACCGGTTTTGCTTTTTAATATATCTGCCGCTCCCCATGTCGAAAGTATCCATCCTCATCCGACTAAGGTTGATTATAAAAACCGGCATCGATATAGCCATCTGTCCAGTCTGCAAAACCGGAAAGATGA